>CAWKIY010000156.1:0-15325 GCA_963849245.1 candidate division FCPU426 bacterium | reverse complement strand
AGAGAGAGCCTTGTTTACGTATTCGCGGAACGGCTTACGTCTTGCCTTCCGCGCCGCTTCTTCTTCGGTTGCCACAAAGGCAAACGCCTCGACAATAGGATCATCCGCTTTCGAGCGATTGCTGTTGTAGACCGCAGCCGTGGTCAGAGCATTGGCATAGCGCAAATGGCGAATGCCGATGTGGTACCTGTTGAACAAAGCGCGATACATCTTGGGCGTACACTCAGCAAACTCTTCCCAATCAAGACGGAAGTTGTAACAGGCGATTGCCCACAAATCGGTCCAGTTGTCGGGCGGCAACTCTATGTAGTCGAAGTCGCCGTCTGTTCGTTTGGGACTTCTGATTCACCCTTGTCGCGTTGCTGCTTCAGCTTTTCGTATGCTTCTGCCCAGCCGGGGAACATGAGCTTGGAAATTTCCACTTTGAGTAGGTCCTGGGCTTCGGGATTGAGAAAATCGCAGACTTCATCGAGAGTGATTCTCGGGTGGTACTTGTCTAGGCCGCCCCATACGATTGTCGGGAAGTCCTTACCAGAGGAAAGGTTCTGCCAGTCTTCCCACTTCTTTAGGTCCTTGCCGATCGCATCTTCAATCTTGGCAATCGCCCGGTAGGTGTAGACGAGCTTCAGTTCGCGCTCCGTACCATCCTCGTTGAGGACGACTAGCGTGAAGTGGTCGATGACCTGCGACTTGACGACGTTCTCTTTCTTAACCATCTAATTCCTCCGACACTCTGTGCGTAAGCAAAACCTCTGGGGCGTTCCCGCCCCGATATCTTTAGGCGTAAACCTTGGGACCACTGATCTGGATTTTGACGTCCAGCGTGGCGGTCTTTTCCAACGTCCATCCCGGGGTGAGAGACTCAATGTAGCCGGAGAACGTGATGCTGTTGGACGAGCCGTAGGTGCCCTTGAAGGGAACCAAGGTGCCAGCGGCGCGGAAGGTCACTCTTCCCGTTGTTTGAAGGTAGGGTTGACGACCAAATCGCCGTTCACCCGGCCGATGCGCACGCAGCCGAACTTGTCGGCCACCGGGATATCCGAAACCGCCAAAGCCGCGGAGGCGGCGGAAACGGCCAGGACGTCCGAGTCATTTTCCTGGTCGGAAGAAATGACGGTGGCGTGAAGCTGGACTTCGTTGAAGAAACCGTCCGGAAACAAGGGACGGATAGGACGGTCGATGAGACGGGACGTCAGGGTTTCTTTCGTCCGGGGACGGCCTTCACGTTTGAACCAGCCGCCCGGAATACGTCCGGCGGAAGAGGATCTCTCGCGGTACTCGACGGTCAAGGGAAAGAAATCCTTGCCCGGCATGGGTTCTTTCGCACCCACGACCGCGACTAAAACAACCGTCTCACCGAATTGGGCCAAGATTGACCCGTCGGCTTGTTTGGCCATACGGCCGGTTTCAAATGACAGCGTTGTATGAGCAAGCGCGCAATTGACACGTTCCATTAAATGTTCCTCCTTGAATTTTTAGCGTCTGGGGTACTGTAGAGTTATTTGCGAAGGCCCAAACGATCAAGAAGCGAGGCATAACGCTTCACGTCGTTCTTTTTCAAATAGTCCAGGAGCCGGCGCCGTTGGCCGACTAACTGCAAAAGTCCGCGGCGGGAAGCATGGTCCTTGGGGTGGGATTTGAAATGTTCCGTTAAGTACTTGATGCGTTCGGTGACTAGGGCGACTTGAACTTCCGGAGACCCAGTGTCTCCTTCTTTTTGCTTAAAATCTTGAATCAACTGTGTTCTTTTTTCTTTAGTCAGCATTTTAAATCTCCTCAAATATATTTTTTTGGACGGGCTCCCCTGAAACCGAGCGGCCGTTAGAGTGAACGGATGCCAAGTGAAGGATCATCGCCTTGCCCCTGCTTTTAGAAACCTAAGCTTCTTGAAAAGGTCTCCAAGCAAGGGGGGTATTTTAGGGTTAAGCCGAAGGGGTGTAAAGGAGATAACCCCCGGCAAAACGGAGGAAAATCAAGGAATTCAAATGGATTTGAGCCCTTGGAAAGAAACTCTTTGAACTTGTTTCAGGTCTTTTTTGATCTGCTTCACTAAAGCGGCAGAAGAGGGGAATTTCTTCTCGGGCCTTAAATAGTTTATCAGATGAACCTTCATCCTCTTGCCGTAAAGCTGTCCGTAATAGTGAAGAAGATGGACCTCCGCCTGACGGTGATGATCGTCTTCTTGAAAGGTCGGCCTTTTTCCTAAGTTCATTCCTGCCCGGTAAAATTTGGATCCCAATTGAACCGCGCAGGCATACACACCGTCTTTGGGAAGGAAATTTTTAATCGCGTGAAGATTGGCGGTGGGAAACCCAATCTTATGTCCCAGGTGCTTGCCGTGAACCACCTGCCCCTCGATGGAGTAAGGGCGGCCTAACATCCTATTCGCCAGTGCGGTTTTCCCCTCAGCTAACAAGGCTCGAATCCGGCTGGAAGAAACTACCCGGCCTTGAACCTTAACCGGCTTTACGGTCTTTACCTCAAATCCATGCTTTTTACCTAAAGCGGTTAGCAGTTTGACGTCGCCTTGAGCCCCTTGCCCAAATCGAAAATTTTCACCTACCACGATTCCCTTGACCCGGCCTTTTGTTTCGAGCCATTGAACAAACTGTTCCGGCGTTTTCCGGGAAAAAGTCTTAGTAAATTGAAGGGCGTGAACCTCATAAGCTCCCTTCTTTTTAAGAATCTTGAAAGTCTCCAACCGGGGAAGCAAAAAGGGTATCCGCGATCCGCCGCTCAATACGTGGACAGGATGGTCTTGAAAGGTCAGGGCACCGGGAACCGCCTTCAGCTTTTTGGCTAAACGGGCGGTTTCCCGCAAAAGCGCCTGGTGGCCCAAATGGACCCCGTCAAAAACCCCAATGGTCAATACAATAGGTTTCTTATTTTTCACAGCTTCCTCAATAATCCAGGTTTTATTTAAAAATTCAAAACTCAGAATTCAAAATTGCTTTTAGAGAATTCCTTCCACTCCAAAAACTTTATTCGGTTTCAACACTTTATCCTCCAGCCGCACTTCCGCGATCGCGCAAAGACGGCTGACCTCATTGAGTATCCGCACGGGACCTAAAAAAGTTAAGTCGGTTGGAAGCTTCTTCCCCTGGCAAAGGGCGAAGAGTTCTTCCCCGCTTAACCGGACTTCCGGCAAATGTTTTACCAGAAGACTGGCGGGAAGCAATAACCCCAATTCGTTTTTTTGTTCGATTCTCGTTCGAACCTCCTCAAACGTCAGGGAATCCTTTAAATCAAACGGGCCCACACTTTCCCGCTCCAGGGTTTCCATGCAGCCGCCCACGCCCAGCGCCTCGCCTAAGCTTTGGCAAAGAACCCGGATATAGGTTCCCGGGGAACAGGTCACCCGAAAAGTCACCCGGGGCAGTTCCATTCCCAGAACCTCGATTTTCTCTAATTGAATCGGCCGGGCTTTGCGTTCCACCGTGATACCCTTGCGGGCCAACTCATAAAGTTTCTGCCCCCCGCTTTTGACCGCTGAAACCATGGGGGGGACTTGTTCGGCGATTTTTTGAAGCTGGAGGACAGCGGCCTTTACCTTTTCCTCGGTCAAACCCGAAACTGAAGCCTCAGCAGTCGTTATCCCTGTGACGTCGCCGCTATCGGTGGCTCTTCCCAAAAGGCAGGTAGTTTTGTAGGTTTTAAAGAAGGAGGCGTACTCGACAAAACGGGTAGCGATTCCCACCGCTAAGGGTAAAACTCCGGTGGCCAATGGGTCTAAAGTGCCTAAATGTCCGATTTGTTTTTCTTGTAAAAGACGGCGGGCGATGGAAACCACGTCATGAGAGGTCATCGAGGAAGATTTTCGGAAATTTAAAACGCCGTTCATGGGAGTGGGCATGGGAACATCCTACAAAGAAACGGGGATTTAAACCTTACTTCAAAAAGGTTTTACAGACTTTTAAGACCTCTTCAAGCGCTTGGGAGAGAGGTCCCGGCATGACTGCTCCCGCCGCGTAAGCGTGTCCGCCGCCGCCGAAGCGGGCCGCGATAGAAGCCACATTGATATTCGTTTGGGAGGAACGCAAGGAAAGTTTGATTTGCCTGTCCGGTCTTTCCTTCAGAAAAACCGCGATTTTGACCGTCTCAATTTTACGCACATAGTTAATCAGGTTTTCCGTGTCTTCATCTTCTGCGCCGGATTTTAAAAGATCCGACCCGCTAAGAGTCATCGTTCCGATCTGCCCGTCGTTATGAAGCTGAATTTGCCCGAGGGATAATCGCATGAGCTCCATGGCTTCTTTGCTGATGCCGGAAAAAATCTTCTCGTTCACCCGGGCGCCGTCCGCTCCCGATTCCATTAGTTCGGCGGCTAACCGCAAAACACTGGGAGTGGTGTTGGAATGGCGAAAGCCCCCCGTGTCAGTCACGATGGAGGTATAAACGCTCTCAGCGATCCCTTTGTCGATTTTAACCTTCAGGGCCTTGATGAGGTCATAGACCACTTCACCCGTGGCGGCGGCCTTGGGATCGACGAGATTATAATCCCCGTAATAGTCGTTGGAAAAATGGTGGTCGATATTAACCAAGATGGAAAACTCTTCCCGCTTGACCCCTTCGCGGATCCGAGAAAAATCACCCGCGTCCAGTACAAAACAAACCTCGTGGGCAGGGATAATATCCGAAACCTGGTAACCCGCCGCGAAAGGCAAAAACTTGTAGTGTTTAGGCAGGGGGTCGTGATTAACGATGGTTACTTTTTTTCCCAATTTGCGCAGGGCGGAATAAAGGGCGGACTGGGCGCCTAACCCATCGCCATCGGGATTGACATGAGTGGTAAGAACAAAAGATTTCTTGGACTTAATGAGTTTAACGATATCGGAAATTTTCGACGAGGCTTTGGAAGCGCCCTTAGTCTTCAGCTTCATCTTTGGGTTTTTCCTCAGATTTGATTTGGTTTAGAATCGTGCGGATCTTGATCGCGTGGTCGAGGGATTCATCCAGCCGAAAGTGGATCGCCGGGTTGTAGCGCAGTTGAAGTCTCGCGCCCAGTTCTTTTCGGATATAGCCCTTGGCCCGCTCCAGGCCCTTCATGGTTTCAGTCCGGGTTTGTTCGTCGCCCATCACGGAAACATAAATGGTAGCGTTTCTTAAATCATCCGCCGTATCAACGGTGGTCACCGTGACAAAATGGACTCCCGGGTCTTTAATCCCGGTGATCAGCATTTCACCAACTTCTCGTTTAATGGCTTCGGATACCCGTTCGGCTCGTTTAAAACTCATCTTAAACCCTCTTCGAAACTTTCACGTCAATTGGTTGGAACCCCCGGCTTCCGGCCTTAGGCCGGAAGCCGGGGGGTTCGAAATTAAACGAATATTAATCGACTAGCTTTTGGGCGACCGCTTCCAGAATATAAGCTTCCAATTGGTCCCCGACTTGAAGGTCGTCAAAACCTTCCACGCCGATTCCGCATTCGTAATTGGTGGCCACTTCCTTGACATCATCTTTGAACCGTCTCAAAGAGGTCAAAGCGCCTTCGTAAAGCATCTCGTCGCCGCGGAAAACCTTGACCTTGGCCTTGCTGGTTAGTTTTCCAGAAAGCACCATGGAACCGGCGATGGTTCCCTTGGGCGTCTTGAACAATTGGCGCACTTCGGCTCTGCCGATCACGACCTGGCGGTAAGTAGGCTCCAAAAGGCCTTCCATGGCCTTGCGGACGTCTTCCACCGCGTCATAGATGATCTTATAAACCCGGACATCCACATCTTCTTTTTCCGCCGTCGCTTTACCGTTGGAGTCGAGTTTCACATTAAAGCCTACTACGATGGCGTTCGAAGCGGAGGCCAGAAGAATATCGGAATTGACGATATTACCCGTGGCGCTATGAATAACCCGCAAAATGACCTTCTCGGTCGAGAGCTTTTCCAAAGACTGGCGCAGAGCTTCCACCGACCCTTGAACGTCGCCCTTCACAATGACCTTCAATTCTTTAATCTGCCCTTCTTTGATCTGCTCAAAGAGGTTGTCGAGGGTGATATGCTTCATGGCGCCCACGAGGCGGTTATCTTTTTGGGCTTCCATACGGCGGGTGGAAATCTCACGGGCGATTTTGGGATCATCTACGACATAAAACACGTCTCCGGCCTGGGGTACCGCGCTTAAACCCAAGACTTCAACCGGGGTCGCGGGTCCGGCGCTTTTAACAGGCTTGCCCAAATCGTCCTGCATCGCTTTCACGCGGCCATAAGTGCTGCCGGCCAAAAGGTTGTCCCCGACTTTCAGAGTTCCCTTTTCCACCAGCAACGTCGCGACCGTTCCACGGCCTTTATCCAAACGGGCTTCCAAAACAACGCCTTTGGGCGTCCCTGTCGGATTAGCCTTAAGTTCCAAAACTTCCGCTTGAAGAAGAATCATTTCCAAAAGCTTTTCCAGGTTCATGCGCTTCTTAGCCGACACTTCCACGAAAATAGTCTGGCCTCCCCATTCTTCAGGCACCAGCCCTCTTTCAGCGACTTGGGTTTTCACCCTGTCCGGATTGGCTTCCGGCTTGTCGATTTTGTTGATAGCCACAATGATGGGTACTTTCGCTTCCTTCGCGTGATCGATCGCTTCCAGGGTTTGGGGCATCACGCCGTCATCCGCCGCCACGACCAGAACCACGATGTCCGTGGCTTTCGCGCCGCGGGCGCGCATCAAGGTGAAGGCTTCATGACCCGGAGTATCCAGGAAGGTGATCATTCCCTTTTCATGCTGAACCTGATAAGCGCCGATATGCTGGGTAATACCGCCCGCTTCGCCCTCGGCTACTTTGGTTTTACGAATCGCGTCGAGCAATAAGGTTTTTCCATGGTCAACGTGACCCATGATGGTGACAACGGGAGGACGGGAGATCATATCTTTCGGATCATCCGCCGCTTCCTGGAACATTTCCGCGCCGTACAGAGGAACCACTTCGACTTCCGCGTCATGGGCGGAGGCTAAAGTTTCGGCCACCGTCATGTCCAGACGTTGGTTGATGGTCGCCAGGATTTTCAAATCGAGCATTTCTTTAATCAGAACACCCGCTTTAACGCTCAGTTTCTGGGCTAGCTCCGCGACCGTAATGCCTTCAGTAACCTTAATCTTGGTCAAAACCTTAGGGGCGACAGGCGTCCCATCTTCATTCAACTCTTGGACTTTCTGTTTTTCCTCCGCGGCGGCTTGCGCCTTCATCGCGGCGACATTCTTCGGACGTCCAGCCGCTAAACCATGACCGCCTGTTTTCGAGGGCATGGGCTTTGAGGAAAAGTTCTTACGGGGAGCGGTCGCGGGCCGGGGGGCTGTGGGCCGAGGAGCCTGCTTAGCTGGCGCTGGAAAAGTAGCCGTAGGCGAATTTAAAGAATTTGATGTTTTAGCCGCGAGACGATTAATGGAAGCGGGAGAAACCGAAGGCGTCGTGGAGCCCGCTTTCACCGCCGGGGCGGGAGGCGCGGAACTGGCGGCGACGGAAACCAAATCAGCCATACCGAGGTCCTTACGGACTTCCGATTGGATTTTCTCATCAACCACCGTCAACTGGCTGGGAATGGCAAACCCCAGCTTCTTACAGCGTTCCAGTATCTCTTTACTGGGCAACCCGAGTTCTTTGGCGAATTCAAAAAGACGTTTGCTCATAAGCGCTTAGTTTTCCTCCCCTTCATTTACCGCGCCGGAAGAAACTTCCGGAGAGGGCGGAATGGTCGGAAGTCCGGCCTGATCCTTATTGAGTTCGGGCATCATCGGAACATCCCCCGTAACGGAGCCTTCGTCAATTTCATCGGGGGGTGCCGTTTTTTTCTCTTCGTCGGTCATATTTGCAGCCGCTTCAGTGGAAGGAGCCTCAATATTTGCGTCCGCGAATTCCGAGGAGGTTTCTTCGGGAACTTCCTGGAAATGGGCGTCCATGCGGACTCTTTCTTCCTGAGCGTGCTGTTCCTCGTTTTTAATTTCAATCTTAATGCCGGTCAACCGCGCGGCAAGCCGGGCATTTTGCCCTTTTTTGCCGATCGCCAGTGATAGCTGATCGTTCGGCACAATGACTTCCGCCGAGGAAGTTTCCGCGTGGAAAACAATCCTGGCAATTTTCGCCGGAGAGAGCGAATTCGCCAGATAGGTGTGGGGTTCCACATCCCAGCGGACAATGTCCACTTTCTCGCCGCGAATTTCATCAACGATGTTCTGAACCCGGATACCCTTTACACCCACGCAGGCGCCCACGGCGTCAATTCGGTCGTCGCCCATGGAACGAACGGAAATCTTGGTGCGGGCTCCCGCTTCACGGGCCACGCTCTCGATTTTGACGTTGCCTTCATAAATTTCAGGAACTTCCAATTCGAATAATTTACGGACCAGATTCGGATGAGCCCGGCTGACAATGATGGCCGGACCTTTCACGGTTTTACGAACTTCCAAAACCAAGAACTTCATGCGCTCGCCGGTCGCGTAGCGTTCCCGGGGCACTTGTTCTTTCGCGGGCATCAAAGCCTCGGCGTCCCCAAGGGAGATGATGACATTACGGCTCTCGTAGCGAAGAACGCTCCCCGTGATGAGATCACCCTCTTTTTCTTTGAACTGGTCATACACGCTTTGGCGTTCGGCGTCTTGGACGCGTTGGACAATAACTTGCTTAGCGGTTTGTGCGGCGATACGGCCGAACTGTTCGGTCGGGATATGAACTTTGATGACTTCGCCCAGTTCCGCGTCACTTTTCAGCTTGCGGGCTTCGGACAAAATGAGTTGGGTATTCGCGTCGGTAACGGCGTCCACGACTTCTTTTAAGTAATAGGCGCGGAACTCGTAGTTGAGCTCGTCGAATTCCACGTCCACTTCCTGACCCGCGCCGTAAATTTTCTTGGCGGCGGAGGACAAAGCGGCTTGGATGGCCTCGACTAACTTTTTCTTGTCAATGCGCTTGGTGTGTTCTAATTGGCTCATCACCAAGGCTAATTCGTTACCCATGACAACACCCCTGTTTGTTTATACTTCTACAACCAATTGAGCGGTTTTCGCCGTCGCGAAAGGAACCCAAAGAGCACGGTCTTTCCCGATTATTAGCTCAACTTTTCCTTCGACTACACCGCCCAGACGTCCTTGAAGGCTAATCTGCCCTTCCAGCGGCTCACGTAAAACAAAATGAGCCAGTCGGCCCCTAAATCTTTCGCAGTCTTCCAGATTCCGAAGAGGCCTGTCCATTCCGGGAGAGGACACTTCCAGTAAATAAGCGGACTCAATGAGGTCCAGCTCATCTAGCCTTTTCTCAAACTCCCGGCTCACGATCGAGCACTCATTCAGGGTTACTTTGCCGTTCTTCTTGTCCAGAACCACCGTTAAAAGCAGCTGCTTGCCCTGGGGCCGGACCCGAAGGTCAAAAAGCTCCAGAAAATTGTCTTTCGCCACCGCTTCGGCAATCTCGCGAAGCTGGGCTTTTTTCGCTTCATCCAGGAACCCCATAATTCATCCGCTCCAGGTCTAGAAACAACAAACGGCCTTTCGGCCGTCAAAAAGGACTGCAAACTTTGTTCGTCACTGCTGACACCAACATAAGAAAAAAAAAGCAGGCCGGGAAGGGCCCACTTTTTGGGATTGCCTTAAATTCTTATATGTTTTATCAGAAAGGCAGACTCAAGGCAAGGGGAAAGCCCCCAAAAGGCCTAAAAATAAAGGATTTTTGAAAAAGGACAAACTAAAAGAGTGAAACTTGCTTGGAATCCGGCATGGATTTAAGACAGCCATGGCCTTTGAGGATTTCAATGACGTTTTTGTTCACGCCACACCGCTCCACCAAGTCCTCTACCGTCACAAACTCGCCTTTTTTACGTTCATCGAGGATGGAATCGGCAGCTGTTTCGCCTAATCCTGGCAAGCCAATGAGAGGAGGCAGCAGGGCTTCCACTCCATCGACTTTACGGATCTTAAATTGGCGGCTGTCGGATTGATAAAGGTCCACAGGCCAAAATTTGAATCCCCGGGCGTAAGCTTCTTCCACCACGTCCAAAACAGAGGCCTCGTCTAACTCTTTGTTGCTGGGTTTTTCAATCGAGCGGATCAGTTTAATACGGTCCTTCACCCGCCCAATACCGTCGCAAGCCACCGTGGCGTCAAAACCAAAAGCTTTGTTGGTGAAATAGTCCGCGTAAAAAGCCAAAGGCTGATGCACTTTAAAATAAGCGATACGGAAACTCATGATGCAGTAAGCCACCGCGTGGGCTTTCGGAAAAATATATTTAATCTTCCGGCAGCTTTCAATGTACCAGGGAGGCGTCTTGGCGCTGCTCATGGCCTGTTCATATTCGGGCTTTAAGCCTTTACCTTTTCGCACATCTTCCATAATTTTAAAAGCCAAAGCCTCGTCCATACCGCGTCCCCGAAGGTCGTTCAACATATCGTCGCGGGTCGAGATAACAGAAGAGAGAGTGGCGGTTCCTTTTTTAATCAGATCCTGGGCGTTTCCCAGCCACACATCGGTTCCATGCGCCAATCCGGAAAGGCGAACCAAGTGCTCAAACTTCGTGGGTTTGGTGTCTCTTAACATGTCCATGGCAAAATTGGTGCCGAATTCGGGGACGCCCAAGGTTCCTAAGTCTTTATCAATTTTTTCTTTTAAGTTCAACGCTTTGGTGCTGGAAAACAAACTCATGGTTTCGGGATCGTTGATGGCGATTTTGACCGCGGAAACGCCTGTCATTTCTTCCAATCTTTTTAAACTAGTGGGATTGTCATGGCCAAGAATGTCGAGTTTGACCAAGCAGTCATGCATGCTGTTATAGTCAAAATGGGTCGTGATGACATCGCCGTCTTTATTATCCGCAGGGTACTGGACCGGGCAGACATCCGTAATTTCCATCTCTTTGGGAAGAATAACAATTCCACCCGGATGCTGGCCGGTCGTTTTGGAAACACCCGAGCAGCCCTTCACCAAGCGGTTAAGTTCGGCGTTACGAGCCGTTCGTCCCGATTCTTCCACGAATTTTTTCACGAAACCGAAAGCGATCCTATCCTGGACAGCCGAGATGGTTCCAGCTCGGAAGCAATGCTCTTTACCAAATAACTCTTCCACATATTTGTGGGCGATGTGCTGATACTCGCCCGAGAAGTTCAAATCGATGTCAGGCATCTTATCGCCCTTGAAACCCATGAAGACTTCGAAGGCGATACTAAATCCGTCCTGGCCCATGGGCTCATCGCACTTGGGGCAATTCTTGGAAGCCAAGTCCACTCCCGCGGTTGACGAGGGATTTTCAGGGAACTCATGGTAATGACCCGACTCACAACGCCAATGGGGCGGTAAGGGATTGACTTCCGTGATACCGCTCAAGAAAGCCACAAAGGAACTCCCCACCGAACCCCGGCTTCCGACGATATAACCGTCGGAAAGGGACTTCTTAACCAATTTCATGGCGATAACATAGAGGGTGGAAAACTTATTGTTGATGATGGCGTCGAGTTCTTTATTAAGCCGCTTTTCAATGAAATCTGGCAGAGGCGTTCCGTAAAGACGATGAGCCTCATCGGTCGAGATTTTCCGTAACTCTTCATCCGCCCCATCCCACTTAGGAGAAAGGGTTTGGGTAGGTAAAGGCTCCACATCCTCGATCAATTCGGAAACCTTGCGAGGACCCGTCACAACCAGCTCATGGGCAATCTCCTCGCCGAAATAGCTGAAATCTTCTTTTAATTCGTCCGTGGTTTTAAAGTAAAGGGGCGCCTGGCGTTCAAGACCATAGCCCATTCCGGACTGGAGAATCCGGCGGTAGACCTCATCCCGGGGCTCAATAAAGTGGGAATCCCCAGTAGCCACCACCGTCTTGCCCAGCTTTTTAGCTGTCTCATAAATGATTCGGGTATGGTTTTGCAGCTCTTCCATGTTCTTCATCGTGCCGTTTTGAATCATAAACTCGTTATTAGCGCAGGGTTGAATCTCGATGTAGTCGTAAAACTTCGCTACTTCATCCAAGGGCTTGTCTTTTTGTAATAGATGCTGCCAAACCTCACCCTGTTCACAAGCCGAACCGATGACGAGTCCTTCCCGGTGTTCCTCAAGGAGGGCCTTAGGGATCAAGGGCCTCTTATAGAAATACTTCATATGGCTTTCTGAGACGAGCTTATAAAGGTTCTTCAGCCCCGTCTTATTCTTCACGAGAAGAATAATGTGGTAGATTTCCATTCCCTTTTCACGTTTGAACTCATCGACTAAATAGCCCTCAATACCCAAGATTAGTTTGATGCCGTGTTTCTTGGCCGCGGCCTTGGCTTCGGGATAGGCCTGCACAACTCCGTGGTCCGTAATGGCGATCGCCGGATGTCCCCACTTGGCGGCCCGTTCAATCAGACGCTCAATTTTGGAGAGACCGTCCATGCGGCTCATTTGGGTGTGGCAGTGGAGCTCCACCCGTTTTTCCGCCGCGTTGTCCACCCGGCCCTGGGGGCCTGCGATTTTCATGATGTCTTTCGCCGTCAGGGTCAGTTCATCATGAGAATACTTATCGGGCCGGATATCCCCGCGGACTTTGACCCAATCCCGTTCCTTGATACCGCCCTTAAACTTACCGTCGTTCTCGTGGAAAAAACGCACGTCGATGGAATCGTTATAGTCCGTAATGGTCATCTTGATAAGAAAGCGGCCGCTGCGGGTTTGAATTTGCTCGTAAGAGATAACCTCGCCCTGGGCCACGAATCCGTTTTGTTCCTCGATGCCCGTCATGGAGTGGGGCTCCTCCGCGATCTTGCGGCCGTAAAGCACCACCGCCACCGCCGCCTTGGGCGCGGCGTCAAAAGCCGCGGGCTTTTCCTCAACCACTTCCGGCATCACCGGCATAATGGCCTCATTGCTGACCAGCTCCGCCTTGATCTCGGCGCTGCAGCGAACCTTTAAGAGCTCCGCCACAAACTTGGCGCAATCTTTTCGTTCCAACTGCTGGCGGGCGAGCTCGTGCGGAACCTGAAAAGAAACGTTTAAATCTTTCACCTCAATTTTGTAATGGGAAAACCAGCCTTCAGCGATTTCCGCTTCTTCGGTGAGGCAGAAGATAAAATCTTTTTCATGGGCGGCGATGTAATCCGCGGGTGAAATGGCCGAGACCGGATAATGAATATCCAAAACCACCCGGTTCACGCCCGGCAGACTTTCTTTTAAATGCTGGCTCACATTGGCGTAACAGGCGGGAGTCACCGGCGTTGTCATCTTAAGCCTTAAAACGAGGAAACCCTTCTCGGGATAAATCTGCACGCCTAAGACTTCCGATTCCATAAAACGTTCTTTTTCGTAGCATTCAAGAGGGATCTGCTGAAGGAGTTCAAAAAAGGGAGAAACGCTGGTTTCCGTATCCGAAGTGGCGGGGGTACTTACGGGGGTCATCCTGCCTCCATCAACGGTTTATGGGATAAAGTAAAGGGGTTGGGGACTGCTCCTTCGAACTATACAACCTGTAGGAAAATAATCAAGATTTTTTAAAAGTTCTTTTGAGGAAATTCGAATAAAAAAATTAACTTTTTTTAGGGATCAAAAAAGATGCCCAGACCCCAATAATCTTCCGACTGGGTGTAAAACTGACCATATTCGCTGTTGCCGTTATAGTACAAAAGCGCCATTCGAATAGACTGGGAATTTCCCTGATTAAACTTCCATTGTAAACCCGCTTCAAAGGTCTGGTTCACCACGCCGCCCGCTTCTCCTTTGACTTTGACATCGTAGGTAAAATATCCCCGTCCCACCGTCCCGCCGATAAAAGGAAAAAAGTGCGTATAAAGTTCCCCGCCCAGGTGAGCGAATATCCGGCTGTCATTAGAATCGGGGGACATATGGGTCCAATAACCGAGTCCGGCGTAAAGACGGAAAGACTCAGAAAAATAATAAGAACTGGTAAAGCGTAGGCTTTCTCGGCTGTAAATAATCCGTGGAACCGAATCAAAAAATTCGTCCCCTAAATGGGAACTTACATGGACAAATTCCAAGCGGTGAGAGAAGTCACCCGTTCTTTCACTGAAATAAGTTCCTAAATACCAATCGCTGACCCGCTCGGGATATACCGCCGCGCCTAGGGAATCCAATTCGATGTAAGTAGCCCCCTCAATACCCCAGCCCCAATGGCTGTTGTCATCCGGATGCCATTGTAAAAGCTCAATGGTTTGACCAATGGCGCCTTCATACCGATTTTGATCCAGTTGGGCGATAATGCCGTCATGAGGTTCGCGCAAATCCCCGATAAGCGGATGAAAAAGCGGCTCAAAGGGTAAGAAGTTCCAGCTTTCAGCCAATGCCGTGCTCGTTCCGAGAACCCATGCTAGAAGTATAAAAAAACTGATTCGCTTCATGAAAATCCTAGAAATCAAAATAAGTGGCTAACCCGACATGTTCATCCGGCTGGCGGTAAAACTGTCCAAATTGGCTGTCGCCGTCGTAATAAACCAGGGCGATTCTTAAAGCCCTGGCTAAGTTTTTTCCTTTTTTCCACTGGAGACCCAACTGCAGTTCCTTATTCCAAACACCCGCCTCCCCTTTCCATTGGAAGAAACAGGTAAAGTAACCCCGCATAAAAGTATCAGCCATCGACCAAGAAGGAGAATAAAGCTCGCTTCCGAAAGAAGCGAAAAAGGGATCACCTAAGGGATTAATATCGAGCCAATCCCCCACCCCCGCGTGAAGGCGGAAAAAATCAACCGGTTGGAAAGAAGTAGTGAAATTCGCGTTCTCGCGGCTGAAAAAAATAGGGGTTTGAATTCCCTCAAGGGAATCCCCTAAGTGGCCGCTCTCATGTAAAAACTCGAGTCGGTTGGAAAAGGCGCCGGAAGTCTGGCTGAAAGAAGTCCCGAAATACCAGTCGCCCGCCCTCATCGGAAAGGTGGCCCCGTCCTCATCCAGCAAAATATACCCCGCTCCAAAAAGCCCCCAGGCCCATTGGGTTTCATCCGCTGGGGTGTAGCGCACCAGCTCAATGGCAGAACCAATCTGACCTTCATAACGGCTTTGGTCCAGATGAGCGATAATCCCCGTTAAAGGCTCCCGGGGATCAGCAATGAGGGGTTTAAAAACTGTGGAAGCGGGGAGAAAAGTCCATTCCGTGCTTTGAGCCCCGGCCCGAAAGGGCAGAAAAACAACAGCAAAAAAGAAACTAACCTTTAAGAATTTGTTCATAAGCCGCGATCATACGTTTCGCCATAGAAGTGGAGGACCATTTATCCGCTTCGGCGATGGTTTCAGATTTCTTCTGGGCGTAAAAAGCGTCATCCGTCAGCATTTTGTAGACGGCCTCGGTAAATTCATCTTCATTCAGTTTTGTAATAAGCCCGCCCTTGCCAGACGCCATCACATCTTTAATCCCCATTTCTCCCACCGCTACCACCGGCGTTCCCGCCGCC
>CAWKIY010000155.1:0-7966 GCA_963849245.1 candidate division FCPU426 bacterium | reverse complement strand
CGGGGGCACGGGTACGCCGGCATTGGTCATTTCGGCCAAACCCGCTCCCTTTCCACCCAAAACGTCCTTCATGGTGCCATGGCCTTCGGCTTTGCCGTTCCCGAAGAAGTACACAAACTTCTTAGTTTTGGATTTCGCGGCGGATTTCGACTTTGAAGACTTCTTTTTGGCGGCTTTCGGCATGATGCATCCTCCTGGAATTGAAAAGCACGATTCTCAAAATCGGTTTGAACGAAAGACTCTTAAAAAGGGGCCTTATTGTAGCAAACCCTCTTTTGAATGCAACGAAAGCCCGTAACAATAAAAAACATTACAACCATAAAAACGGGCTTATTTATTGGGAATTAAAACAGATTAGGCTTGGGAAACGGAGGAACTTTCAGCGGTGTAAACCAGTTTTCTTAAATCACCGAGAATCAGGAAAAGGTCCGCCGCTTGTTTCAAAAGGGCCAGGCGGTTAGCCCGGACTTTGGCGTTTTTATCCATGACCATCACCTTTTCAAAGAAAGCGTGCACCGGTTCGATCAAGGTCTCTAAATGGCCGATCACATCCTCGTAATAATCGGCGCCTTCAGAGTCTTCTTCGTCAATGAGACGTTTGGCAAAATGAATTTTTTCGAAAAGATCTTTCTCTTCTTGAAGTTTCAATAGGGGCTTCGCGATTTTATCCGAGATTTTTTTATCCGGAAGGATTCGAAGAACCCGTCCCGCGGCCGTCACCAGCTTTTGGAAATCCGCGTCGTTCTTATGCTTTTGGATGGCCTCTGCCTTAGTCACCATCTCAATCAGTGAAGGAGTTTCAGTCGCGACAGCGGCGTTGATCACGTCATAGGAAAGACCTTTGGCTTCGAGCACCGTTTGCAACCGCCCTTTGAGGAACTCCACAATCTCTTTCGTCTCAGCGGGCTTGGATTTTCCGCCATATTGTTTTTGGGTCAAATGAACTAAGTCTTCTAAGGCGACGGCATAGCGATTCTCAAGAATAATTTGAAGGATTCCCAGCGCCTGGCGCCGTAAAGCGAAGGGGTCTTGTGAGCCTGTCGGGATAATCCGGGCTTTGAAACAGCCTACGATTGTGTCGAGCTTATCGGACACACTCAAGATGGCAGATTCTTTTGTACCAGGAAGTTTGTCCCCTGAAAAACGGGGCCAATAATACTGTTGAATCGCCTCGCCGACATCCTGCTTGCCTTCTTGAATAGCGTAAAAGCCGCCCATATATCCCTGCAAGCTGTTGAATTCTTTTTCTCGGATAATATTGGTGACCAAGTCGGCCTTGCACAAGAGAGCTGCTTCTTCCACCGTCTTAACTGTTTCTTTCGAGGCTTTAAAGGTTTCGGCGATCTTACCAGCGAGTTTTTCCAGGCGTTTGGATTTATCCGCCATGGTTCCCATGCCTTCCAGCCAGGTAATACCGGAAAGTTTCCGTGACCATTCCTCCATGGAAATCTTTCGGTCTTCCTGAATGAAAAACTTCGCGTCTTCCAATCGGGCTTTTAAAACCGCTTCGTTCGAGCGAATCACGACCTGCTTATCTTTAGGCGTGCCGTTAATGACTCCGATGAAGTAAGGAAGAAGAACACCTTGCCCGTCACGGACTGAGAAATATTTTTGGTGTTCCCGCATCGCCGTCACGATCACTTGATCAGGCAGCTCGAGATATTTGGGGTCAAAAGAACCAATAATCACGTCAGGTGATTCGATTAGATTATTTACGTCATCCAAAAGGTCCGGATCATCCGGCACTACCGCCCCTTTTTCCGCGGCGGCTTGTTGAACCTTATTCCAAATGGTATTGCGGCGCTCAGCGGGGTCCGCAATCACTCCGGATTGTTTGAGCACTTCCAGATAATCACCGGCTTCCACCACATCCAAAGCCCCTTGCTTTAAAGCCCTTAAGCCATAGGTATCCCGGCTGCTGTATAAACCGGCGATTTCAAAGGGAATAACTGTGCGAGAAAAAACCGAGCAAATCCAGCGGATAGGCCGAGCAAACAAAAAGTCGCCGTTGCCCCAGCGTTGAACTTTCGGGAACCGGATTTTCTTGATCACCTCAGGGAAAACCTCTGCCATGATCTCGGAAGTCAGCCGCCCCCCTCCCTTCTTTACGGCAATAACAACTTCACCCTTGGGGGTTTGTTTACGCTTTAAAGAAGCCGCTGAAACGCCCTGAGCCTTGGCAAAACCCTCACCCGCCCGGGTCGGCAGACCGTGCTCGTCGAAAGCGATAGTCACTAAGGGCCCGGTCACTTCTTTCGCCATATCTTGCTGCATTTCGGGAAGCCCTTTAAAAAAGAGCGTCAGTCGTCGGGGGGTGTAATAGGTATAAAGACGCTGATAGGAAATGTGATGTTCACGCAAAGAGGTTTCGGCCGCCGCTACCATCTGATCCATGGCCGGGCGTATATAGGAAGAAGGAAGCTCTTCGCATCCGATCTCCAAAACCGCGTCTTTTAAAGTACTTAAATGATCCAAGGTCATATCCCTTTAAGACTTTTTCAAAAGCGGGAAACCTAATTCTTCCCGTTCTTTCACGTAAGCCGTCGCCACACCGCGGGCCATGCCCCTCACCCGCGCAATGTAGTTAGTCCGTTCCGCCACCGAAATGGCGCCCCTGGCATCTAATAAATTAAAGGAATGGGAAGCTTTCATGACATAGTCATAAGCCGGAGCCACCAGTTTCAACTCCAACAGCCGCCTCACTTCCCCTTCGTATTCTTTAAAATGCCGTAAGAGCATCTTGGTATTGGCTTGTTCAAAGTTAAAAGCCGAGAATTCTTTTTCGCTTTGGAGAAAAATATCGCGGTAAGTGATGTCTTTTCCACCATAGTGCAGGTCCCAAACACTGTCGACCCCTTGAATAACTGTGGCAATACGTTCTAATCCGAAAGTAATTTCACCCGAAACCGGCTTAAGCTCTAATCCGCCGGTGACTTGAAAAAAAGTAAACTGGGTAATCTCAATTCCATCCATCCAAACCTGCCAGCCCAAGCCGGAGGCTCCCAAGGTCGGCGATTCCCAGTCGTCTTCCACGAAACGAATGTCATGCTCATCCTGCCGAATACCGATTTGCTCCAGACATTCCAAATAAAGCTCGATCATATTTTCAGGAGATGGCTTCAAAATGATTTGATATTGATAATAATGCTGCATGCGGTTGGGGTTTTCGCCATAGCGGCCGTCTTTGGGACGACGGCAGGGATCCACATAAGCGACGTGGTAGGGTTCTGGGCCTAAAACACGGAAGAAAGTAGCGGGATTAAAAGTGCCGGCGCCTTTTTCTAAATCATAAGGCTGTTGAATAACGCAGCCCTGGCGGCTCCAGTATTGGTTCAGGGTCATGATGAGTTCTTGGAACGAAAGCGCCATTGGAAATCCTGGTATTAAAAAGTGTGAAATCCCGGGCCGACCGTTTTCAGAAAATAAGTGATTCAGCCCTTATTCGCAAGCTAAAAACGCCGTCTTCCCTTTCCCGCAACGCCTGACTACCTACCACCAGTATAGTCCGCTTTTATTAATTTAAGCGGATGGAAGGCAAAAAAAAAGCCCCTGATCGCTCAGGGGCTTTAACACAAACACCATTAGATCTTGCGAACGTTTTGGGCTTGTAAACCTTTTTGGCCTTGGGTGACTTCAAATTCCACGCGGTCACCTTCGTTTAAAGTTTTAAAGCCATCGGACTGGATTGCCGAGAAGTGCACGAACACGTCTTCGCCACCGTCCTGGGAAATAAATCCAAAACCTTTTTCATTCTTAAACCACTTCACAGTACCTTGAGCCATTCGACTAACCTCTAAAAAAAATTTAACACCCTTCCCAGAACAACACCCTAAGAAGGCTTTTATATTACCGAAAAAGGCCTTTTTTTTGAAACCTTTTCGGTGTAAAAAAGCCTGAAATCCGGCCCAAACAAAGAGTCCTTCGGTTAAAACTACAACCATAAAAGATTTCGAAGCAAGTAAAGCCGTTCATAGGGATGGTAAAAAGTTCTGAAAAACACAAAGTTTATGGGAAAAGACCGTAGCTAACACCCAAGCCAACCAGTACACTCCACACCAACTGAAACATTAAGGAACTTTGCGATGAATTTATCGACGCGCCCTCTTCTCTTCATAACCTTAATCGGAACACTTTTAACCCATGCCGCTTCTGCCCAGGAAACTATTGAAAAATCAGCGATTCAAAACAATCTTCAACTCCCCATCGAAGCCAAAAGCAATTTGGGATTTTTGGGTTTAATCGGCGGCGGAATGGAATACCGGTTGAACGGTCAAATAGTCTCTCATTACGAGGATTTCAAAAGCCTCATTTACCCCCTTCATGATCCAGAGGCCTCCCAACTTATTCAGACGGCTCAAACTACGGATTTTGTCGGATGGATGGTTGGAACCAGTGGTCTGGCAGTGGGGCTGGACGTAGCGTTGGTCTATAAACCAAACGTTATTTTTAATGTGAATTGGCTAGACCGGATTATCACCGGCCTTTTGACCGCGCAAATCGGAACAGGACTTGGAGCGGTCTTTCATAATGCCGCCGAGGGGGAAAAATTCAACGCGGTTCAGAGATATAATCAATTAATGAAAATCCAATCATCCCAAAACATTGAACTTTCACCACAAATTTATGCCGAACAGGGTCAAATGGGTTTGGGGATGAAATGCTTATTTTAGAATAGAGTTAAACAGAATTTAGTGGATAGTCAGGGAAAGAAAGGCGAATTCCAGCATCACTAACCCCAGAATTAAAAAAGTCCCCACAATAAACCAACCCCATCCTTCCGTTTCCGGAGATCCGACAAGGGGCTTTTTTGCCGGCCAAACTTTAATCATGTCGCCTTGAGAAGGCGACAAAACATCCGGCCAAGCGGGATAAAAAGAGTAGACGTGTTCATACTTCTGTTTTTCCGCTTCCACTGAAACGTCAAATAATCCTCCCGCGCGAAAAGCCGTACGGTATTTCCCCACTTGGGTGGAAATGGAAACGATCTTGGCATCCCGTCCTTTGATTCCGGTGCTCACCGCAATCGCCGAATAACCTAAAAAAAGCACCGCTAAACCTAGAAAAAGAACAGAGAGAATGACTCCCATCGTTTTAAGGATAATAAGGCGTGGAAGTAATTTCCAATCGAAGGAAGACATGCTGGCAGCCCCGTAAAAGAGTTGAAATGAGGAAGCGGGCATCATTCTATATTTAAGAACAAAAAGTTCCCATCTCTATTTTGTAACAACTTGTAGAAACCCGAACCGAATTCCTTAATGAGGCATCGTCTTCGGTTCCCGGGAAATAAGACGTTTTAACAGAGCCATCAGCATAAGAGCGGAAACCAATGCCACCGCCATGAATCCCAGGGGATCTTGCATATGGTTGCCCGTCAGCACAAAGGTCATACCGCCGATAATCGCCCCCAAAAGCCCTATTTCCAAATCAGCGATACGGTCCAGCCAATCATCGTGCTTCAAAAAACCCGTCGCTAAACCCAATCCCAGACCAATGAAAAGAAACCAGAATAGTGGTGCCATTACGCCCTCCTTTTCTGGCCCGCGACCCGCCGCTAAAACCGGCGAACCTTACGGGTCATCTTCGCTTCATCGTCTCTTCCGTTACCCGATGGAAGCGGAATAAGGCCATTTCATCTTGCTTTAATCATAGGACGAGGCGGTCAAGACTTCCACGGACCCTCGTTTTCCATTGGGATTTAAAGGCTTTAAAACAAAAAAGGCCCGGGGAAACCGGGCCTCAAAATAACATCCAGAATTAACGAAAAAAATGGTTACATCATTCCCAATTGAAGCCGGGCGGCTTCGGTCATAAGCGATTGATTCCAGGGCGGCTCAAAGGTCACTTCCACAAAGGCTTCTCGCACCCCTTTAATCCGTCCCAATTTTTCCTCGATCTCATTTTTAAGCACGGTGGACATCCCGCAACCGGGAGCGGTCAAGGTCATGACGACTTCCACTCTTTTACCGCCTTCAGGCAAGGCTTTGATGACACATCCATAAATCAAACCCAACTCCACAATATTGACCGGAATCTCCGGGTCATAGCAGGTTTTCAGGGCCTGCCAAACGCCGTCCTCCAGTTCCTTTTCGTTAATCGGGCCTTGATCTTCGTAGTTAATCTTAAAAATTTTGGCTTCGTCGGGAATCTCTTTACCCAAAGCATCCGCGTCAGTTCCAGCAATGCGGACCAATTGTCCATTGTCCCGCTGAACAGTGAAACTTCCGCCCAGGGTTTGAGTTAAATAAACTTTCTCGTCTTTAAAGAGCAATGTGTCGGTGCCGTAAGGAATCGTAATCGCCTTACAATCCCGAACCAGCGTTAAGAGTTCGTAGTTCATGCTTCACTTCCGGTTTCATCGTCGGAGGAGACGATTTCTTTTTCATTGTGCAAAGCGGCTTCTAAAGTATGCCAAGCCAGACTAGCGCACTTAACCCTGGCAGGGTATTCCTTCACGCCTTCAAACACTTTCAACTTTCCCAAATTTTCCGAGGCCTTATCACCTTTACCCATGACCATGTCATGGAAATGATGAAACATCTTTTCGGCTTCTTCGGTTCTTTTGCCTTTCAAAGCCACTGTCATCATGGAGGCGGAAGCTTTGGAGATGGCGCATCCCGAACCCTTAAAATGAATGTCTTGAATCAAGCCGCCTTCATCCACTTTCAAATCGACAGAAATTTTATCCCCGCATAAGGGATTAAACCCGTCGGCGTGATGGTTGGCCCCCGCTAGGTCCCCAAAATTACGGGGATTCTTTTGGTGGTCGATAATTAAATCTTGATAAAGATCGCTGAAGTCACTCATTAACCTAAGACCTCCAAAACTTTGTGAATCGCCTTCACCAAGGCGTCTATTTCAGCCTGGGTGTTATACAAACCAAAAGAAGCCCGGGCTGTTGCCGGGATATTAAAAATATCCATGACGGGTTGTGCGCAATGATGACCAGCGCGGATCGCCACGCCTTCTCGGTCCAAAATGGTTCCAATGTCATGGGGGTGAATTTCACCCAAGGTGAAAGATAGGACCCCTGCTTTGTGTTTTGCAGTCCCAATAATCTGAAGGCCTTTAATTTCGGAAAGTTTCTGGATTCCATAAACTAAAAGTTCATGCTCATGGGCGGCGATGGCGTCTAATCCAATGGCACTGACATAATCGAGAGCCGCGCCCAAGCCAATAACCCCCGCGATATGGGGAGTGCCTGCCTCAAACTTATAAGGGGGTTTCTTGTAAGTCGTCTTCTCAAAAGTTACCGAAGCGATCATGTCGCCTCCACCCTGATAAGGCGGCATCGCGTCAAGTAAAGCGTATTTGCCGTAAAGAACGCCTATACCCGTAGGACCATAAATTTTATGGCCTGAAAAAACGTAAAAGTCGCAATCCAGCGCTTTCACGTCCACCACCGCATGAGGAACGGATTGGGCGCCATCCACCAGCACCTTTACCCCCCGGCTATGGGCAAATTGAATGATTTCAGCGATAGGATTCACTGTGCCTAAGGCGTTTGAGACATGGGTAATGGCCAAAAGCTTTGTCTTATCCGTAAAAAGCTTTTTTAATTCATCGATCACCAATTCGCCCGTTTGGTTAAAGGGCGCCACTTTTAATTGAGCTCCCTTTTCGCCGCAAAGCATCTGCCATGGCACAATATTGGAATGATGTTCCATGGCCGAAATGATGATTTCATCGCCCGCGGTAACATTTTTACGACCCCAGGTTTGAGCAACGAGGTTAATTCCCTCAGTGGCTCCCCGGGTGAAGATAATTTCTTTCGAGTCCGCGGCGTTTAAAAATTTTTGAACCTTGACCCGAGCCGCTTCATAGGCCGCCGTGGCTTTTTCGCTTAAGAGATGCAAGCCCCGGTGAATATTGGAGTTATATTCTTTATAGTACCGGTCCAAGGCCTCGATGACCGCCAGAGGTTTATGCGTGGTCGCGGCGTTATCCAAATAAACCAAAGTCTTTCCAT
>CAWKIY010000154.1:0-6467 GCA_963849245.1 candidate division FCPU426 bacterium | reverse complement strand
ATTCGCTGTCGTTAAAATCCATACTTTGCCAGTTCATAGGATTCCCCATCATCCGATCGGAAATATATAAGCTTCGATGTTGTTCAGCTTCGCTACTACTCAGTATTTTGGTGGTCCCATCCGAAAAACCGAGCTTTAAAACATAGGCAATCCCCGCCACATCTTGTTCACCAACCGGAGGCATTGTGGTGTCAGCTACCTCGATGGAAAGAAGGTTATCTTTTTTAAAGTAACAAAGACTAGAAGGGCGGGAAATGATTCGAGCGATTCCCTTTTTGGCGTCTGTGTAGGGTTGTTGATAAACAATATGGATGCCGTTAAGCCAGATATCCGCCCAGTCATCCACAGAAACGTAAAAAATAGCGGAAGTCAAATAGGGTTCGTTAGTTTGGGCTGGAACGGCTTGGGGAAAAATAAGTGATAACCAAACTGGGATTAGGGCTAAATAAAAGATTGTTTTCAAAAAAACCTCAACATTCAAAATAACCGGCTGGGACGACGGTTTAATATAACAAAACGACCTTCCCCTTAACCCTCCGAAAACTTTTCACTTTGGACATTTTTAGTGACTTAAACCAAGCCGTCCATAAAATAAGCCTATGAAAAAGCTAACCTTTCTATCGCTGATATTCCTGACTTTGTGCCTTTGGTCCTGTTCCAAGCAAAAACCTACCGCTGACATTGAGTTTCAAATCCCAACAACCGTTCCCAGTCAGAGCGTCTCTACCACTCAAATTCAGCCCGCTCCTACCGACGATTCCGAACCCTTGGAATATGTCCTAGAAGACATCAAAGGAACTGTCTTGATTATCCCCTCAGGTTCCACCCAGCCCATTGCGGCCGAAGAAGAGGAAACCGTGGAAGCGGGCGATGAGGTCCTCACTAAAGACGATTCTGAAGCCTCTTTAACTTTGGATGAGAATACGCTCTTCCATCTTTCTCCCAATAGCGATGTCAAAGTTGACCAACTGATTCCCAATTTTTCCCATGGCTTCATCAGCCACCTCAAACTGTCTGAAGGAAAAATACTTTCGGAAGTCGAAAAACTCTCGGAAAGCAAGTCTACCTTCGAGGTGGAATCGGGCGGTGTGGTCTGCGGCGTGCGAGGTACGGCTTTTGAGGTCCAAAAAGAAGGTTCAAATGTTAACACGGACACCTTTCACGGAATTGTCGAAATGAAAAAAGATAATCAAGTACAGCAAGTCATGGCGGACCAGCACGCGTCATATTCGCCGGAAAAAGGCGGCTTCCTACCCAACCGAAGACTGAACAGCCTCGAGCATAATCATTACGAAGGATGGTTGAAGCAAAAAGTCTCTGTCCAGGAAAAACAAAGCCGAAGAACCGCCTTGCTCAAATCGATGGCCAGCATGCCACCCGAGGAAAGAAACCAGATGAGACAGCGTCTCGCCCAAGTCAAACCCAAAGACCGGCTTAAAGCCATGCATCAGATGATGGAACAAAGACAGCATCCCGATATCAAGCACCCACAACCACCCGTTCATCAGCAGAAGCTAAACAAACGGAATCGCCAGCAGGAAACACGCGTTGGGAAGAAGGGACGCACATCCGGGAAAAAGAAAACCTTAGAACCCAAAAATAAAAAAACTGCTGGCTCACAAAAGCGAATCCATTCCCAACGAAAAAACGGTTCAGGCGTAAAAAAGGCTCACCCGCAAAAAATCAAGAAAGAGGCGCCTCACCAGGCTAAAACCAACAATAGCCAAGTCAATCACGCCCCTGTCCATCAAGCGGCCAAATCAAAGTCTCAAACAAAAACGGCAGTCAAGCCAAAACCTTCTTCTAAAAATCAAAAAGATAAGAAAAAGAAACAGGAGCAATAAAGAACCTAAGCTCAACCAACCTCGTCGTTTTTATATCGCTGTACAAAAAAGGCGACTTCTGCCCCAAACAAAATGACCGTCCAAGAAACATAAAACCAAATTAAAATAACCGGAACCATCCACAAGGCTCCATAAACATGGGATCGTTCCAACACTTTTAAGGTGTACCAGTTCAGCGCCCAGCGGGCAATTTCCAAGAGAAAAGCGATGGTTAAACCCGTCAAAACCGCGGATTTTTTTTCCACTTTGGCGTTGGGAATCCACAAGTACATCCAGACACAGACGGCCCAAAGCCCGCCAAAGGGCAGCGCGGTCGAAAAAAGCCAGTGATGAAATGACGGATGAAGCAAATTCCATCCCCCAACCCAGCCTTTCATGGTTAAAAGCAATACAGCTAAAAGAGGCAGCCCGATAAAAAAAGTCGCGTGCCGGAACATTTGCCGAAAAAGAGGGCGGGGCTTTTCCACTCCCCAAAGAAAGTTGAAAGAGTTTTCGACATCCCGAAGCAGTAAAAAAACAACGGTGATAAATCCCGCGAAGCCAATGATCCCCACCTTTTGGGCATGACCCGCGAATTTTTTAACCGAGATTCGTATTTGCTGTTTGCCCACCTGATTGAGCTGATGAAGATTTCGGGGTTCTTCCGGATCCAAAATAGAATTATCCGATTGTGTTTGTACCGGATAAATAGCGTCCACAATTTGATCGAGAAGCTGTTCTCTTTTTTGGCTCATCGCGTCATTGGCTAAAACCGCCATGATGATGGCCAAAGCCGGAACCAAGGCTAATAAGGTTTTGAAAGCCAGCGAACTGGCATAAAGACGTTTGTGACCCCGGATGGAATGTTTGCCTTTAAGAAGAACCTTTTTCACCGCCCAAAAGACGGCCTTAAAATCATCGGCCCAACCCCTTACAGGCAACTCGCGCTTTTTTAGTCCCTTAAAATGAGCCAAGATTTTCCCCTTTTAACGTTACAATGAACCCATTGTAAACGAAAGGTTCTCGGTTCATGGATTCATTTAAATAAAGTTATCTGAAATTAATAGGAACACATGTCGACTCACAAAACACTTCCCTTATGCTGCCAAACTCCCATCACTTGGGCCGAGACAGTTCTTCAGCAACCACTGGCTCTCCTCTCGGACCAGGCCTATCTAGAGAAGAAAGCCGCGAATAACGCGCTAGAATTTTTAAATCTTTGGCCCAGTACACAACCCCCAGAACATTGGCTTTCCTCCATCTCCACCATCGCGCGGGATGAAACGGTTCATCTTCAGCTGGTTTTAAAACTATTGGAAAAAAAAGGCGGAACCTTGGAAAGAACTCATAAGAATCAATACGCCGGCGATTTAAGAGCGCTCATACGAAAAGGAAGCGGAAACCAAGATTTAGTCGACCGATTATTAGTTTCCGCTCTTATCGAAGCCCGTTCTTGTGAGCGGTTTATTCGTCTTTCCGAAGCCAGCGAAGATATGGAATTAACCAAGTTTTACACCAGTTTAATCGCTTCCGAAAATGGCCATTTTCAATTGTTTGTGGATATGGCAAAAAAAGTGTTACCCGCGAAGGAAATTGATTCACGCTTGGAAAATTTAATTGAGGAAGAGTCCAAAATAATCCAACTGCAACCTAAGGGACCCCGAATTCACAGCGGATACAACTGAGCGAAGAGTAAAATCTCCTTTTGTATTAAATGTTTAAGCGACTGCGGTTGCACGCTATTTAGTTATTCCGGACATCTCCTGCCGAAACAACTTCCGAGACATCCAACGGAACAGAAATATTGATGGGTGTTTGAAAAGATGACTTTGTTGGAACGGCAAACCCGCTTAAGCGCGATTCAACGGACATCTTTTTGATTTTCCCTGGAATTAAGGAGAGGCCCATCAGAAGAAAACCTGAAAACATCAAAGCGCCAGATAAAAACCACCCAGAAGAAGATGTTCCGATTTTGAAATTAGTGGGGTCAGTTTCGTCATAATAAATATCGACACGATCACCGATCTTGGGACACAAAGCACCCTTGCATCCATTGGATGAGGTAAACATAACTGTTTTCTCATCTTGAGTTTTAAACGCAATCTTTGGGAAATATTCACCACCAGCTTTATCAGCTCCAAATGGACGATAAATAAGATCGGAAATCCGACCCTCCGCTCGAATTGCCCGGTGAAGTGGATCGTCCGTCTTCAAGTAAACAAATGCCCCAACCAGAAGGAAAATTATTCCCATGATGAATAAACACCAGCGTCCCTTTGTCATTACTCCATCTCCCTAATTTTAACCATTCTATAGTTTACCAATTTTGGAAGTTTTTTTGAAAAATCCTCAATGGTTTTTCTTTTTCATCCCGACAAAGGAAGCCGTTTGCCTAAAACTCATTCTCTCAACACTTGTCTTAATTTAACCGGGAAAATCCCTAGCCTGCGCAAATCATCACTCGTTTTTCCATTTCAGGATTTTCGAGCGTTTTATGGAAATTTTCAATCTGAACAAAATCAATTCTTTTGAATCCCTCTTGCCTAAGCCACTGGGAAATTTTCGTTAAAGAAAAACCCTGGTTTAAAATTGTCTCCTCGAATGGTTTATATCCAAAGGTTCCTTTCAGATGCATAACGGCACGATCGGTGACTTCATCAAAAAAACCAAGAGATTCCACCGTCTCTCCTTCCGACTCCATTGACTCGGTACGACCCCATTCCTTTAATCCCTTGATTGTATGAAAATCAAAAATAAATTTTCCACCCTCAACTAAACTGCCGCGCACTGACTTAAAACAACCCTTCAGTTGATCTTCCGATACCAAGTGGTTAATGGAATTATAAGTGGACATCACCATTCCAAAGGGCCCGCCAATCTTAAAACGGGAAATATCGTCCTCCAAAAATCGGCCTCTTCGCAAGGAGACATAATGCCAACAGCGGGTTTCCGCCATCATCAGCATATGGGGTGAGCAATCCAAACCTAAAAAGGAATATCCCGCGTCTAAAAAACGTAAAGCCAAACGGCCGGTTCCACAGCCAAGATCAAGCACCTGAGAATATTTTTTTGCGATGGTTTGGGAGCTAAAAAAACGCAATAGTACTGGCGCGAGCTTCTCGGAATAGTCAGCAAAATGATGGTCGTAAAACTTGGCGAAAACTTCCCCATACCGGTTCATGGTGATCAAAGTCACCCTCCTTTTTGATATCCGGGCGAGGAAACGCCATGAGCAAGCGTAGGTGAAGTGGATTGAATGGAGATGTTGAGACCGAATTAAAGTCTAATGTAAAAACTTACTCTTAATTCCATATTACTCCTAACTTTAGTGCCTCCCGGCAGACGATCTTCGTTTTTTCAGGTTAAGCTTTACCCATCGCACATTTTTCATGCCATGAACGAAACTGTGAATGCGACCCAATTTGACAATTTTAATCGCTCATAAAATGAGCGATTTCGACTTGAATCTTAATCCATAAAACGCATTTCACTGTTCAATTATGTTAAAACCCTGATTTCCAATGTTAAATCAATCGACAATCCCTTGTTTTGTAAAAGATGCGCTATTCAAATGGATTAAAGTACAAGGACGAATGGCTTTTAATCCCAAGAGGAGTTTTTCATGAAATTTTGGAGTGATAGCTTCAAAGAAGGCGATAAACTCTCAAAAAAATTCGCTTTTGGAAAACATTCTGGAGTGGTTCACTTTGATTTCTCGGATAACCGAAATCCACATTTTGCGTGGGCTGATCTTCCCCAGAACACCCTATCTTTGGCATTGATCGTTCACGACGCCGACGCGCCAGTCACTCTAGATAATGTCAATAAAGAAGAGAAAAACGTTTCTTACGCTTCACCTCGGCAGAATTTTTATCACTGGGTGCTGGTGGATATTGATCTCAATCCTGGTTACATCTTAGAAGGCGAATACAGCGACGGAGTCACCATCCATGGAAAACTAGGCCCGCAAACCCATCAAGGACCCCGCTGTGGCGTCAACGACTACACCGATTGGTTTAAAGGCCGCAAAGATATGGAAGGTAATTATTTTGGATATGATGGTCCCGCCCCGCCTTGGAACGACGAACGAATACACCACTATTATTTCACTCTATACGCGTTGAAAGAAAAAAAATGTCCCGTTCGTGGAGTTTTTAACGGTTCTCAAGCATTAAGAGCCATTGAGAATTTGATTTTAGACAAAGCTCAATTATCCGCGCTCTACACTATTAATCCTAAGGCCCATTGAGGGCTGACGATTACGATATTCCCGTTTTTTTTGAAAAAATCCGAAAATTGCCCACTCGATTCCGCCCGCCGCGCTTCGCCTCATATAAACTCTCATCAACCAGTTTGAACATGATCTTCGGCGTGGCCAACCCCCGCCGATATGAAGCGACGCCCAAGCTGAAGGTAATTGGATGATGATCCTGCGACATGGGCAAAAAAGATGGTTTGCAATTACGCATGGCTTTCATTAATCGCCGGGTAACTATCGAAATACTATTGGGGGGCGTTTCTGGTAAAATAATTGCGAATTCTTCCCCGCCAACCCGGGCTACAATATCCAGTCCTCTCAAATTCGACTTAATCAAATAGCCAACCTGTTTTAAAATTTCATCCCCCGCGTCATGACCATAGGTA
>CAWKIY010000153.1:0-21071 GCA_963849245.1 candidate division FCPU426 bacterium | reverse complement strand
ATCCGCGATGTAGGCGAAAGCGGCGGAGACGCTGGAAGTGGTGATGCCAGATAAAGCCCTGCCTCCAAAAAGCCAGCCGATGGTGGGGGCGACGGCTAAAACAACGTAATCCACGGCAGTTCCCAAATTGGAAAGCAAGATGACGGGCCGACGGCCATAACGATCGGACAGACTACCTAAAATAGGCGAAAAGAAGAATTGCATGACCGCCCAAATGGTTCCAAAAAGCCCAATCATGACGGCGCTTTTGGCGCTGTCGCCGTTCATGAAGTTCAAGATCAACTTAGGCATGACAGGAATCATGACACCCAACGCCAGCATATCGAGCATGACAGTGATAAAGATGAAAAGAAGGGCATGGTTGGAAGACCTCTTCTTGAATTTGGTTTTGGTCATTTTATATCTTGTGGATTATTTTTTTCTTGAGCGATCCAGTCTAACAGTATTTTCCGGTTTTTGTCTGAAAGGGGCAATCCAAGCCCTAATTTGGATTGGGAATCGGGCGGCATATTATGTTGGGTCAATTCTTTTTCAAGGTGTTTAAGTTGTTTGGTCACGGATTTGTCGGCTGGGAAAGGAAACTTTTCATCCATCGTAAAGTCGTCTATACCGTCACCAACCACTTTATTCTTTTTTTTTATTAAAACAGGATCTTTGCTGGCATCGGGCGCGTTGGTGCCGGCAACATGGCAGGCAAAACAGCTGTTTTTCAAAATAGGGAGTACGGTTTTATAAAAATCAATAGGAAGCGTATTGTCGGCAAAGGCTTGGGTGGTGAAAGCTATATAAAACGCCGTTAAAGGCATAGTTGATATAAAAGCATATTTAACAAAATGAATTTTCATATAACTCCTTCGGAAGAGGTTTAACAGGCAATAAATACCATAGAAGTCTTCAAAAATAAAAGCCGTACAGAAAAAATCTGTACGGCTTATTTATGGATTGATTACTTAATTAAAAACTGGGTTCCAAAAACATAAGTGGGACCCAGCGTCTGCTGACCAATGAAATTGGTGATAGTGGGGATCTGCACCTTACCGTAAAGGACAGCATCTCCTGTCACATTCCAATAAACTGAAGGGGATAGATCGATGACTGTACCGCCGGTGTTGGGTGTATCCCAAGTGGCTACTCCGGCGACCAGAGATAAATTGCCGTTAGGTTCAGTATCGGGATCCGTATACCGGCCTTCCACCGCTAAACCCACGGACAGAGGATCCGCTACCTTTAATTGGCCTGAAATACCACCGGTATAAGAAGTTCCAAAGGTATATTCGTACACCGCCGAATTAACATCGTTCGTGGAAGCCTCCGTATGGACAACCACATTGGCATTCGCGCTTAAAGTAAAACCATCCCAAACATGGTTGTACAGCAAGCCGGCATAAACCCCAAAAGCGCCTGTGCCTAACTGGGCGTGGGTATCAATCGGCTGTCCCGTGATACCGGAAACAACATTCGTCGCGCCGGTAGGCAGGTAAGAACCGAGTGAAAGCGCCAAGGCTTGGTGTATTTTTGTTTTGAAATCGGTTTCCTGCCAAAAAAAGTAGCGGGCTCCAACATTGATATCACCGATGCCAAAAGGAGTACCCGTATCTGATATGGTCCCTCCTGGTACAAGGGCATCTTCCCAATTGTTGGCTCCAGCTGAAAGTGACCAATATTTTTCAACTATAGGTACCATTACGATTAGTGAGATATCGTCCGTAGGAGCATAGCTCAAGGTGGTATTCAAATTGACTTGAGTCAAAGATTCCCATTGAGTCGTACCGGGATCGTCGCCTAACGCTGCGGCTGTGAGATAAATGCTCTCGAAATCAAGCCGGAACGAACCAGCCATGGGATGGGCGCTTCCGGAAGAGGCCAGCGGATCGCCACAACCGCAGACTGAACAGGCGTAAAGAGGTAGCTGAAAGGTCCCCGCAATAACTAAAGCGAGAATGAATGAAAAAATAACAAATTGAAAAGGCTTACGCATTTTGATTGTCTCCTGTTTGAAATTGGTTTATGCGAAATACGCTTTAAAAAGCATATTTCGCGTTTAAAAACTTAAAAATAGGATTTAAGGATTTAAACCAATTCAGGAGGCTGATAAAGCGGTACCTGGCCTCGGTTGGACCAGATGGAAGAAACAAAGTAAATCTTGCCCACTCGAATAAGAGTGATGGTCAAAGCCGCAAAAACGATAAAAAAGAGCAGGGAAGCCTTAATAGGGGCCGTTGTAGCTGTTTTGGAATGATTGTCTTCACTTGTTTTAGTGGATTGAATAAAACGGCAAAGTTCGCAAGGGTGTTGGCCGTCAAAGGTTTGGCTTAACGCTTTGGTCAGACTGGTTTCTTGAGAATAATCACGCACCATGTTCACCCAGGCCACGGATTGCAACATCATCCACTGGCCGCCCGTCACCCAGAAGGCGAGAAGAATTAGTGATAATCGAATAATACGTGACATGGCCACACTAAACCCCAATCGAGTTGAAATGTCAATCACCTCTCCTGAACTATCAAACCGGATGATAAAAGGTTACGATCTTTTAAAAGCTGAACCTATTTGAAAATGAACTACTTAGAGGCCTTGATGGACCCGAAACGATTACTCCAAAAGTTAAAGTCCAAAATTCATGACCATTCCATAACCGATATCCTCCGGCTGCCATCCGAAGCGTCATCGGGAGCCGCTTGGGAGGAAGAAAAACTTTATATCCGGGCGGATGATTATTACGCGGATATTCTCAAGGCGGTTCAGCAAGCCCAAAAAAGTATCGATTTTGAGACCTACATCTTTGAGCCGGGTTTTTTAGGGAATCAACTGATTACGGCTTTTTTAGAAGCGGCGAAAAGGGGTGTTCGGATTCGTTTAATGGTGGATGGGGTCGGCTCGCCTCTGTTCGCTGACCACTATGGAGCGACGCTTGAAAAACCAAAAATTCAATACCGGGTTTACCGGCCTTGGCATTGGGTTTTTCCTTCTTTTTCTCATGCCTTTCAAAAAGGGTTGTTAAAAAGCGCCACGAAAACCTTTTACCTCTTTTCCTTCGGTATGAACCGGCGTGATCATCGTAAATTGTGCGTCATTGACGGAGAAACCGTATGGATTGGAAGTTTTAATGTCTCGGACGCGCTTCTGGAGGCGGTGGCAGGGGAGAAGGCTTGGCGGGACACGGGTGTGCGTCTTTCCTGTGTCGCCACTCCCATTTTCTCCCTGGCATTTCAAGCGGCCTGGGAGGCCTGGAAACATTCCCATTTAAAACGGCTTTATCGGCGGCTTCTGGTCCAGTGGATTTCCCATCAAGTAATGGAAAGCCCCATTCGGGTGAACCTCACGCGGCGTTTGCGGAAGCTCTTCTATGCGGAACTCTTGGAAAAAATCAAATCCGCCAATCAAAAGATTTGGATCACGACTCCTTATTTCATACCGCCCCGGTCTTTAGTAAAGCATTTGGTTGTAGCGGCTCGAAGAGGATGCGACGTTCAATTAATCTTGCCCGCAATTTCGGATGTGCCAATGGTGCTTTGGGCTTCCAAGGCTTTTTATTCCAAGTTGTTAAAGTCGGGCTGCCATATTTATGAATTTTCTCCCCGGGTCTTGCACGCCAAGACTTTGATCGCGGATTCGTGGGTCGTCGTCGGTTCCAGTAACATGAACCACCGGAGCCTGCTTCATGACATGGAAGTGAACGTGATTCTTCAAAAAAAAGAATCCTTAGAAACTTTGGTGAAAGATTTTCAAGCGGACCGTCTTCAAAGCCGGGAAGTTACTTTAACGGATCTTCGAAACCGGTCTTATTTAAACCGGTTTCTGTCCTGGCTTTTCTTCCATTTTCGCTATTGGTTTTAAGCCTTTAGTTGGAGGGGGGAGCGCTTACCGGCGGGGGATTAAAAGTACCCTTGGGAGCGTGGCGGTGAAGATAAATTTTGGCTATCTGGGTGGGTGTTAAAAAAGCGGGTAGAGTTCCTGTCCAAAAAGTAAGCTCGGTTTGCTGTTGGTTTTGAAGATTCCCGAAAATCTGGTTCAAGGTGGGTTGAATGGGCCCATCGCCCGCGTTGCTTTGGACCTGTTGGTTCAGTTGAGTGATGAGCGAGTTCGTGCTTGCCTTGAGTTCTTTTTCAGCGGTTCCTTTTTCCTGATCATCTGTTTTGTATTGGGTTTGTTGAGTCGAAGTTAAACCAAAATAAGCGGTCCAATTGTATTTGGGTGGGTGCATCGCGGGTTGTGCTGGAGCGGGAGGCGGATTTTGGGGTTGATGGTTTTTGAGGAAAATTTTCGCCACTTGAGTCGGGCTCAAGAATTGACTGATTGTGGGCCAATAGCTGTCCTCGGAGCTGTCGATGGTATTGGTATCGGCGAAGATTTGGGTCAGGAGAGGCTGAATTGCCGAATCCCCGGCGTTTCCGAGGATCTGGGTAATCAGGGTTTGGGTGGCGGCGTCCCGGTCCGCGCGGGCTGGTTTGACTGTATTACTTTTCGTTTTATTGTCGCCGTTGAGCTGTTGTTTTTGAATCGGGTTTAGATTCAGATATTGATCCCAAGCGCGGTCGGCGAAAGACAAGGAAGCGGTGAGCCCCAGAACGGCCGCGATCAGGGTTACTTTTTTCCTGGAAAAATTCATGGACATCTCCTCAATTGAAGTGGTTGTCCTCTGTTGGACGATTCCAGAAGGGAATAAGTTGGGAAAAGAATGAAATAACCTGACAGGGCTACTCCTTATTTGTCAGCGAGAGGCTTTTTAATGAAGATTTCTTCCTCCTTTTCCTTTTTTTCAGGTATCTTATGCCCAGTTGTCAGCCAAGAAATAGCGTGATTTTCCATCCTTTATTTCCTTGCAGCTTTCCGTTGTTAATTAAAGTTCTTTTCACCACGAAGACACAACGGTATCAAAGTAAAACCTCAAGTCGTTCGACATTGGTTTCATTTTTACTTTGCGGTGTCTGATAAGTCTTCGCGGTTAAAATTATTTAATTAAAGGTGAGTCCATGGAAAGTTTTGAAGCATTAGGTTTGCCCGAATTTTTGGCAAAAAATCTGAAACAAATGAATTTTACGCAGCCCACGCCGGTTCAGGCACAGGCGATCCCCGCGGCGCTGCTCGGCAAAGATGTCATTGCCTCCGCCCAGACGGGTACGGGAAAAACCGCCGGTTTCGGCATTCCCCTGATTACATTCCTTGAAAAAAACAAAGATCAGACGGCTTTGATTTTAACCCCCACGCGCGAATTGGCCGTGCAGGTCTTGGAAGTGCTCCGTAAATTATCCGGGGTTCATCCCCTGGGCGGATCGGTACTTCTCATCGGCGGCGCCAACATGGCGGCGCAGTTTTCAGCCCTTACCCGCAAACCTCGTTTAGTGATCGGAACACCGGGCCGGGTGATTGACCATTTGAACCGCGGCTCGCTGAGACTCGACCATACCGGTTTCCTGGTATTGGATGAAGCGGACCGTATGTTGGACATGGGTTTCGCTCCGCAGTTGGAGGAAATCCGCAAGCGTCTTCAGCCCAAACGCCAGACGCTGCTCTTTTCCGCCACGATTCCGAACGACATTCAAAAGATGGCCTCGCGCTATTTGAAGGACCCGGTCCGCATCACGATCGGTTCAACCACGCAGCCTTTGGCCAAAATTTCCCAGATGATCATTCACACTACCGAATCCAAAAAGTTCGAGGAAATGATGGGAGAACTTCAGGAACGTCAGGGTTCCATTCTTGTCTTTGCCCGTACCCAGGTTCGAGTGGACCGGCTTGCGGATAAACTCAAAGACGCAGGGTTGAAAGTTACCCGTATTCATGGGGGCCGCACCCAATCCCAGCGCCGCCAGGCGATTGATCAATTTAGGGAAGGTAAGTTCCTAATTCTCGTGGCAACGGACATCGCCGCCCGGGGTTTGGATATTCACCATATCGCTCATGTCATTAATTATGACCTGCCCCGTAATCCGGAAGATTACGTCCATCGTATCGGCCGTACCGCCCGCGCGGGCGCGGAAGGCGATTCGTTGTGCCTTTTGACTCCCGAAGATAAGTCGCTCTGGGACAGGATCGCGAAGCTCATCGGCGTTCCCAGGGATAAGATTAAAGTTAAAGCGTCCCGTTTTGGCTTCGCCGGTCCGAGGGGTTCGGCTCCGCCAAATACAGCCCGGTCCCACGAGTCCAAGCCGAGACATTTCACGCCTTCGGTCGCCGCTCCACCGGTTCACAAGCCAAGACACTTTACGCCTGCGGATGACGCGCCCTCCGCGCCGAAGCCCAGGCTTATTACCCCTTCCGCCGCCGCGTCGGACGCGAACCGGAGTTTTGAGGCGATTGAGAAGCCGGAACACCGCCATGAAAAGCCAGCGGGCAAGCAGCGTCATCCCGACGGACGCCACCAGCGCCGTTCGGAAGGCCATCAGCGCCGCATGGGCCTTTTGCCCGCGGACAACGCTCAACCCGCAAAGCCTGGAATGGGCGCGGAGGATGAAGATCGTCAGCCAGATTTTAACGCCATCGACAACCGGGGTAATATCGAACAACCAATCCGCTTTCAAAAACCGGCTTGGAATGGAAAACCCCGTCATACTTCCGGCGGTCAGGGTTTTGACCGCAATCGTACAACGAATTGGCATCCGAAAGTTCAAGAAGACCGGGGCGGACGCCCCCGCTATGGCGACAAACGGGAAGGCCAAGGCCGTTCCTTTTCACGCGGCCCCTCTTCGCACAGTCACGCGCCGGGAATGGAAGTCGATGGCAATAAGCCGCAGGCTTTCGAAAGCCGGGTCGATAACCGGCCCTTCGGAAGTAGAAATTCCCAGTCCCGCAATGACCGCCGGCCCAGCGGGGACCGCCGTCCTTCTTTCGGCGACAAGCGTTCCTTTGGCGGACCGAAGCCTTTTGGCGAAAAACGCTCCTTTGGTTCAGGCCGGCCATCCGGGGATAGACCTCCTTTCCGCTCGGACCGTCCTTCGGGTGACCGCCGGCCAGGTTCGAGCCGTCCGGCATTTGGGGATAAGAGGTCCTTTAGCGGGCCCAAGCCTTTCGGTGAAAAGCGCTCCTTTAGCGCGGGCCGTCCTTCCGGCGACAGGCCTCCTTTCCGTTCGGATAGGCCTTCCGGCGGAGACCGCCGTCCCAGCCGCTTTGGGAAAAGTAACGGCCCCAAAACCAGCTATAGGCCTAAGGGTTTTTAACTTCGATCATTTAGATCGGTAAAGCTTCAATTGGGTTTTGGCGGTTTTTCAGCTTTTTAGGCGTGGATCGATTTCGATCCACGCCTTTTTTGTTGGCTTCGATTCAGGTATGATTTTTCCCAATCGGTTGGATGACTCCACCCAGACATTAAGGTAAACCATGGCTCCGAAGAAAGACAAAACCCAAGAAGTTTCCAACATCTATCACACCCTGCCCCAAACGACGGATGGTCAAAAAGTTTCCCAGCAGCTTTCCGAATTTCAAGATCTTAAACAGCACCCCGACGCGCCCAAAATCGCCGGTTATATGCTTTTGAAACCCATCGGCCAGGGCGCTTACGCCCAAGTGTGGGAAGGGATTCAACTTCGCACCCGTAAATTTGTGGCGGTGAAAATCTTCATCAAAAAAAGCGGGGTCCATTGGTTTTTTCTTCAAAGGGAAGCGGACCGGCTTTTGCGCCTCGATAAGCATCCTCATATTGTGTCCATGCTGGACGCGGACCTGAGCGGAGAGATTCCTTATTACGTTATGGATCTGGCGCAGGAAGGGTCTTTAGAGCGGTTTATTCAAAATCGCAAAATGTCAGACGGGCTCATTGAAGTGGAGCAGGCGGCGGATTGGCTGAAGGAAATCGCGGAGGCCCTCACCTATGTTCACGCCAAACAAATGGTTCATTGCGATTTAAAGCCCGCCAACGTTCTTTTGGATGATGAAAAACACGTTCGGGTCGCCGACTTCGGCCACTCGCGGATTCTAACCGAGTCCGGCGGGGCTTTAGGAACGCTTTTTTTCATGGCTCCCGAACAAGCCATGACCCCGGATCAAAACCAGCCGCTCCAGCCGGATGTGCGCTGGGATATTTACGCCCTGGGCTGTACGGCTTACGCTCTTCTTAGCGGTCATGTGCCCCATGAGGAAATCAGCGCGGAGTTAGAAAAATCCCCGGATATGGGAGACCGCCTCAAGATTTACCGGGACTCGATTGACGCTCAAACCGTACCGGAACTTTATTTGACGACCAAGGGCCGGGTTGATAAAGATCTTTCGGCCATCATCAAAAAATGTATGGAAACGAATCCGGAAAACAGATACAAAACTGTCGCTGAAATATTGAAGGACCTTAAAAACCGGAAAGAGGGAAAGCCGGTCAGTCCGCTGGCCCATGACAAGGGTTATTGGATCGGTAAATTTATCACCCGCAACAGGACTTCCGTCATCATTGCCGCTATCGCGGTCGGTGTGGCTTTAACCGCTACCATCATTATCTCTTTGCGTCAGCAGTCACAGGTTCAAGACAATGCTTTAAATTATGTGCTTCGGGGCCGTGAATTTTTGGATAAGGACGACGAGGCCTCCGCGGTGGCTTACTTCGCGGCCTCTAATAATATGTATCCCTCGCTTCTTGCCCGGGGCAACGCGCTGCTTCACCTTCCTCCGGTTCCGACCAGTGTCTTTGTCCATGATGGTCCTCTGGCGGCGGTTATTTATAGCCCCCGGGGTAATACCTTCTTGACGGCGGGCGGTGATTCGGGCGCCCGGCTTTGGAACGCGGACACCGATCAATCTCTCGGCCGCTTCTTCAAGTTGAACGGCACGATAACAGCGGCGGCTTATAACCCGGAAGGAACTCGGATTGTGCTGGGCGATTCCAAGGGCGAAGCGCGGGTGTTTGAGGTGGCCAGCGAAAAAACCATGGGGAAGCCCATGGAGCAGGATAAAGAAATCACCTCGGTCAGCTTTAGTCCGGATGGCCGAAAAGTGCTGACCGCCAGCGCTGATGGAACAGCCCGGCTTTGGAACGCTTTGACTGGAGAGCCGTTGAAACCGGTTTTTTCGCAAAAGCAGGCGCTCTTTACGGCTCAATTCAGCCCGAATGGTCAACAAGTTCTGACCACTGGAAAAGACGGATTTGCCCGGCTTTGGAATTCGGATAACGGCGACGAGCAAGGGGACCCGATACCGCTGGAAATTAAAAATGCCCCGGCCTGGTATAAGCCGGATGTTTCTTTCAGCCCGGACGGCAAAATGATTATCGCCACCGGATGGGACGGCGGAATTCGGTTTTATGACGAACACGGAAGGCATCTTGGACGTAATCTCTTTTTGGAAGGAATCGGAGCCAAGGCGGTTTTCAGCCCCAATGGTCGCCAGATTTTAACCTCCGTGGTTTATCAAGGAACGGTCGGGTTGGCACGGGTTTTTAACGTTAAAACCCATGCGCCGCTAAAATATAGTTTGCGCAACGAAGGGAAAATACTTGTCCTGGGCTTCAGTGGTGACGGCCGGAAAATTCTAACAGGGGCGGATCATGTGGTGAGGCTTTGGGATGTTCAAACCGGTAAACCCTATGGAAGACCTTTATGGCATGGGGATACGGTGACGGCCGCAGTTTTAAATGAAGACGGAGACGCTCTTTTAACCGGCAGTAAAGACGGATTGGCCAGGTCCTGGGACTTAGCCGCGGAGTTAGCCCCGCCTTCGGCGCTCACCTGGAAAAGCTCGGGCCGGGACCACTATAAGAAATTACAGACGCACGCCCTTTTAAGCCACGATGGACAAACACTTTTAACTTATGGGGGCAAAACGGCCTGCCGCTGGGACCCAGCCACGGGCCGTGCGGAGGGCGCCGTTCTGGTGACCGGCGGGACCCTTTTGCGGGCGGTGTTCAGCCCGGATGATAAGAGCCTGTTGACTTGCGACAAAGATAACGAGGCCCGTCTTTGGGATTTAACGAACGGCCAATATAAAACGCTCTCCCACGCTAACGCGGTCCGGGGCGGGGCTTTTAGCGCGGACGGTAAAAGAATCGTGACTGGCGGGGAGGACAAAACCCTCAAGGTTTGGGAAACCAAGACGGGCAAAGAATGGGGCAAGCCTTTAGCTACGGATGTTAAAATCGCCAAGGTGTTGTTGAGCCCGGATGGGGAAGAGGCGGCGGTTCTGGGTCTCAATGGCGCGTTGAAACTTTATCCCGTCAAAAAAGAAGGGGCGAAACCGCTGCTGAAAGTAGACCACTCGGTTCAAAGCGCGGTGTTCAGCCCGGATAGTAAGACGCTCTTGGGCGCGGTGGGTTCCACGGCGAATCTTTGGGACGCCTCGTCGGGAAAACTCCTCAAAGTTTTCAAACACGGCCACACGATCTCCTCGGTTTTAATCGATCCGGACAGCAAAACAATGGTCACGATCGGCAGCGATGGAACCGCCCGGCTTTGGGATCCAGCCACGGGAGAGTCGATTGGGAATCCTCTTAAGCATGAGGGTCCTGTTCAAGAATCAGCCTTTAGTCCTTACGGCAGGGCCTTGGTATTAGCCTACCAGAATGGCAATTGGCAATTGTGGGACACTAAAACTGGGGAACCGATAGGTGAAGAAACGCCATTGGGTACCTTAACGGAAGTTGTTGGATTTACCCAAGGGGCGAAGACGCTTGTTATTTTGGGGCACAATGGGAATCTTTTCCAAACGGACACATTTTGGATTGATCCCAGCACGGATCCGAACAAACTTTTGAAGGCTTCCGAAGTGGCGGGATTATGCAAAGTGAATTCCCATGGTTCCATTGAATCCGTGAGTCAAAATGACTGGTTGAAACTATGGGCCCAGTACCATAAAGGCGCGATGCCATGAGAGGCGTCCTGGAAGTTATTTGTCACGGGGAAGAGCCGCTGCGGTTCGAAATGGCGGACAACCACACGGTTGTTTTGGGCCGTACACCCGATTCCGATTGGGTTGTCCCTTATGAAAAGTTTTTAAGCCGCCGCCATCTGGAACTGCGACTCAAATCCGGCCGTCTTACGATCAAACGCCTCACTGGCACGACCAATCCCATTTTTCACCAGGGTCTTGAAAAAGAAGCTTTCTTTCTGGAAACGGGCGATCAGTTTGTGGTGGGTAAAACCCGTTTTATTTTTTCCGCTTCGGGTAAAAGGGATGATCCCAGCCCGGCGCTAAAAATGTCCATGAGCCAGGAAGAGGTCTATCAAAAGGGCGGAGTCTCCGACCGCCTGCGTATTTTAGATCTGTTGGAATTGCCGGAGATTTTACGGGAGAAATCGTCCGCCGATTCCTTTACCCATATTTCCAGCCTGCTTCGGTCCGTGACCGGAGCCAATTGGGCGCAAATCGTTAACGCGGGCGGTAAAGTTTTGGCCTCGGATTCAGCCATGGACGGAACGGTTTTTAAAACCAGCCGCACTTTAATTGAGGAAGCCCTTAAACACGCCCCTCATCCTTTTCTTTACTGTTGGACCAACCCGGAGCAGTCCCTGACGGCGACCATGCAGGAGGGGACCGATTGGGCGGTTTGCGCCGCCACCCAGGTTTCGGGTGAGGAATCCCTTTTGTTTTATGTTTCGGGTCAGGGCGGCAGCGAGCAGACTTTAAGGGATAACTGCCGCTTGGTCGGGTTAATCGCCGATATGGTCGGCCGCAGTCTTTCGGTTCAGCGTTTGGAAGGTCTTAAAGAAAGGCTTCAGCGCTTTTTTTCCGGTCAGGTGGTTTCCAAAATTATCGAGTCTTCCGGCACGGAAGACTTAAAGCCGAAACTCAGTGAAGGCACGGTGATGTTTTTCGATATCCGGGGTTTTTCAAAACTCACCGAGGGCAAAGCCGAGAAGATTCTTGAAAAGGCCGACGAACTTCAGGAAGTGATGTCCGCCATGACGGAGGAAATTTTCAAGGAAAACGGAGTCGTTTTGCAGTTTATGGGCGACGGCATCCTGGCTTGCTGGAACCTGCCGTTTCCGGACAAAGAGCATATCAACCGGGCCTGTAAGGCTGCGATGGCGATGGTGGCGGCCCTGGAAAGAATCGCGCCCACTTGGCGCTGCGGCATTGGTATTCACACCGGTGAAGTTGTGGCTGGGTCCATGGGGGCCAAACAACTTTTCTCTTACACGGTTATGGGGCCGGTGGTGAACCAAGCTTCCCGGCTGGAAGGAATTACTAAAACCGTTGAGGTTCCCATCCTGGTGACGAAAGAAGTGGCGGAAAAGATATCCCCGGAGACCGCGGTGGTTCGGCGGATCGGCTGTTTTAGGCCCGCGGGCATGAATGTGGAATTAGACCTTTTCGAGATTCATAACCAGCCGGCAAACACGGATAAAGATAAGCTTTTCACTACGGGTTTAAAGCATTTTGAGAAAGGCGAGTGGGAAGAAGCCTATGAGATTTTAGACCATCTGCATCCCAGCGACCGTCCCGCCCGCTATATCAAAACCTTAGCTGAAATGTTCCGCCGCCGCCCGCCGAAGGATTGGCGGGGGGTAATTGAATTATCTGAAAAATAAAAGAGGATGAGTTTGAGCTCATCCGCTGGATTGAACTAAACACATAACCCGTTAAACCCAAAATCAGCCGATCACTTTTCGACAGGCGCTAGCAGAATTAACGGGTCGGATGAAGAAACCAGAAGGTGAAAAAGAGTTAATGCGTTGGGCTCGAGAGTTGTAATTTTCCTTTTTCAGGCCTGACCCCATTTACAAATCACCGCCCAACCCGGTTCAATTCGTCCGAAGCGTAACAGAATGCCAAATTTTAAAGGGCTTTTTCCTGTCCTCTCCACCCCCTCATCGCGTATCAATCGGGATTGAAATACAATGATGATGTGTTGATTTAGAAATGACCCTGAATTGAAGTAAACTATTTATTGTCGAAAACCTATGAAGATGAGGTTTTTATGAAAAGAGTTATCTTTTTTGTAATCTTAATGTCGTTGGGTCAATCGGTATCCGCCGATACAACAAAACCGAGAACCTCTGCCACATGCCGCCCCATCGCTCATTCAATCATGCTAACAATCAGAAAGGACTATGAGCAGGTGCGCTCAAATATAGGCCTTCATAAAGGGACTCTTGAGATCGGAAACTACTATGGCGAATTATATGGCCAATTAAATTCGGCTAGGAGACAGGTGAGTACCTTTGTAATACAGAATGGCTACACTGATTTAACAGACAACCAAGTAAAAAAAGTTCAAGAAACCTTAACAGCGTTTCAACAAGGCCTCAATCATTTCAAGGCTTTACCGATACTAACACCAATACCCACCCCAACACCAACAATCCGCCACCCCTAAAGACTAAACCGCTCTACTCCAATATTGGTTCTTTTATTTATTTGAAATAGGAACAGATGGTTTGATATCTCTTATAAAAATCCGTGTCGCGGTAGTCCGCTTTTAAAGTTTTCAAATAGGATTTCGTAATTCCACAATTGAGGATCGACATGCAAGTCAAACTTTGGGCGCTTAACTCTTTGTTGGCCTGGGTATCCACCGCTTCCTGAAAATATTGGGTGGCTAGGGCGTAAATATCTGGCGTTTGTTGGATATAGGCATTGATACGGTCCCATTGTGCCAATGAAAGGGCGTTTCCATAAAATTGCACATAGCTTTCATTACGATAGATGTAGATCGGGTTGGAAGGATTAAGGTAAGACCGCTGTGATTGAATATCCGGCCAGGGGGTTTCCTTTAAAGTGGAATACAACCGGCCCAAATCAAAAGCAGCTTGGGCTTCTGCGGCTTTTCCAGCTTTCTTTCCCTTTTCCAATTTATTCTGAAGATCGGCCATTTTTCCTAGGAAAGGAACTAGCTCCATTTTTTGCATTTCGCCTTGGCCGGTCACACGACCTAAGTCGTAACCAAAACTGAAGGTTTTGGGAGAAAGATAACTACCTACATAATGAAAATAGTCTGGATCATCGGCTTGTGGGATAAGCTTCCAGGACGGTCTTAGCGGCACGTTGTTTTGTTCACGCTTTTCAACATTTAAAAAGGCCGGGTCCTTTGTAAGTAAAGTCTTTACATCAGCCAGGGCACCAGCGTAATCCCGTAATTTGACTTTACGGAAAACTATTAACAAATCCAAATCTTTGACCGTGAGGGGTGTATCCAACATCATGGTTTCTAATAGATTAGGGTTAGGGGTAGCCGAATCCTTTTGAAGAAGTATGGTTTTTAAACTAGCCAGTTCTTCGGGTGTGGCCAAATCTAGCATAGTATTAAAGTTGGCCAAGTTTGGTTCTTTTTCCAAATCCGGAGGCGTGATGGAAACCACCAAAGTGGCTCGTGGCCAGTCTTTTAAATAAAGATATTTTTGAGCGGCCAGGAGCCAAAGAGTATCCCATAATTCCGTATTTTGTTGGTGGGCCTCCGAATAGCCGTTTTGAGTTGTACGGGGGGCCACCCGAACCCCGGGTGGTTCCGCTGCCGCCGAGTTTTGATGAAGATCGTCCAAAAACCGTTCTTGTGTACTAGCAGGAAAAGAATTTTGTTGCTCAGCCATTTCAACGAGAGTTTCAAACAAATGAATTTCGTTGGAGAGGACTTTGTCATCCACGGGTTTTTTCTGCGCCAGATCGATATTTTTACGGGCGTTCGTGGTGTCACCGGTGAGCAGGGAAAGATAACAGGCGGCCCAGCGCCAAAAGGCCGGGTTGTGAACCCGATGGTCCCCGGCAGTCTTTTCGCAAATAGGAATCAGATCGGCGTAGTTCCGGTCCGAATGAAAAACCTTTCTAAAAAAACCCACAATGGGATTGGTTGTAGGAGGCACATCGGTGGCGCCGAGAATGTGGGAAATATCCACTCTCAGATAATCCTTCTCCACATCCTGTAGCATTTGAACCATGGCGTTTTGAGTCCAAACCGCGTCGGGGGCGTAATCCACAAACTGCGAAAGGGTGTCGGAAGAGTAATCTCTTCCGTTGACCTGGCGGGAAAAATAAAGAGCCTCTACTTTTTTGCGGCCCTTTTTCATCTTTTTGATGATTTTAGCCAGGGATCCGTCATCTACCATACGAGTGGAATGGACGGCTTCGTAACGGTAGCTGGGCCACTTCTCGTATAACTCCAAATAATTCGCGACTGCTTTATCGTTGTGATTGGAAAGATAAAGGGCCCGCGCTTCCCAACTCATTGCCATATACCGGATGAGCGAATGAACCTTCATGGGGGCGATGAAGGCATTAAAGTTTTTGACAGCTAAATCATACTTGCCCGCCATCGTTGGCATTCCTACCGCGTGAAAAGCGTATTTAACGCGTAAGAAGGTGTCGAGTTTTTTATTGGTGGCCTGTTTGACCGCGATGAGGTATTGAGCCGGATCGCCGTCGCTGTCCGCGCCATCCGTGCCGGCGAGGTAAGTTAAATAGTCGTTCACATCAGCGAAAGGCGTATTTTTATTATCAATCATGTCCTGAACCTGATCGGCCGTGTAATCAGTTTTTCGGTAATGTTTAAAATATTCCCGCCATTCAGCATAGGTATCGTTGTCGGTTTCATTACCAAAATCAAATTGCGCATCGGCAACCATGCTGGGGTTGATGAGAGTCGGCTCCAGCTCGTTAGGCATCTCGGGGGGACAGCAGAAAAGAGGGACGGGAAAAAAGAAAACAGCGGCAAAAAGCAAACAAATTATTTTTTTCATAACTTCCCTTTGATACAGGAGTAATCAAACCAAATAACCCGTTGAGACTGATTGGGATGCTGCTGGAGAATCCAGGATTCCAACCGCCGCGTGACCAGCGGGTCGCTTTCTTCCACCTTCAAATAATCGTCTTTCATGAACCGGATACCGCACAAGTATACATCCGCCTTTGCCTGGTAAAGAAAACCCGAAAGATGGTTAAAACCCTGCGCGATAGCCGGGTCATCGGGCTGGATATGGAAAAGCCTAATAAACCGTTGAATTGAGTTGAACTGAACACCCCAGTGAAACAGAGGCAGAGCCACATCCAAGGGTAATGGATAGGACTTGAGATGGGTCAGATAGGATCGGGCATCCCTTTCATCCAAAAGAGTATTTTTGCCGGTCAATTCCTGCGCGGCGGATGTGTGATAAACCATGAGAATTCCACGATCTACTGGTGGAATTCCCGTAGCGGTCCGGTATTTAACCTGATGAAGACGGATAGTAACGGACAAAAGGGGAGCGGGGTGAATTTGTTGAATATCTTTTCTAAATTGAGTTAAGAGATTGAAATAAGATTCGCGAGAAACAGGCGTCCAATCACAATCCATTTGAATTTCAAGGAAGGGATAGCGTCCCAATGCTTTGCTGAGAACTTCACACCGCTGGAGAATGAATCGGGACGCCTGGCTAGGCTTTTGAAGATGGGCCAAGGCTTTGGGCGTGATGAAGACCACCGGAACAACTTCCGATGGAAGGCCTATCAAAGAACCATTATGCAGTTCCGCCCGACTGTAAAATTTTTTGGTTTGCGTATCCCAATCCAAATCGAAAAAACGGATGTAAAGCCGTTGGATCTTTTGTTTTTGAAAAAACTGCCCGTCCTGGCTGGTTAAATTGAGGTAGGGTTGCCAGTAGTAGTATGAAGTTTCTAATTCGGTTGGAAGCGGCGAATTTTGCCGACAACCGAAAAAACCGAACAACAAAATCAAACTATAAAATAAAATGGATGTGATAAAGCGCATTGGAATGATTATCGATTTAATTAAGATTTGAAGCAAATCATAAAAAGCAGACCAACAAAAATGGTTTGCCACTTCGCGACTTACTACTCCAATTGACGATTCAGTCACTATTTAATTAATTACACTTTTCCGACAATTAAGCTTTTTGAGAACCTTGTTTTAGGTTGGGGTGTTACTCATCGAGCGATGTGTAATGGAAGTACCATGGTTAAAAGGATTTTTTATTGTCTACTACGGGTCCCCGTCGTGGACAGTATTATCGAGGATATTGATGTCGCGGAGTGATAAAACCGAATGTCTTAAAAGTATGATTAGAGGACATTAATCCTCTTGAGGTGTATTACTGTGCTTGGCGCTGTCAGTTGATGGATGTTAGCCCTTATCTTTCCTTTCCGGCATCGAAACATTAAGTCGATAATTGTGCATTTTTTAATTTTCCTTCCATCAAAGCTAATTAATTTTGACAATCGATGAGTGCTTTGGCAAAATCCGCCTATTGGTGGAACCGAGTTTACCTATTGGTGGAACCGAGTTTACCTATTGGTGAAAGCCGCCCGCCTATTGGTGGAGGCCGCCCGCCTATTGGTGAAACCGGGTTTACCTATTGGTGAAAGCCGCCCGCCTATTGGTGGAACCGAGTTTACCTATTGGTGAAAGCCGCCCGTCTATTGGTGGAACCGGGTTTACCTATTGGTGGAGGCCGCCCGTCTATTGGTGGAACCGGGTTTACCTATTGGTGAAGGCCGCCCGCCTATTGGTGAAACCGGGTTTGCCTATTGGTGAAAGGATTGAATACCCCCACATTCTGGAGTCTTTTATGTCTAACTTGAAACCTGGATCTTTAGCCTGGCTTGATAATCTGGCCTCCCTCGAGGCTCAATACCGGGGAAAAGCTTCCCTGACGCAAAATGAATTGGCTAAAGCCTTAAACCTAAGCCCTACCCATATCGGTTATCTCCAGGCGATCGGAACCAGCTTTGACCAGGCGGCACTTGAGAAGGTCCGCCAGGCAGGCCAGGGGAATCCGCCCTTTATTCTTTCTCTTAACAGCGCCTTGGAACTAGCCCGGCTGAAAGGCAAGGTACCCAACCTTCCCAGCGCGGTTCATGCCGTCTTGGATGAGGTTATTTCCCGCCGTTTGGCCAAAAAAAGCATTAAGGGACTGGTGATTTGGGTTGCCAGCGGCAAACCCGCTACGGAGTTTGACCCCTCCGCTCCGAAACCAACCATTGAGGGGATAACCGAAAAATCGATAGATGCCAAAAGGCAGAGCCCGGTAGACAGGCCCCAAATACCTATAAATCCAGGCTTATCGTCTATGAAAGCGCCCAAGAGGAAAAGATCGCAAGCGGTTAGTCCCCAGCCAGCCATAGGTGGAGGAACCCAAACGGTCGGTCAGCGTATTGGGGGAGGGATTGGCACGGCCATCGCTTTAGTCATTGATGCGATATTAGGAAGATTAAAGGGGTTACCAAGCGCTCAGGTGTCGGCTACCCAGGGCGAGATTACCCGCCGCGAAACCCTTATTGGTAAAGATATTTCTATTAAAGAACAAGACCTGTCTCCGGAGGCGATACCGGAAAAGGGAATGAAAGTCTCTGCCTCAAAATCACCCGTTGAGGGACAAGGTTTAAGTTTACCCATTTCTAAAAAAGGAATCGGTGTCGTTTTCCAAAGGCTTTTAAAAATCGGCAAATGGATCGTTAAACAATTCTGGCAACTGTTTTTGAAAAATCTTCATCATTTCTTCAAATGGGTCGCCAAACTTATTGTGCCCACGAGCCATTCCTCGCGTTCCGGCCACAAACACAGCGGTGGACATAGTTCCGGCCGAGGGTCGGGGGATCCACTTCCGACAATGCTTCATTGGTTGGTTTATAGCCTCTGCCAACTTACTTTTTGGTGGGTTGTTCTGACGTGGTTAGCCTCGCTTGTTTCTCCCCGCCTGAAGCCTTGGGCGGCATTTCCTTTTCGCTATTTGGCTCACCTGCTGACTATCGAACTTCCGGCCTGGCTTTGGCCCCAAGTGACGCATCATTGGGTCATCGCTTTGATCGCGGGGGTGCTGTTGTTGATTAGTTTGATCAGCGCTTTTACGGCCCAACCCATGCGAATGGCGATCCTCTTCGCTTTGTTGGGATGGATTTGGTTTTATGGGAAAGGCTGGGGTACAAGAAGCTTGCCTCCGCTCTTTACCGCGGCGGTCGTGAATACACCCGTAGCGCAAACACCTGTGCCGGTTGAAAAGGGAATTGAGCCCTCGAAAGTCCAGAATACCAATGTACCTTCAGGGTCCCTTTTGGATAAACATCCGGCACCACCAAAGCGGTTGTCTCGACAGGTAGGCGCTCAAAAGAAGGGCGCTCCTACATCCGGGGCCAATTCTGTATCCGCAAAGGCTTGGCAAGCCGAGGATGAGGACGAGAATTATCTGGAACAAGAAATCGAGGTCCTTCCGCCCAACTCCCGGGTCAAGAGTTTCGCCGTCACGCTTGACGCGGGAATGACCGCGGACATGGCAAGCCGCCGTTTGGAGGATCTGCAAATGCCGGAAAAATATTCGCTGATGATCGGCCGTGAAAAACAAAAAGTTCTGTCGTTTATCACTTCCTACACGAACTTTATCCTCACTTACCAAGGAAATTCCCCTCTAGGCGGGTTGTTAGGGGAGTCCTCAAAAATTCAGTTTTATTGGGAAGATGTTCAAGCCATCCATTGCGATGAAATCGAAATTGAAACCGGCACTACCCATCCCCGGTTGCTTTACCAATGCAGTTTAGTGGTGTCAGGTTTGAAGAAGCCTCTCACGGTGCAATGCGCCTCGACCAAAGATTTGATCCATTTAGTATCGGCTTTAGAAGTTTGGTCCACGTGAGCTTGATACAATTGTTAAGACCTATAACGACCCCCATATTCATATTACGAAACATTATTTTTCAAATATTTCTGATGAATATGTTATGAATATTAGGAAAATAAATCATCCACTTGACCGTGTTGTGCTACAATTGAATAGTACCGGCTTATTTATGATTGTTGCATCAATATCAAGTAATCGTGAGTTATATCAATATATGAACAGGGGCCTTGAGCACTTGAAACTATGCGATATGCGGGTTTCAATATCGTATAGAAGGGGATTTGTATCAGTGTCAATTGATGTCAATTCACCGCTCATGACCATTTCCGGCGCCGGTATGTTGTAGTTGACATTTTGGCATTCGAATACGAACAGGTGCAAACTAGATTATATGTGTTTGGCAAATATTTTTTTAAAATCTTTTTAATTGCCCATGATTCTTTATTCTTAATTGCTTTGACAGAAATTATGTATGCTATTTTTGAAAAAATATTTATGAACCTTTCTAAACTTTATCATAAGTTTAAACGTGCTTAGTGAATGAACCCATAACTAGTATTGTGTACTGCATTGAATTCCAACCCTTATCTTAGTCCTGCATGGGAGGCATCGTTCACAAATCTATGGTGGGTGGGAGGAATAGTAACATTATTAATGAGTGTGCATAAAGTTATATAATTTTTAATAAATTAGGTGTTCACTGCAGGTAATAGTGACCTCCATTGACATACCATTCCCATTAAACTACTGTTCCCTTTAGGCTACTTAACTAAGTTATTCCCCCCACCCACCGTAGATTTGTGAACGATGCCTCCCATGCAGGACTAAGATAAGGGTTGGAATTCAATGGTGTACTGTGTACTCTTTAATACTCTTTAATTAAATAAAATGTTTACAATATTTATCATAGTTTATTTATAGTAACAAACATTGGGACATAATGGTAGCAAATATAATTAAATCATTATAAACAAAAAGTTTAATTAGACTTATCATTAATATTGAAACTAATTTATATGTGTGTAACATTAATTTGCTTATGTCACAAGGCAAAATTCAAATTTAATTTTACTGTATACCTATCTAATTTAAATATTTTTAAAAATTGTGCTTAACAACATTTTGTGACACTTGTTTAGTTTAAATCTATTTTATTGTCTATTTTTTGGAAATTAATTTAAAATTTATAATAATATCTTCGATGCACACTCGAGCCATTTGGGGCCACAATAGTGTTTAAACAACTTTTACATTTTATTATATTAGTCGCAACACTAGTTTTTACTTTATCATTATAAACTTTATAGTCACTTTAACAGGGTATTAATGTATTAAAGTGTAAATTAATGTTTAATTAATAATTATTAATCATATGTGTTGGCACAAAGATCTTTTTTTTTTTTTTTTTTTTTTTTTTTTTTTTTTTTTTTTTTTTTTTTTTTTTTTTTTTTTTTTTTTTTTTTTTTTTTTTTTTTTTTTTTTTTTTTTTTTTTTTTTTTTTTTTTTTTTTTTTTTTTTTTTTTTTTTTTTTTTTTTTTTTTTTTTTTTTTTTTTTTTTTTTTTTTTTTTTTTTTTTTTTTTTTTTTTTTTTTTTTTTTTTTTTTTTTTTTTTTTTTT
>CAWKIY010000152.1:0-18383 GCA_963849245.1 candidate division FCPU426 bacterium | reverse complement strand
CCGGCAAAAGAGAATGTTTGGCTGCTCAAAAGGCTTTAACCATCCGATTTATCCATCCTCAAAACGGACGCCAAGTCCTTGCCGGGATGATTCGAAAATCGCGAACATCGACATTATTGAATAAAAATTCTGAAGTGGATTATAGTGGCCCGATCTCTTTCTCATTTTATTCCGAGGTGTAGCCCATGAAAAAACTCGTCGCTCTTTCCGCGATCGGCAAAGACCAGCCCGGCATCGTCGCCGCACTCTCGAAAATCCTGTTCGAGACGGGCTGCAACTTAGAAGACTCCAGTATGACCCAGTTGAAAGGCGACTTCGCCGTTCTGCTTTTGGTTTCGGTGCCGGACGGCCGATCGGCGCAGGCCCTTCAAAAAGCCCTCCAGCCGGTGGCCGAGCAATGGAACCTGACCTATAACTTGAGGGAACTGACTCCGGGTGAGATTTCCCCCGAGATTCCCCAAGGCTTCCCTTACACCTTGATCGTCTACGGGGTGGACCATCCGGGTATTGTTTACCGGGTTACCCAGGCCGCCGCCGATCAGCGGATCAACATTACGGACCTGAGGACTCACATGACCGAAAGCGGTTCTAATACGCTTTATTCGTTGGTGGTGGAAGTGGAGATTCCCGACCTAAAAACTGTGGAATCCTTCCAAGTGGTGTTGGAAAGCTTGCGGCGGGAATTAAAAGTGGAGACCCGGTTGAACCCCGTGGAAACGGACGAACTCTGACCATGGCCGTTCTACCCGTTTTGCTTTATCCCGATCCCCGCTTGAAAGTTCCTGCCCCAGAAGCGGACCTCAAAAGTCCTTTATGGGCCGAGGTGTTGAGGGACTTGGTCGATACCATGGCCCATCATCCGGGATGTGTGGGATTGGCGGCGCCCCAGGTCGGCCATTCCACGCGATGTCTGGTGGTGGATGTTTCCCGTTCTTCCCGCGGCGGGGAGAACCACGGTCTCTTACAATTGGTGAATCCAAAGATTCTTGAATCCAGCCAATGGAAGGTTGGACGGGAAGGCTGCCTGAGTTTTCCAGACCTGCTGGCCAATGTGAAACGCGCCCAAAAACTGAGGCTTTCCGCCTGGAACGAACAAGGGGAAGCGGTAGAGTTTACCGCTCTCGGTTTTGAGGCCGTGGCCCTTCAGCATGAGATGGACCACCTGGACGGACTTTTGTTTTTGGACCGGATCCGCTCATCCAAGGACCTCTTTGAAAGGCGAAAACAGGCTGAACCGGTATAACTACCAGAACGTTCAAAAAGTCGAGTCTGAAAAAAATTGATTCAGGTTCTTTGAGTTTCTTGTTTTTGAGGACGGTCCCTAGAATCTCCAACCCTTTTAGTGGATTACTACCACCCGGGCCGAATGGGCGCTGAAGGGTTCGGTGAGGCGGATAATATAAACTCCGCTGGCAATCAGAGTGCCTATCTTGTTTTTACCGTCCCATTCCACTTGATCCGGCCCTGCCATTTGGTTGTGATTGTCTCTTAAAACCCTCACTAACTCTCCCGCGCTGTCATAGATCTTTACGCTGTAAGGACCCGACACGCAAAGGGTAGTCCGGATAAATAACGGCGGCTGATCAATCAGAGGGCGGTATAGATTCCTTGAAACATAAAGCGAGCCTTGGCAGGTAAAAGTATTTGTGGCGGTTGGCGTGTTGGTCCGGGTATAAGTCATCGTGGGGGTGTAGGTCCTTGTCGGCGTGTTCGTGACTGTGGGGGTACGGGTGGAGGTATCCGTCGGGGTCAGTGTGAAGGTTGGGGTGAAAGTACTCGTGGCGGTTGGTGTCAAGGTCAGGGTGAAGCTGTAGGTGGGCGAGGGTGAATAAGTGGGACTGCTGGTTTGAGTCAGTGTAAAAGTTGGGGTGGGCGTAGGCGAATGGGTAGGGCTGCTGGTTTGGGTCACTGTGAACGTTTGCGTCGGGGTGAAGGTTGGGGTGAATGTGGGAGTGGGAACCGGAGTGTTGATCACACTTACCAAAAGTCCTCCCGGGTAACCATAACCATCCAGCCTGTTAAAACCGTAAGCCAGGACGCCGAAAGCAGTAGGGCCGAAGAGTACATGAGTGGCCGCTGTCACGCTGACCGCCGCGCCGGAATAACCACTGGCACCGATCAGCGTGAAGGCGCCGGCTGGGATCGCCACGCCGTCCAAAAGCACCGTTCCTACGGCTGAGGTAGGAACGAAAATGTTCTCGTAGTTTGGTGAAAAACCGAAATTCGGTCCCAGGACGCTGATGATGTAAGAGGTGGTGTATTGGGCGACAGGCGGTACCGTAATCATGAAAGGATCGGCGTTATTCGAACCGTCATAGGTTGTGGAGTTTGAGTACTGCGCGACATCAATGGGGTAGTTCGCCGTAATAAAAGCCGGGCCCGTGATGGTTTTGGTGGCGTATTGTCCGCTGTTGAGGCTGGCCACCGCCGTGCCGTTTACGTTGACTGTGGTTCCATAGGTTGAGGCGAGGAATTGGAAAGTGTCTCCCCCAGATCGGGTGGCTAGGGGAATAGTCACAAATTGGGTTCCCCAACTGTTGGTAGGCCAAAGTTCTTCCAACAACTGATTGCAGTTCTCATAACTGCCATTGGGGACGAACGCGCAGGAATCATTGGTAAAAACAGCCAGCGGAGCGCTGGATTGAATCAAGCTTCCGGTCAAATCGCTGCCCTGGTTTTTCGCGGCCAATTCATAGGTGTCCCCCTGATTCAAGGTGAGGGTATAAGGCACCCCTCCCACCCGGCTATAGGTTGAGATCGAGGGGGTGATGGTCACATTCGTCCCGTTTTGGGTGCCGACGATTGAAAACTCAGTAAACTGCCCGGCCAATGTATTGGGATAACCCATTACGATATAACTGGTCCCCAAGGACGCCGTGGGAAGGGCGAGAAAACCATCGGTATTCTCGGTGATGTAATTGACTCCATAGACCGTAATATCATCCGGAGCGGTAACATGAATTCCCGCATGGGTGATGGTATCGTTGCCAATCGTTTTCAATTGGTCGGTGCTGGTGATTGTCACAGCGGTGGTAGCGCCGGGCGTAATGGGATAGGTTGCGGGGACGCCGATGCCGGGGTCCAAAACCGTGGCGGTCGTGGCGGTGCCGCCGCTTAAGAGCAAAACGATGGTCTGGCGGGCTCCGCTGAAAACATTCAAAGCGTAAGGAAAACTAAGCCAGAAATCTGTTCCGGCGTTACCGATGGCTTCGGCGGAAGAACTGAGTAGCCAGAAACCGAGGAGGAGAATAAAGGGTAATTTGGATTTCATAAATGAAAACCTTTCGAAAAGCCTTTTCCACGGCTTCTCCCGGCAACTTTAATGATCGAGGAGGCTCGGTTCCATTTCAGGGGAACTCAAAATTTCGGAATACTTCTTCATTGGTCTTGGTTTTTTCGTCTTTAAGTTCAGGTTTTTGTTTATAAGCAAAATGAGCGGGGGAAAATAAAACCCGGGTGACTCCCTCGGCTCACCCGGGTTGTTCCAATTAAAATTATCCCTGGTAGGAGCCTTTCGGTCCTGGACCAACGGGACCTTTGCTTGGGTCGGAGGGTTTGGTATCCCCAATGCCAGCAAATCGGTTCTGTGTTCCCGGTGCCGAGGGGCCCTTAGGCCCTGGAATTTTGGGATCGCCAGATGGATTGTCGAAAACGATTTTGGAAATAATCGAGTTTGACTTCACTCCCTTATCAAGTTTTACTCCGTGAATAGCCCCCAGAAACAACACGCCTGACATTAAAAAAGCTGTTTTTTGCATGAATTCCTCCATGAATTAATTTTTTGGGGGGTAAACCCCTCAAGCAATAGAGAAAAAAAGTCAGGCTTTATTCCGCAGGAAAGCAAAAATATTTAATTAAAAGGATTTTGAGCTGATAGGTACAGGTGGCGGCCTTCAGGCGGAAGCGGCAGTTCAGTGGGCGCTTCGGAAGCGTTCGTTTTTGGGAGAATCAAGGCTGACCTTTTGTTTTACTTTAGCGAAGTTTGGCCTGAAGGCGGATTTTCAATTCGGGCCATTCGGTGTGAAGAATGGAATAAAAAGCGGTGTCTCGAATGCCGCCGTCAAAACTGGGCATGTGGGCCCGTACGACGCCGTCGAATTTCGCGCCGATCCGCTCAATGTTCGCCCGGGATTGGGCGTTTCGGGCATCGGTTTTCAACGCCACCCTCAGAACTTTCCATTCCTCAAAGGCGTAAGTCAGCAGGCACAGTTTGGTGTCTGTATTAAGGCCGGACCTTTGATAGGGTCCGCTCAGCCAGGTAGCGCCGATTTCCACGACGTGGGGGACTTCGGTAGGCCGATAAAGATCGTGTCCCTCAGGGAATATCCAATATTCCGCATTCAAAAAACGGGTTGAGCCCGCCACTTTTCCGCTGGATTTTTCGAGGATGGTGAAGGGCAGGGCAGAGCCCTTTTGATGGAGGTCGAGGGCGTTTTGAATGTACTTGCGGGCCGATTCCAGGTCGGAGGGGACCGAAGTGAATTGGTATGTTTTTCTGGAAATGTTGGCGGCATCAACCAACGCTTGCGCGTGATCCATGCTTAAGGGAATGAGGCGGACATATTGACCTTGGAGGTCGATGGGCTTAAGAGGTTCGGGATTCTTCATACTCGCTGAGAATATCAAGCGGTTAAGACTGGTTCAACTGTTCCGGAAAGCGCTCCTTTTCGCGAATAACTTTTATCTCATCGAGTACTAGCCTAAATGGGGATCCTGTTTGTTTTCACGTTTAAAGGGCGCTCCGCTTGTCGGGAGTCCTCTTTGAAAAACCGTCTGTTTTTTGACCTCCTTTTGAAAACGCTTTTTCACAATTCGTTTTTTCCCCTCCCGTGCTTTTTGGTAAAATTAAAAGGTCTTCAACACTCATCTCCACGGAACCTTCATGGGCTATTCTCAAACAGTTTTTTCCAACCCGTTCCGCTTTGATCTGATTTTCACGTCCCGTCTTTGCCCGGCGGGTCGGCTGTTTTTTCTGACTGAGGAGGAAGCCTAGTGGGCTCATCTGTTCCTGATTCGGATTTCCTCACCATCTTTCAGGCCCTGCCCGGCATTTATTTGATCCTCAAACCCGATTTCACCATGGTGGCCGCCAGCGACGCACGGCTTAAAGCCACCATGACCACGCGGGAAGCCACGCTGGGCCGTAATCTCTTTGATCTTTTCCCCGACAATCCGGATGATCCCGCCGCAACGGGGGTTGCTAACTTGAAGGCCTCGCTTCAAAGAGTCCTCGCCACGAAACAGCCCGATACGATGGCGGTGCAAAAATACGACATCCGCCGGCCCGATTCCGAAGGCGGAGGGTTTGAGGAACGTTTCTGGAGCCCTATGAACTCGCCGGTATTGGATGAGAAAGGGGAAGTGGTTTATATCGTCCACCGGGTCGAGGATGTGACCGAATTTGTCCGGCTCAAGCAAAAGGGCGCGGAGCAAAGCAAGCTCACCGAAGAGCTTCAGGCCCGGGTTCAAAAAACGGAGATGGAAGTTTATCTGCGGGCCCAGGAACTACAGAACGCCAATCAAAAGCTCCGGGAACTGGACCGCTTGAAGAGCGATTTTTTCGCCAATGTCAGCCACGAGCTTCGAACCCCGCTGACCCTGATCCTGGCTCCGGTCGAATCCCTGCTGGGCAATCCCCAGGTTCAAGCGGAGCCGGAGACCCGCCAGATGATCCAGACAGTTCAAAACAACGCGGTACGCCTGCTTCAAATGATCAACGGCCTGCTTGATTTCGCGAAGGTCTCCGCGGGCAAGATTGAGGCGCGCCGGGAATCCATCAACCTTTTGGACCTGACCCGTTCCATCTTTTGGGACTTTAAAAGCGTCATGGATCAAAAGGGCGTCCGCCACGAACTCTCCGCCCATGCCTCCCATCCCATCGTGGAAATGGACCGCTACCTTTACGAAAGAATCCTTTTTAACCTGCTTTCCAACGCGGTGAAGTTTACCGCGCCGGGCGGGAGAATTTCCGTCTCGCTGGAAGCTGAGGATGGCCGTCTCTCCCTTTCGGTAACGGATACGGGGATCGGAATCTCGGCCCAGGAGCAGGAAAAGTTATTTGAGAAGTTCCACCAGGTGGAAGGCTCCGCCACCCGCCGTTTTGAGGGAACGGGCCTGGGGCTGGCCCTGGCCCGGGAATTCAGCCAATTGCTGGGCGGGGATGTCACGGTGAAAAGCGCGAAAGGGCAGGGCAGCACCTTCACCCTCACCTGCCTGGCGCCCCTTTCCCAGGAAGCGCCGGTTTTCCTGGAATTTTCCAATTCAGTCGCCCAAAAACCCCTGGCCCAGCCCCTATTAAAAACGGCGTCTTCGGATGAGGAATCTTCCCGGGGCCTGCCCAAAGTTTTGGTGGCTGAGGATAACCCGGAACTGTCCACTTTCATCGCCTCACTGCTTTCCCCCTTTTGCGAGATTCAGGCGGCCGCCGACGGCGCCGAGGCCCTGGAACTGGCCCGCCGCTGGACCCCGGATTTGATTCTCTCCGACGTGATGATGCCCCGCCTCAGCGGGTTTCAATTAACCCAAGAGATTAAGGGCCACCAGGAAACCGCCACCATTCCGGTGGTTCTTTTGACCGCCATGACTAACCGGGATTCGCTGGTGAAGGGCTGGGAAGCCGGGGCGGATGATTATCTTTTCAAGCCTTTCCACCCGAAGGAACTGGAATCCCGCGTCCGGTCGCTTTTGGCGGGCCTTCAGTGGCGCCGGAAAAGCGAGGCGTACCGCCGCCAAAGGGACGCCCTGGAACAGTTTACCCATATCGCTTCCCATGACCTGCGTGAACCGCTTCGAAAGATTATTAGTTTCGTGGGGTTGTTCCAAGACAGCCAGCCGAACCTGGACAAGGAATCCGAGAATTATCTCAAGGTGATTTCGGAAGCCGCCAAGCGCATGCATCGTCTCTTGGACGCGCTTCTGGATTACGCCAAACTGGAAAAGGAAGAAACCCTGCCCGAAAAGATATCGATGAATGAGGTTCTCCAGACCGTCCTCAAGGACCTGGGGAGCGAGCTGGCGGCGGCGGGGGGCGAGGTCCAAGCGGGGAACCTGCCGGATTTGGAAGCCCATCCCTTCCAAGTGGCCCTGGTTTTTTCCAACCTTCTCGACAACGCCCTGAAATACCGCCGGGATCAAAGGCCCCTGCGGGTGAAAGTGGAGGCGGTCCAAAAAGGAGTGGAATGGGTTTTTTCCGTCGCGGATAACGGAATCGGTTTTGACCCGGATCAAAGCGACCGCATTTTCGTCATGTTCGAACGGCTCCATGGCAACGAGAAGTACCGGGGCGAGGGCATGGGCTTGGCCATCTGCCGGCGGGTGGTGGAAAAACATGGGGGCCGCATCTGGGCCGAATCCAAACCCGGTGAAGGCTCAACCTTTTATTTCACCTTGATGGCGCCGAAGGAAAAAGAGGAGGCTTTTGAACCACCAAGTTACACAAAGAGCACCCCTATGGCATGATTTGAAAAAAACATGCGGGGTCGGCACACGAAGGTTTAAAACCACGAAGTAAGACGAAAATTTAGTTCGAAAAAATTATTTAACTTTGTGCTCTGAGTGTCCTTTGTGGTTCAAATTAAAGTCTTTCGCGCTGGTAAACAAAATAAAGAGAGGCAGGTTTAAATGGAGAACCTTTTGAAACGCTGTTCCATTCTGGTGACGGATGACGATGAGGATGACCGGTTTTTAATCAAAAAGGCTTTGGAGACCGGCGGCCTCAAGGCGGAACTTCATTTTATTGAGGATGGCCAGAAACTGTTGGACCGTCTTCACGGCCATTTGGAGGCGGTCGAAGGCCAAAGGAATCCGGAACTGCCAGGACTGATTCTGCTCGATCTGAATATGCCCCGCTTAGACGGGCGGGAAGCCCTGCGGTTAATCAAAAACGACCATCGGTTAAGGGCCATACCGGTAGTGATCTTGAGTAATTCCCAAAATCCGGAGGATATCGCGGGAAGCTATAAGGATGGGGCCAATTCCTTTTTCACCAAGCCCCTGCTTTATCAAGACCTTTTGATTCTGGCGGGGATTCTCAAAACCTATTGGCTTCAAACCGCCAAACTGCCCTGCGGGGATGGGTGATTCTGATCACGAGGCAGGCGGCCTGAAATACAGCGTCCTACCCTGCGTTCCTAAATGTCAAACCGTTCTTATGAAGAATTTTTTTAGATGGGGATCGCTGAAGTTTTAATCCTATGGGGCTCAAGTGTTAGGCGGGGGCCCGGCCTCGGGTTGTCTTCTCCCGCCGGATTGAGACGATAAAAAGAAATAAAACCGCCAGCCACAACCCAGTCAGGGACGCCGGGATCGCCTCCAGGGACACTCTGCGGGCCAACAGTCCCAACAGCGCGGAGATGAAGGCGCTGCCGGCACCCGCGGCGGACATCTGCATGCCGATCGTATTGCTCGCGTGGCGCCGTCCCACGCGATTTTGAGTGCTGGAGACGAGGGATGGGAAGACCGGCGCGATGGCGAAACCGGTCAGGATCAGCCCGAAGAGACTCAAGGCTGGATTGAGGTTCATCCACAGCAACAAGGAACCCGCTGCCGCTAGGACCAGGCACCCGAGGAGCATCTGGTTTAGCGGGAAATGTTTCGCGAAAAAGCCCGACAGGATTCTCCCAACGGTAAACAGGCCCCAATAACCGCCCGTCACGATACCAGCCAGGATGGGCGCGACGCCCCTGGATTCGGTCAGTAAGGAGTAAGCCCAGAACCCCAGGGAAAACTCCGCGCCGCTATAGAGAAAAAAGAGGATCATCCCCAGCCAAGTCGGCAGGTGTCCCAGAGTCTTGATCAAAGGCGTGTCGTAGTCCGTAAGCTTTTTTTTCTGTCCGGGCCGGCCGGCCAAGTCGAAACGCCTCCAGAGGGGAGCCGAAAAAACGAAAACCGCGGCCACCGCCAGCTGGAAAAAACCCACTCCCAGGTAAGCCGGGCGCCAGCCGTCCAATCGGTTGAGGCTCGCCGTCATGAGCAGCGGGCCCAGGGTGACTCCGACGCCATAGCAGGCGTGCAGCCAGTGCATCTGCCTCCCGCCAAAGTGGGTGGCCACATAGGTATTGAGCCCGGCGTCGATGCCCCCCGCCCCAAACCCGAGCGCCAGGCTGGTCGCGGCGAACCAAGTCCAGGCCGGAACCAGGCAGTCCGTGATCAAGGCCGCCCCGAAAAGCGCGCAAGAAAGGATCTGGAGGCCCCGGATGGAAAGCCAGGCGATCAGCCGGCCGGATAAAAAACTGGAGAGCAGGTAACCGGCCAAGCCCGAGACCACGGCCATTCCCATGGCGTCAATGGGTACCCCGAAACCTTTTCGCATGGCGGGCCAGGCCACGCCGAACATGCTGTCGGGCAGGCCGAGGGCTATGAAAGCCGAGTAGATAAGGAAAATGATTAAGAGCGCGGTTCTGGAGGCCTGAGTCTTTTTGGATTTTTGGGCGGACATGGTCAAAATTCTTTCAGGAGGAATGGGACATCATAAAACAAGGGACTCGTCAGGGACAAAGAAATTCACGTTTGCGAAGGGTCCCAAACGTTTTCGGAAGCGGCATTCGCGATATTCCACTTTCCGAATGCGAAAGGCAACGTGTTCGCCGGCCCGTCTTCGGACAGAAGAAATATTTTGACCCTTACTTTTCATTTTCATATTTAAATTATCTTTCAACTGAAACTTCAGGATTCGGCCACACGAGTGAGCCCGCGGGCATGTCTGCCGTAGCTTCAGTGTAGGCAGATAATAGTTTGAATTGGGCCAGATTTGATCGCGATGAAATCCTTGTCGGATTCATCTTATCGTTTTGGTAGTCTCGCTTGAGCGGTTTCGGACAAAAACAAAACGCTTTTTGGAGCGGTTTTTAATAATTCGGTTTGGGAAATTAAAATAGGGAATGTTTTTAATGTACCTGTCGCAAACCCACAGGGAGAGCGATAAGGTATGGGTAAGAATCGTCCGGGTCTTTCTTTGCCAATTTCGCGGAGGTCTAAAGTTATGCGGGTTGAAAAAACCTACGACGGGATCAAAACAGTTCTGGAGGGGAAGGAACTGGAACGGCTTCTGGAGCGATTTCAAGTTTACGACATGGACTATGTTCAACGTTATTTTGAAACGGACGACACCCCGATCGCGATGAAAATGACGGCTTATAAAGTTTACGCCGATCTGTACCCGGCCTTTGAGGCCGACATGGACAATATCAACAATCTCGAAACCCCGGATTCCCGCAATGTGGATTTGTTTTTTCGGACGGTGCTTTATTTGGCGGTGAAGTGTCTTTATCCCACGATCCAAAGCGGGATTTTTTTTGATGAAAATCCCGCTGCCGGGGAACAGGGTTCGGCTTGGACCGGCCCCGGAACTTATTTTGGCAATCTCTCCCAGAAAATCAGGCGGGAGGTTTTTTTAAGGTCGGCCCTGAGGGAAATGGGGTCCAAGGCGGGAAGCGGCAATGAGGATTCGGTTTTGAATTAGTGAAGCGCCGGTTAACCCGCTTGGTTGTGGGTGGTCTTATTTTTGGGGATTTAAATGATTCTGAAGCATGGCGGCGTCGCAGATCATCTCCACCTTTTTAATGAGTCCCTCCGTTTCCTCGTGAGTCATCACCAGGGTTGTTTTGACCTGTCCCGAGGGGAAGATCAGGTTGTAGATGGAAGTGCTTTGGTCCTTCAACCGGGACTGGGCTAGAACTTCCAGGCTTTCTAAGTGTTGGAATACCTTTTCGTAAGTTTGTAAAAAACTGCTCCGGTCCAGCGCCTCACCGGCGGGACCCACGAAATGAACATCGGCGGCCAAACTTTGGCCGATGGCTCCCAGGTCGCGGGCGTTCATAGCCGCGAGATGCGCCTCGGCGATCCGGGTATATTTCCGGTCCTGAGCCAGAATAAGACTGGCTTGAATTTCCGAAACCTTAATATCCTCGTTCATAACCGGCTCCTTGGGTTGTCGATCCGTTTCATCGAAACGTCCTCTACCTCTATATAAGCTTGGAAACAGGGTTTAGTTACGGTCCTCTCCCGGGATAGCCGTCAGCCTGGAGGGCATCGCCGTCGACGCGAACGGTTATCTTTATGCCGCGACGGCCTCGAACGGCCACATCTTGGAGTACGCGCCGCATTAAAAGGGCCGATTGGCTGGAATGAGGGCGGGAATAAGGCTGAATCTTGTTCTCGAACTGATTCGGATTAAAGGGAAGTTTTATTTCTTTTTTCGGCGGCCGTTTCGGCCATTGAATATGTCTTGGAGGAGTTCTTCGGGATTCACTTCAAACATTTGAGATACCCGGAAAAGGGTCTGAAGGGAATGGGGCCTGCCGGACTCGAGTTGTTGGTAGTGACGGACGGAAAAACGGTGCTCCAGTACGTCCTCCTGCACCATATTCCTCTGAAGCCGCAGACTGCGGTAGCGCTTCCCGAGTTCCTTAAATTCTTTTTCGTAGTTCACGCATTTCTCCCGCAGGTGTCCGGCAATTGAGAATCACAGGACTGGTGGAAAAATGCCACGAGCAATAGAGTGTAAAATGTCACCGAAACGAGAGACTCAGACTTCTTGACCTCCACAAGTTGTTTGATGGTGGCAGGATGCTCGAAAACGGCTCCGCCTTCGTCCATTGTCCTCCCTAAAGAAGGGGAAGTATATGGGCCAGCTGGCTAAATAAAGCCGTTTAACCGCCGTTATAAACCTCCTCCAAGTCAAAATGGCTCCGTTTTACGAAGGACGTATTTTTTTCAAGTCGTTTTTGGTTTGGACTTGGGAGACTTGATTGGGCGCTTCGCCATCCGGGCACCCCGCCAATCTTCAACACGGTATTAAAGAGGCCGACATGTGAAGATGATGTATTGGGGAATTCAGCAATCGGGGAAAGCGTTTCCAGAATTATTTTTACGCAGTTGAAGTTTTTAACGCAAAAGCAGGTTAAATCGGCAATTTTACCCCATTAATTACTATCTATTTGGGGGAAACAGGTGAGAATGTGACCCGGTGAACCCAGATTGAAAAATAAGGAATCCCCTCATGAAAAGTTTTATTTTCGCCCTTTTAATCCTCCCGGTTTTAAGTCTGCTTCATCTGGCTTGCGGCTCGAAAGACAATCCCGCCACCCCTAAGCCGGGCCCGGCGGCCACCTTGACCTTTACCTTCACTCCGGTTTTCACCTCCACGGCGACCTTAACCCCCACGGTAACCCGCAGCGCGACCCCCTCGTCCACGCCGACGCCGACTTCCACCAGCACCCGGACGCCGACCGCCACCAGCAGCCCCACCAATACCGCGACCCCGACGGTCACGAATACGCCCACCATCACTTCCACCCCGACCATCACCAGCACCCCGACGGCCACCAGCACGGCGGTCTATCCCTTCGCCGGTCTGATCACGGGTACCTACGCGTTCCAATATTTGGCGGTGACCGGTTCCAGCTCCATCACGATTGAGGCCACGTCCACCAATAATCCCGATCAGGTTTACATTTTCACCGGGACCGACGCCAGCGTGACCGCGCAAACGCCGGGACAGCTGATCGGGTACAACCCCGGGGGGATCGCGTTTGATTCCACCGGCGCGAACGTCTATATCACCGACGCGAACGGGAATAACACCCCGACCGTGGACCAGCACGTATCGAACTTCGGATCGGCGGGGGTAACCTGGGGCACCGGCGGCGCCTCCGGAAATTCAGCCGTCGCGTTGGATTCCTCCAACAACGTTTATGTTTCGGATTACGAAGGGGGCGAGGTTTATAAATTCGACTCCTCGGGCAACGCCAAATCCAACTGGGGCGGGTACAGTTACCCGCAGGATCTGGCCGTGGACAGCACGAACTCGGTCCTCTATGTGTCGAATTTCTTTAACGCCAAGGTGATCAAAAGCGCCCTGGATGGGACTAGTCAAAGCGTTTTCGCGACCTTGCCGACCATCGGGGGTACCAGTAATGCCCAGCCCTTTGGCGTCGCGGTGGACGCTTCCGGCAATGTTTTCGTGACGGATCTGGCCAACGATTATTTCTACAAATACAGCTCTTCGGGAACCCTGCTGGCGAGCGTCGATATGGGGACTCGGACGCCGGGAGAAGCTGTTCAGCCGACGGGTATCGCGGTTGACGCGAACGGTTATGTTTTTATCGCGACGGGACAGGGTAAAATCTGGGAGTACGCGCCTTACTAAAGGGTTCCGAACGGGGCGAAAGCCCATTGGCGTCCTTGTGAGGATTGGCTTTTACTCGAATTGTAATAGAGTGTATGAAGCCATTATTTTGTTTAAATCGCAATGAAATAAATCTTTCCATTTAAAACCACGAATGATTAATATTTTTTTGTTCTGATATATTGGGAATTAGTTCACTCATAAACTCTCCGTGCCCTAAGTTCTTTTTTGATTTTAACAATCAAAGACCAAACAGCTTCTTCGCCACGCTGGCCGCCGCGTCCGTCCCGGCCTGCTGTGCCACCATTCCGGCAATGTCGGGTTTTTGAACCTTGGGAGTAGGTTGCGGCGTCACGATGGCTTTGGTACTGGCAACGGCTTGGGGTGCCTGCGCTTCTGATACAGCGGATGAATTCCCCTGGTCCTGGGGCAGGGTAGCTGACGCCGATGTTTGAACTGGCGGCGCCGGTTCTTGGTTTTGTCCGGATGGTGTCGAACTTCTCACTTCTAACTCCGAACTACCTAACTTTTTCGAGCCAAACACCTTGGCTCGAAAAGTCTCCAGCGGATGCCAAACCCCGTGTCTATAAATGTCCCATCCCAGCCAGATCAACCCGGCCAGAATGATCAGGAACACCGCCCCTTGCAAGATGGCCTTCACCGGTTTGCCCAACAGCTCGCCGATAAATTTGAAGAGCTTCTTGAAGAACTCCAAGATCCACTTTCCAAAGACTTTGGCCCCCTCCAGAACCGGTTTTTTCAACGTCCCAATGAATTGGCCGAACCGGTATCCACTCAAGACGAGGATTTCACCCCAAGAGAGCGGTATTCGTTTTTCGGCCTTAGCCTTGATCGGGTGGATGACAGGTACCCCGGCCAGCATGTCCGTGAGGAGCAGAATGAGACTGGGACTACCAGTCGAGGTGTGCGTTTTGGCTGCTCCGGTTCCAGAGTGGGAACTTGAGGTTTGGGTTGCACCTATGCTTGTGCCAACTCCTTTATTATTTGGAGTTGGCACACCCAAGGCTTGCTTCTCGGCTTGGGGCCTCGAAGCAGGGGAGACCTCAGCCGAGGCTGAATGTTTTTCACTTGTTGTAACCTTCGCACTCTCTAACTCCTCGCTCCTAACTTTTTCCTCTGGTTTTGCCTCTGCCGTAACCTCCGCACTTCCTAACTCCGAACTCCTAACTGCCTTAAAGGTCTCAGGCACCTGTGCCGAGGCCTCAAGCCGAGGCGCACGCTTTGGTTGTGCCGATACTACATAGGTATCGGCAGGGTTCCCGGCCTTTATATGTTCCACCAGCCTTTTGACCTGGGCTTCGGTCATCTGGTGGTCGATCGCCACCGCCAAGGCCCGTCGGACGAGGTCCTGGGTTTCAGGGGGAATGGCAGGGTAGGGCCAAAGCTTTCGGGTTTCCGCTTCAGTTGGGTCTTGTTTGCGGGCACCCCGTTTAAGGGTGCTTTCCGGGCCCAAGTCGGCCAGTCGAGAGGTGGCTATTTCCGAAATGGCCATATTTCCCTTATTTGAATTGATAGCATTGCTATCAATTAAGACCTTTGCCTCGGTGTTTAGAAGGGGTAAAAGCCGTAGTGCCCGAACAACCTTCGGTAAATCTATCTTCAACTTGGCGCCAACCTGCCTTTGCGTGAGGTTCGGGTTGGCCTGGATCAAGCTTTCGACGTCCTGGTAATCCACCCACCAGCCCCTCTCCCGAACCTGGTTATCTAACCGGGTGATAATGACCGCCTCTTCGTCCGTAGGGTTCAGGATATTGGACGGGATGGTCGGCTTTTGAAGCTTTTGAAAAGCCCGGTGCCTTAATTCACCGCTGAGGTTGATGTAATTGAAATCCCCGACCTCCAGGGGCCGGCCATCGGCCTTGAGCCGCCCGTTTTCCGGGTGAAGGGTAATCCCGGGAGCCAGGAGGTTATCCCTATCGGGCCTAATCTTGATGGCGTTTTTAAGCCCCACTTCAGCGATATTGGCGGCCAGCTCCTCGATCATTTCGGGTGTGATAGCGGGCCCGGGATTCGCGGGGTTAGACCGGATTCTTTCCAGAGGGACTTGCTGTTCGCCGGTGAACATTTGAGGCAGTGCGGCTAAGAGCTCGTTAATATTGGCGGGTGACACCTGCTGCGAGCCCTCCAGGCGAGTGGTGGGATTTGGTTGTGCCAACGCATCGTTGTTATCAGCGTTGGCAGGGGAATTATTGATGGTATCAGACATGATTAAACTCCTTCAGCAAATTTTAGCTTGCCTCCGGCTCAGTTTGCGGGCACGCCCGCCGAAGCTTCAGGGTAGGCGGGGGTATTTTTAATTCGGCCTGAATTTGATTTCAATAAAAAATTATCGGCGGATCAATTTTCATCATTTTTGGCTTAACTGAAAGCCGATATTAGGACATAAATACAACATTATTGATGAATTGTTTAAAAACACATTCTTAACTTGATAAGTTAGGTGTGGATATTATTATGGCCCTGTTTTTGTCAATTCTATCGAGGGGCTGTATATGAAAAAGTTGTTGGTTATTTCGGTAATTGGAATGTTGCTGATGGTTTTCGCTTTTGCCTGTAGTCAGAAAAATAATCCCGCCCAGCCCGTTCAAAAAGGTTTAATCAAAGCTAAAGATGTCCTAACGCTTAATTGCGTCTACAGCGGAACCTCCCAGGACCCATCGGGATTAATACCGGTATTAACTCCAAGAGCCGATTGGTACCCCGGTTCACCGATTGCCGGAGCCAATTGGGTATCTACGAATGCGGCGGGCAGTTCGACCAATGGGCAAGGTATTACGATGATTATCAATTACTACATTCCAGCAGGAGCCGATCTTACGACTTATACCCAAAGTTTTTCGGCTATCGGAACTTTTGGAGATGACGCGGTTTTTAGCAATGGCAACGTATTAACTGAAAACTCAGCCCAAAATCCTAACGGGACCGATGCTCTTTATCCGACTCCCACGGACCTTTGTAATACGGCTCAATGTGGCGGGGGTGCAGAAGAGGCGGAGTTGGAAGGGTTTAATTCCGCCAGCCCTTATATCCATCCAGGTCTGAATCAATTCGAGGTCATTTTTGTCAATCAAACCGCGAATGCGACCGGCATGGCCATTGTATGGAGCATTTGCGGGGATGGTTTAAGCCTGTCGCAAAACACAACGCCGACTCCGCAGGCGACAAATACCTTTACGCCCGCTCCGACTAATACACCCACCGCGACCGCAACGCCGACTTGTCCAGGGGGCAATTATTCAGCAACAGTTGTTCCCTATACTCAATTTGATGCCAGATGGGCTTCCCTGAAAATGCCAACAGGGAATACAACCCTTGGTCCAAACAAATTGTCGAGCGGTAAGCTTGACCCGCATACAATTAAATCAGATGGCTGTCTTTTAACGTGTCTCGCGATGCTTTCGAGTGAATATGACCCTGGATCGGCCGATGTGAAAGCATCAGGGGTAAGTCATATTTTCTTAAGTGGAAATCTAAATGATCCGTCAAAAGTAGCTAATGACCTAAGTTTAAATATTGACAGTTCTTATTCGGCAGATATTACCATGGTTCCGGCTGCGCTTTCTTCCGGTAGTAATTATGTAATTGCGGAAGTAGCCCATGGTGGGCGAACTCACTTTGTTGTTGTTACTGGGGTTGCGTTTAATCCAACAACACATCAATGTGATTACACAATTGCAGATCCCGGTGTAGCCCAAAATAAATATTTAAGCCAATACACCGTAAATCTTTTAGTCCAAGTTAGTAACAAATGATTCTAGGAGGAGTTATGAAAAAAATGAAATGGGTCACTTTTTTGTTTCTGTTTTTTAGCGGTAATGTTTTTGCTGGGACACCGGATGGCTATCAATGGACAAATAACGACCTAAATATCAGTGTAGAAGTGCCACCCGCCATCATAAATATTTTAAATAGCCAAGGACAAACAACAGGGTCTGACTTTTCAATGTCCGTAAATAGTAATGGCACACAAGGAAATGGGTTGGACTCGGGTTTAAATCAGATTCCTTTGTCCCGCGTTTGGCAAAACAATGATTCGGCATTTGATGGAACTGATTATGAGAATAAACCTAACACTGTTTGGAGTATTGACGTCTATGACGGACAACCTCAAACCTATACAGTAAATGTAAAGGGAATCGCAACCGGCATTGTAAAAATTGATGCTAGCGGTTTGTATCGCGGAAAGGAAAATGAGTCGATCGAAACGATTTTTAATTTTTTGATTAGCCCTGGTCAAACCCGTCAAGTGAGTTTAACTTTTAATCCAACACAAAAAACTATTTCGACTCAACCTATTGTCGGTAATGGTGACTTGCTGAGCGACATTAAGAGTGCTTGCGCTCAAGATTTAATTCAAAAATGGGCTTGTGACTTCTTGGAAGATAAAGCCCAAAGAATTCAAAAGGCCTTGGATAACCACCACAATGAAAAATCGACTCGAGTCTCTCTTTAGCAGCAACCTGTTTATGGGGCCATCCATAAAAATATGTACGCTTTTCTAGTGGTCATTTGTATACCTTCTCCAGAATATCAACTTCTCATACCGTACGTTTTCAGCGTTTACATTAGGTGTTACAGTTTTCCCTTTACTTCCCATACTGTTTCTTGGAAATTTTGAACTGTAACCGCGAAGAGAGCTTGTTTACTTTTCTGCACGCTTTTTCTGTTTGTCTGCAGCATATAATGTGCACTACCGACGGCTTATGCGCCCGCCGGTAGTGCATTTTATGCTGCAGACAAACAGAAAAAGCGTGCAGAAAAAGTAAACAAGCATATTATAATTGTATGCATCGTCTCAAAAGCGACCGTTGGGAGTTAAATGGTTAATTGTGGCATACCGATACTTCTTAAATGATCTAATTATTTTGAAGCGTAACGTTTCTGGGCAGCGCTTAACACGTTGCACAAAGCGAGCATTACTGTAGATATAATCAGTACCGTCACACTTTGACGACCCTCCCACTCTCGTAGAGCGTGACATTCTTTATGAACGGCCCCCTTGTTGACATAGCCTATTCGTTCTTCAGGTGATCGCCGCCGAAGGAGAGAAGAAGGCGGCGCGTCGCTGACGGACGCCGCCAACATCATCGACCAATCGCACTCGGCCTTACAGCTCCGCTACCTCCAGACCCTCGGCCAGATCGCCTCGGAGAAGAACTCCACCATTCTCTTTCCCATGCCCGTCGAGTTCCTCCAGGCGTTTAGCGGGAGGAAGGACGTTGAGTACACTGATATT
>CAWKIY010000151.1:0-22659 GCA_963849245.1 candidate division FCPU426 bacterium | reverse complement strand
AGTCCATTCCCGCGTAGCCGAAAGCTTCTTCTAGAAATTCTTTAATGGAATGGGTTTCTCCGGTGGAAACAACGAAATCATCGGGTTCGTCCTGCTGGAGCATCAACCACATGGCCTCCACGTAATCTTTCGCGTATCCCCAATCCCTGCGGGCATTGAGATTACCGAGGAAGAGTTTTTTTTGAAGACCCGCCTTAATGCGGGCCAGGGCTAAAGTGATTTTTCGGGTCACGAAAGTCTCGCCCCGCCGCGGTGATTCGTGGTTGAAAAGAATTCCATTTGAGTTGAACATTTTATAGGCTTCCCGGTAATTGACGGTCATCCAATAGGCGAATACTTTTGAAACACCATAGGGGCTCCTGGGATGGAAGGGAGTAGTTTCTTTCTGGGGGACTTCTTTCACTAATCCAAACATTTCAGAACTGGACGCTTGGTAAAAGCGGGTGCGGATTTTACTTTGGCGGATAGCTTCCAATAGATTGAGCGCACCTAGGGCAGTAGATTGGGCGGTATATTGGGGATTGGCGAAGGAGACACCTACTTCGGATTGGGCCCCAAGATTATAGATTTCATCCGGTTGAATATCGCCTAACAAGTGAAGCAGGCTGCTGGTATCTTCCAAATCTCCGAAATGAACTGTGAATTTAATATCAGGCTTGTGAATAAGATGGTCTATTTTTTGGGTGGTTGGAGCCGAGCTACGGCGAAGAATGCCGTGAACTTCATAGCCTTTTTCCAGTAAAAGCTCACTTAAATAGCTCCCATCCTGCCCGTTGATCCCGGTTATAAAAGCTTTCTTTGGCAAAAGAGACTCCTTGAAATAAGGTAAATGGGATTGGCATTAAAATAGGATGCCGAGCGAAATATTAGCATAGCTCTAAAAGCACTGTAAACGAAGGAAAGCTTTTCCTACGGAATTCTCAAAACAATGAGAAGGGTATGAACCGGGTGGATGAATTGAGGATTATTGGGATTCTCCGAAGTATTGATTAGGTATGATTTCGAGTTTTTTGGCGCCTGGAACCAACCAGGATAAATTGCAGTTTCCTCCCCATCCGGCATTTATATGGTAGGTCACCTCTAGAGAATGGAATCCCTCAGTTAAGTACGCTTCTGGCTTGTTGGGAGAAACGGGTTTCGTATCCAAACGGATTTCGGTAGTCCCGCTGGATTGGGCGGAAAAAACATAAGCCCCCGTTTTAGGAGCTTTTAAATGACCCGTCCAGCGAATGATCATGGAATTCCCCAGAGGATAAGAAAAGTCATTACCGTTAATGAAATTAATGACCGGGTCCCATTGCACCAGCACAGGCACTTTGGGCTGGCTGGTGACATAATAACTGCCTTTCAGCCCTCGGTCATAAGAGAGACTATTGAAATTTTGGGAAGTTAACAGGCCTTTTTCCCCTGTGCTAAGAGTATATGAAAAGCTCAAAACGGGGGGGCCAGCGGGCGTGTTCCAATTCATCTTCACCCGGTAGAAGCCTTTCGCCAGGTTGAGCTTAGAGCCGGGAAGTACGGGATGACCTCCAATAGACCAGGTGAAAAGCCCCCCGTTTTTAGAAACGTTCCATTCGTAAACGCCGCTTCTATCAATCAGTAACTCTCCCGTGAAAGACGCGCGATAAGGTCCCTGGGGTAGATTTTGGGGAAAGGCCGCCGCTTGCAGGGGGGATGATGATTTAAAAGATTCCATTTTTAACCCCCGAATTTTATCTATTTCTTCCGGGGGAACCCGGAAGAAATAGATAAAAGGACTGCCATTGGGATCATTGTCCACTTCCGCTTCACCCCCCGGATAGAGGGTTTTGAGTAAATCCAGAACGCCTGTTCGTCCTTCCTCAAGCGCGAAATAAAGCCCGCGGCCGGGAGCTGGCATTTTGGCGGGCGTGAGGGGCAGATCCAGCCTGAAAATATGATCTTGTTGAAAGTAAGCCAAATAGTTAATGGTGAAAAAACCGTAATAACGGGGTGAGACATAGCAGTCATATTTATCCCCGTATTGGGCGAAATGTTTTCCGATGGTCGTTTCCGCGATGGAGAATTCTCCCCAACTGGCAACATTGCCGGCTTGTTCCACAAAGTAAGTGTGATAATTTTCGCGGGCCATTTCGGCGAGCGGAAGGGTAAGAAGGATCAAAAAGATGATTTCCCCTTTTTTGCCTCCGAGAGCGTAAAGCCTCGACCAAATAGCGGATAAAAAAGAAGCGGAAGCGAAAGCGACAAAAGGAGTCATTCCATACATTCGGCTGGAATGGGCAGGGTCGATCGTAATAAGGCAAGGCAGGCTCATGACGGCCAAACCAGTTAAGGTATAAAAATACTTCCGGCGCCAACACCTGGCGAGAATGTAGAAAAACCCGAAGAAGAACAGAAAACCCGTTACGTCATCCAATTGGCGGTGATCCTGCAAATTATGCCGCGGGTTTGGGTCACCCCGGCGATTGAACATAAGAGCGGTTTTATGCAAGTTATCTATGAAGGGTTCAATACTATGGGATTGTTTGACCCGCGATACGATAGAAACTTCCGCGGCCCGGCCCGTCTGCTGTCCTTTTAATAAGGGCCAGATGATGGGTTCTCCTACCGCCAGAAAGATGAGTGAAAAGACAATCAGCATTAAAGCGTTTGCCTTTACCGCCTTCCAATTATTCACGCATTCGTAAAAGCCTAATAAAACGACGGCTAACGGAAATAACATATAGGACTGATAGCTATAAAGTCCTAGGGCAAAAAGTAATCCCGCTAATACGAAAGGCCATTTTTTGGAAGTGCGCAGACCATAAAGTAAAAAAGCGATGGTTCCGAACATGAAAAAAGGAATCATTGCCGGCGGAAATGAATTTCGGCAAAAAGTGATATTCCAACGCATGACAGCAAGAATATACAAGGCCAAAAGGGCTATCCGCGGGCCGGAAAGCTGGCGGAAGGTCCAATAAATGAGAGGGAGGGAAGCGAGTCCCCAAGCCACATAAAAAAGATTGAGACAGAATTGAGTATTCTTGAAAAAAATAAACCACAACGCCCCGATGTAAAGAGGAATGGGGGCGGAAGGGAAATTGGGTCCGACATCTAAGTTAAAGGGACGCCAACCTTCATGTAAAACCTTTAAGGCCCCATAGCCCTGGAATCCCATATCGAAAAATATTCCGGAAGGAATTGTGTCGAGTTTGTAAATCCTCAAGAAGGCGGCCAAAATAAAAATCAAAGCAAAAAGAGTCCATTCCACAGTGGGAGATAGGGGAATGAATTTGAGTTTTTCCCTTTTCCAGGGCCATAAAGAGAAAAGGAATAGGACGACTCCACCAAAGTAATATTTGAGACCGTCTATTTCGGCGTGTCCCATGTCACTCAGAAGTATTTGGCCTTTAACGCCTAAAATAACGGCAATCAAAATAAGGATCGTACGGATGATGCCCGTCGGAGTGAGATTTTTTTCTTTTTCAAAAGTAACGGCAGTTTTTTGGGGTTTAGAGTTTTTTTGTGAACGGGGTTTAATATCCGAAGCCGTAGGCGATTTTGAAACGAAAAAAGAGCTCCAAGCGATATCGTTTAAATTCACATTGAAATAGCCCAAAGCCGCGAGTCCTAATCCAAAAACGGAAAGGATGATGCCGCCAGCTAAAGATTGTTTGAAAATAAGGGCTTGTCCCGACAAAAGTAAGACAACCGAGAAGCCATAAAACAAAACGTTATAACTAATCCTCGAGGATTTTGAGGAGGATACTTTGGAAGAGGGTTTTTGTTTCTTTTTAGAGACCATGACCTTCCCTTTAATCATTGATCGAGCCTATTATTAATCGCTCGTTTGAAAGAACTTTTTGGCTGAGGCAATTGAAAACGAAGAGATTTTAACAAGAATCCGTTAATTTTCCACTTTTGAGGTTTTGAAGCCGAAAAAGGACATTGGGTTTTTAGGGAATTAAAGGCCGCGAATACGAATTAGGGAACAGCCAATTCGAATTGGCCCTTTAATGCCGCGTCGGCCGAGTCTTTCGCTACCCAAAGATCAAAGGGGCCTGGTTCCAAATGGGTTTGGCCTTGACCGTCATAAAAAGCGAGTTGATCCGCTGAAAGGATAAATTCCACCTTTTGGGATTCACCGGATTTCAGGAATACCCGTTTAAAGTCCACCAGCTTTCGAACTGGCTGGGTGAGGCTGGCAGTTTTCTGATGGATATAAAGCTGAACGATTTCAGTTCCCGCTATTGTGCCGCTATTTTGAATAGTCGCGGATACTTTTAAAGGATGGTCGGATGTGAGGGTCTTAGCATCCATTTTGAGGCCACTGTAAGTAAAGGAGGTGTAGCTTAAACCATAGCCAAAGGGAAAGAGAGGGGTATTAGGCGAATCAATGTATTTGGAAGTCCACTTTTCAGTTCCGGCGGGACGGCCGGTATTTTGGTGGGCATAATAAATGGGTATTTGACCCAAACTGCGGGGAAAGGTGACAACCAGTTTACCCGAGGGATTAGCGTTTCCAAAAAGAACATCGGCCAGAGCGGCGCCATGTTGAGTCCCTAAAAACCAGCTTTCCACAATGGCGGGTAAGTGATCCGTTTCCCAGGGAATCGTCAGGGGTCTTCCGTTCATGAGTACTAGTACAACCGGTATTCCTGAAGCTTGCAGGGCTTCCACTAATTCTTCTTGCCGGCCCGGAAGGGAGATCGAAGTCCGGCTGGCGGCTTCACCGCTCATATCCTGTGTTTCGCCCGCCACGACGATGACTACGTCCGCTTTTTTGGCGGTGGCGACGGAGGAATCAATAATGGATTGGGGACTATCTTTTTCGATTTCCACGCCGGGATCGTAAAGCACTTGGGTATCTTTAGAGACGGCCGCTTTAATTCCATCCAACACGGTAATCACTTTGTCCAAAGCCTGATCTCCCCGGCAAGCCCAAGAACCTAAAGGGTCTCTCTGAGAAACGGCTAACCGTCCGATCACGGCGATAGTTCTCACATTTTTAGAAAGTGGTAAAAGATTTTTAGTGTTTTTTAAAAGAACGATGGACTGACGGGCTTCTTCCTGGGCAAGAGCTCTATTTTCCATTGTCAGCATCGAAGCGGTTTCTTTTTCCTCGTCGGTGTAAGGATTTTCGAAAAGACCCAATTCGTATTTAACTTTAAGAATGCGCTTCGCCGCGTCGTCAATTTGGACCATCGATAACTGGCCCTCTTTTATTAGCTGTGGAATGTAGAGGCTGTAATCGTGCGATTCCATATCCATATCCACGCCGGCTTTAACGCCTTCCAGCGTCGCTTGCTTGTCATCGGCCGCGTAGCCATGATCGATTAATTGATGAATCGAAGCCCAATCACTGACGACAAAACCTTGAAAACCCCATTTCTTTCTCAGTATCTCCTGGAGAGTGTATTGGTTAGCGGAAGCGGGAATTCCGTTAAGGTCGTTAAAGGCGCTCATGAAGGTACGGACGCCGGCCTTTAACGCCGCTTGAAAGGGCGGTAAATGAACATTCCATAAATCTATATCAGAGATATTCGTCGTGTTGTATTCACGGCCAGCTTCCACCGCTCCATAGCCGACAAAATGTTTGGCGCAGGCGGCGACAGAACCGGGATCGCTTAAGGAATCACCTTGAAAGCCCTTCACTCTTGCGGCAGCTAGAATAGAACCAAGGGTTGGGTCTTCACCTGAACCTTCGGAGATCCGTCCCCAACGCGGTTCGCGGGAAACATCAACCATGGGAGCGAAGGTCCATCGAATACCGGCGGCAGCCGCTTCGTGGGCTCCTACTGAGGCGCATTTTTGCAATAAGTCCGGGTTCCAAGCGCAATCTTCCGCCAAGGGAATGGGAAAAATAGTTTTATAACCGTGGATAACGTCCAATCCAAAAAGAAGAGGAATGTGCAGCCGGGATTCCATGGCGGCTTTTTGGTATGCGTTGACTTCTTTCGCTCCGAAAACATTCAAGATGGAGCCGACTTTTCCCTCAGTTTCTTCCTTTTGGACTTTCTTTTCGATTTCCTTGTAAGGGCTGTATTGAACCATTTGGCCGATTTTTTCTTGGAGCGTCATTTGGGACAGCAGAGAGTTGACTTTATCATCCAGGGTTTGCGCCGCAAGATTTTCGGCGGTCAAGGTAAGAGCGAGAAGCAGAGCTGTACAAGCAAAGAATTTCATTTGTGTCTCCGGAAGATCAAAATAGTTTAAAAATTCTACAAGAACTGGAGGGGGGGAGGTGAAGATTCAATTCTTCCGGCGAAATAGTTGGAGCAATATTTTGTTTTAACGGGTTAAATGAGCATGCCCGCTGCGGCTTTTGAAACAATGGAAAAAGTAACTTGCGAGCCTGATTTGGAGGCGAGGGAGGTTGGAGTTTTGAGAAAAGCGGTTTTGGAAGAAGTGTTGAACCGCTAGTCTTGAGAGGAGAAATCCTAAAGCGCTTAAAAGTAAGATTCGTGGAAAGGCTTTCATAAACTTCTAAAGGACCTGGATTTTGCCTGAAGAAGCTCAAAATTGTCTTGTTTAAGCTGCCCTTTATTAAACGAGTTTGAGTGAAATGAGGTTTTTACGATCAAAAGGGCTGTGAGGGAACGGGATGCCGTTTGCCAGTCTAAACCGTCTTTGTGAATCAAGTTAAATTTATACTTTTTGCTAGATAAGCTTGGAGTTCTCAGTAAGAAAATGTTGTGAGATGGGGTTAAGTATGTAAAATATGAACTCGTGTGAAAGAACTGGGTGGAGATGTCCCTCTAGCCAGCCGGTGAATACCGGGTTTGGAACGGCGACTGCCAAAGAAGTTATAAAAATCCAAGCCTTTGTTTCGAAAAAGCGCCCCTCAAACCAAGACGTCTGCTAAGGAGAAACCGAATGACATCCGCTGAACGTAAAGAGGCAATGAGTGCTTATCTTTTTATCGCGCCTTTCGTGCTTTGGTTGATCTTTTTAATGGGCGGTCCGATTGTGGCCGCTTTGTACCTCTCCTTTTGCAAATGGGATATCTTGACCCCCATTCAATTCGTTGGATTTGAGAATTATAAAGAGATGTTTTTTCATGATCCGCGTTTTTGGCGGGCGCTCTATAACACGGCCTATTTTACTTTCTTGTCCGTTCCCATCGGTATGGTTCTCTCCATTGGAGTGGCTCTGCTCATGAATCAAAAAGTCAAAGGGATAGCGATTTACCGTACGCTTTTTTATCTTCCCTCCGTTGTTGGAACGGGCGTCGCAGTGGCGGTTCTTTGGAAGTGGATTTTCAACGCGGATTCAGGACTTTTAAATTATATGATTTCACTGTTGACGGGTATTCCGATGAGCGAATGTCCCAAGTGGCTTGCCAGTGAAGTTTGGAGCAAACCCGCCCTCGTTATCATGAGTTTTTGGGGAGTGGGCGGCAGTATGATTATTTACTTGGCGGGTTTGCAAGGTATTCCGACGGCGCTTTATGAAGCCGCAGAAATTGACGGTGCCAACCGCTGGGAACAATTTTGGACCGTGACCCTTCCAGGACTTTCTCCTGTTATTTTTTTCCAACTCATTATCGGTATCGTTTCTTCTTTCCAAATTTTTAATCAGGTCTATGTCATGACGGATGGTCTCGGCGGCCCGGCTGACTCCACTTTGGTAATGGTTCTTTATATTTATCAAAAAGCGTTTAAGTACTATCAGATGGGTTATGCTTCAGCTCTTTCCTGGGTTCTGTTTGTGATTATCATGTTTGCGACGTGGCTTCAGTTTAAGTATGCGAAATGGGTTTACTACGAAGGCGAATTAAGGAAATAGGATGGAGACCATGAACGATAACACCTTACAGGCGTCGAACGGTTTCTGGGCAAGCAAAAGACGCGCTGAAAAAATCACGAAGATCGTCGTGTGGATCATTCTACTTTTAGGATCGATCGCCATGATGCTGCCGATACTCTGGATGCTTTCGACTTCATTTAAAACCCGCGCGGATGTTTTCGCCGTTCCGCCGAGCTGGATTCCCAGCCCGTTGCATTTGGAAAATTATCCAAATGCTTGGAACATAACGGACCCTCAAACGGGAAGAGCGATGTTCAACGGTGATAGTTGGAGCTTTTTTGGCGTCACCATTCAGGGTATTAATTTCACCACCTATCTGGTCAATACTCTGATCATTTCAGTGTCCAGTTGTTTGGGTATTACCCTTTCGGCCTCTTTGGTCGCTTTTGCTTTTGCCCGCCTTCGTTTTCCCGGCCGGGAGCCTTTGTTCTTGTTGTGTTTGGCAACCATGATGGTGCCGGCTCAAGTCACCATGATTCCTCAATTCGTTCTTTTTAAAAGCATCGGCTGGTATGACACTTTTTGGCCTCTGGTGGTGCCGGCTTGGTTGGGCGGCGGGGCTTACAATATTTTTCTGCTGCGCCAGTTTTTCATGAGTATTCCTTATGAAATGGACGAGGCGGCAAAAATTGACGGGTGTACCAACTTCGGAGTTTTCTGGAGGATATTGTTGCCTCTGTGTAAACCCGCTTTAACCACCGTTTCGGTTTTCGCTTTTGTTTATAACTGGAATGACTTTTTGAATCCCCTGATTTATTTGGACTCCAACAGCAAGAAAACTCTGGCTTTGGGTTTAACAAACTTTGTGTCCCTCTATGGCCAGGATTACCACCTGCTGATGGCGGCTTCTTTAATTATCTCGATTCCCATCGCCGTTATGTTCCTGGTCGGCCAGAGATACTTCATTCAAGGTATCGCGACTACGGGTCTTAAATAAGCCTTACTATCTCAAAATAGCCCTTGTCTCCTTCGGGGGATGAGGGCTTTTGTTTTAGCTTTCAAAATGGTAATGTTGTTCGATTTTTTTCCACACCTTCACTTCACTGATCGTTTTAATGCCGGATGTTTAATCAATTAAAGGAGATTTGGAATGACGAGTTCGCTTTCCCCGCTGGGCAAGGAAAAATTTTTCTTCACGTCGGAATCCGTTACGGAAGGACATCCGGACAAAGTCGCCGACGCCGTATCTGACAGTATCCTAGACGCCTGCCTCGCACAGGACCCCATGAGCCGCGTGGCTTGTGAGACGCTTTTAACCTGTAACTGGGTGGTTGTCGCCGGTGAAATCACCACCAAAGCCAACGTTAACTGGCCCGAAGTCATCCGCGGCGCCATCCGCAAAATCGGCTATACCGACGCGAAAGCCGGATTAGACGCGGACACCGCGGGTGTGACCGTTGCCATCAACCGCCAATCGCCTGACATCGCGATGGGCGTGGATACGGGCGGAGCGGGCGACCAGGGTATGATGTTTGGTTTCGCTAACCGCGAGACTCCTGAGCTGATGCCCCTTCCCATCATGCTGGCCCACCGTTTGGTTGAAAAATTGGCCCAAGTGCGCAAGTCTAAAAAACTCAGCTACCTTCGTCCAGACGGTAAGAGTCAGGTTTCGGTTGAATACATCGGCGGCAAGCCGATCCGCGTCGACGCGGTGGTTCTTTCCACTCAGCACGCTCCGGTCAGCCAGAAGAAATTAAAACAAGACATTATCCGTCACGTCATTCGTCCGATTATTCCTTCCCGCATGATCGACTCGAAGACTAAGATTTTCGTGAATCCGACGGGTCGTTTCGAAATCGGCGGACCTTTGGGCGATACGGGACTCACCGGCCGCAAAATCATCGTCGACACCTATGGCGGCTATGGCCGTCACGGCGGCGGCGCTTTCTCCGGCAAAGATCCCTCCAAGGTTGACCGTTCAGCCGCTTACGCGGCCCGCTGGGTCGCCAAGAACATCGTGGCCGCTGGGTTGGCCGACCAATGTGAGGTTCAGATTTCTTACGCCATTGGCGTGGCTCAACCGACCAGCGTTTTGGTGAATACCTTCGGAACGGGTCGCCTGCCGGAAGAGCAAATTACCCAGCTGGTGCGCAAGTACTTTGACTTGACGCCGAAGGGAATCATCAATTCCTTAAAGCTGCGCCGTCCGATTTACTCGAAGACCGCCGCTTACGGCCACTTTGGCCGTAAGGACAAGGACTTCACCTGGGAAAAAACCGACAAGGCCGCCCAGCTTCGTAAAGCGGCGAAATTAAAGTAAACCTTTTTCACCGCCAAGACGCTAAGAACAACCGGCTTTTGGCGGTGATTCTTTTTTGAAAAACAGATTTTTAAATGCCGTTCTTGGCGCCTCGGCGTCAGGGCGGTAAATATTCGGAGGGAAGAATAAATGAAATATCATGTGAAGGATTTGAAACTCGCGCCCAAGGGTAAAGACCGTATTGAATGGGCCGAGCGCAGCATGCCGGTGCTTCGCTTAATTAAAGCGGATTTCCAAAAGAAAAAGCCCCTCAAGGGCGTGAAGATGGCGGCCTGTTTGCACGTCACCACCGAAACAGCGAATTTGCTGATTACCTTGAAGGCTGGCGGAGCTGAAGTCACCGCCTGCGCCTCCAATCCTTTGTCCACTCAGGATGATGTGGCCGCTGCCTTGGTCAAGGTTTATGGCATTTCGACCTTTTCCATCAAGGGCGAGGATCGCAAGACCTACTATAAACATTTATACGCCGCTTTGGACGCCCATCCGAATATCACCATGGATGACGGCGCTGACCTGGTCTCCGAGCTTCACTCGGCCCGCTCGGCCCAGGCTTCCGAGATTATTGGTTCCACCGAAGAAACCACGACAGGCGTTATCCGCCTTCGCGCCATGGAAAAAGACGGCGTGTTGAAGTTTCCAGTGGTCGCTGTCAATGACGCGAAAACCAAGCATTTGTTTGACAACCGTTATGGAACGGGTCAATCCACTATGGACGGCATTATTCGCGCGACGAACGTGTTGGTCGCCGGGGCGGTGGTCGTGGTTTCCGGATACGGCTGGTGCGGACGCGGCGTTGCCATGAGAGCCAAGGGTTTGGGCGGACGGGTTATCGTCTGCGAAATCGACCCGATGAAGGCTTTGGAAGCGGTCATGGACGGATTTGACGTGATGCCGATCGCGAAGGCCGCTCCTGTGGGTGATATCTTCGTGACCTTGACGGGCGACATTCATGTCATCCGCAAAGAGCATTTCGCCAAGATGAAGGACGGCGCCATTGTCGCCAACTCCGGTCACTTTAACGTGGAGTTGGAGCTGGACGGATTGAAGAAGATTTCCAAAAAAATCCGTAACATCCGCGACTTCGTGCAGGAATACACGATGAAGAACGGCCGCAAGGTATTCATCTTGGGCGAGGGCCGCTTGATTAATTTGGCCGCCGCCGAGGGCCATCCGGCTTCGGTCATGGATATGAGCTTCGCGAACCAGGCTTTGGGAGCGGACTATGTGGTAAAGAACCACAAGAGCCTGCGTAAAAAAGTTTATTCCATTCCGGCCGACATCGATAACGAGATTGCCCGCTTGAAACTGAAGGCATTGGGTATTCCGATCGACACTTTAACGGCGGAACAGGAACATTACCTGTCGTCTTGGGAAATGGGAACGTAACCGTTTATCAAAAAAAGGCGCGGACCCTAACGGGTTCGCGCCTTTTTTTGTTTATGGGTGAAATGATGTTTAAAAGGCCCGGGCGATTAATAAATCCGTGGTCGAAACGGGGTTGTTGTTTAACTCCTCCCCCGCCTCAAACAACCAATCTCCGGTTTGAAAGCCAATTTGAGGAATCCAAGTCCATTGACCTGGCGGATGGACCCCGTTGGAAGCGACCGATTGCGAAAAGTCTCCCTCGAATTGAATGAACCAGCTAAAAGTTAAGGCGTAGCCCAGGCTCGTGTTGGCGAACCAGTCGCTGACGCCGTTGGAATCGGCCGCGTCATTGAATCCATAATTTCCCTGGATAAAAGCGTTGTCGAGGCGGTAGCCCCCCAGGGCTTCCAAACCAAGACTGCTGTCTAAACGGCGAAAGCTCGAATTAGGGAACACATAAGCGCCTCCGGCTTGAAGGGAAAAGACCCCCGCGTCCCGGGTGTCCTCGGCGCCAAATTGGTAAAAACAATAACGTAAATCCAGTCCCACAGGCCCCAAAGCGGAAGCCCCATGAAAGGGCTGGCGGTCGATGAGAGTGGGGAAAGAAAGAACCAGTCCCCAGCTTTTATCCAAAGCCAATAGCCCCTCACCGTATAAATAAAAGTAGGAACTGTCGTTGGTCAGGGAAGCGGAAAGATAGTAGGTGTTCTGCACCGCCGCGCTGTCGGTTTCTAAAGAACGGATCATCCCGCGGGAAGGGTCCCCGTCGGCCCAAGCCGGGCATTGAAACCCCATTGAACCGATTAATAAAAGGAGTAATCCGCCTTTTATCGGGAACATTGCTTTAAACGCTTTCATGCATCGGACTCTCTTTCTCAAATCACCTTTTTACGGGTGACGACAAGCTTTGAAAAGAAACTGTACCGCTAGGGGCATTTGAAAACAATCTTGTATTAAGGGAAATTTTAAATGAAATCAGGATTCATTCGAGCCCCGATTATCCTATAATCCCCTTACCGTTAAATTTCCTTGGAGGAAACTATGCGCCTGAAGCTTTTGATGGTTTTCGCTTTCGCGACGTTATTTTTGACCGGATGGGGAAAACATACCGGCGGAACCGATGTCAAAATCGGGCTTTCCCTGGATACCCTGAAAGAAGAGCGCTGGCAGCATGACCGTGATTTGTTCGTAGCGGCTTGTAAGGAACAAGGCGGCGAGGTTTTGGTGCAGGCGGCCAATAACAGCGATACCCTTCAAATCTCCCAGGCGGAAAATCTTTTAACCCAAGGCGTTCAGGCGCTGGTGGTGGTCCCTCATAACGGCAAAGTCGCCGCGACCATTGTGGAATCCGCGCACAAGGCGGGCGTTCCGGTAATCGCCTATGACCGGCTCATTACGGACTGCGACTTGGATTATTACGTGGCGTTTGACGCCCCGAAGATCGGCGAATTGCAGGCCCAATATTTGGTCAAGCGGGTGCCCAAGGGCAACTATGTTCTCATTGAGGGTTCTCCCACGGACCACAACGCTTCCTTACTCCGGGACGGCCAAATGAAGGTGCTGAAGCCTTATGTGGACCGGGGCGACATCAAAATTGTGGTTTCCCAATGGGCCAATGATTGGTCGCCGATTGAGGCGCTGAAAATCATGGAAAACGCCCTGACCAAAAACAACAACCAAGTGGACGCGGTTCTCGTTTCCAACGACGGGATGGCGGGCGGGGTAATTCAAGCCCTGCAGGAGCAGAATTTGGCGGGAAAAGTTTTGGTGACCGGACAAGACGGGGACTTGGCGGCCTGCCGCCGGATTGTGGCGGGAACCCAGACCATGACCATCTATAAATCCCTGAAGAAAGAAGCGGAAGAAGCCGCTTATCTGGCGGTCAAACTGGCGCGCAAAGCGACCCGTTTTGAGTGCCAGTTTGTGGATGTGGATAACGGTAAAAAGAAAGTGCCGTCCGTTCTTCTTCGCCCTCTGCAAGTGGATAAGGACAATTTGGATTCCACTATTATTAAAGACGGCTTTCAATCCAAAGACGCGGTCTACAAACAGTAATTTTTAATTTGGCCGCGAAGGTCGACCCGTTAGGGTCGTCTATTCGCGGCTTTTTTCTTCGCGGTTAAGAGGTCTTCAATGCCGCTCCTAGAACTGAAAAACATTACCAAGGAATTTCCTGGCGTAAAGGCCCTGGACGGCGTTTCTTTTACCCTGGAAAAGGGGGAAGTTCACGCGCTCTGCGGGGAAAACGGCGCGGGTAAAAGCACCCTTATTAAAATCCTCTGCGGCTATTTTCCCTTCGGCTCCTACGGCGGGGAAATTCTTCTGAATGGCGAGCCGGTCCGGTTCAAAAACCTGAAAAACTCCGAGGAAAAAGGAATCGCCCTCATCGCGCAGGAACTCGCTTTGGTTCCGGAGCTTTCGGTCGCCGAGAATTTGTTTTTGGGCCGGGAGAAGGTGAAATACGGATTGATTCAGTGGGAAAAAATCCGGGAAGAATCCCAAAAGGCGCTCGAGTTGGTAGGGCTTCAAATTCCGGTGGAAACCCCGATTCGGGAACTCGGCATCGGCCAACAGCAAATGGTGGAAATCGCCAAGGCGCTCTCTAAAAAAGCCGAAATCCTGGTTTTGGACGAGCCGACGGCGGCTTTAACCGAGGGCGATAGTGAAAAGCTGTTAGGGCTTTTACATCAACTGCGTTCCCGGGGAGTTTCCTCCATTTACATCAGCCATCGGTTGGAAGAGGTCGAGAAGATCGCGGACCGGGTCACGGTTTTACGGGATGGCAAGTCGATTATTACGGGCTCCCAGAACCAAATGAACCGCGAGAAAATTATTTCCTCGATGGTGGGCCGAGAAGTGAAGAATCTTTATCCCCGGCCCCAGACCCAAGCGGGGGCGGCGGCCTTTTCGGTGGAACATTTCAGCGTGGAAGACCCGGCGAATCCGGGCCGTCAAGTCGTGAGTGAGGTGTCTTTTGAGGTACGGGCAGGGGAAGTGTTGGGCGTCGCCGGATTGATGGGTTCGGGCCGAACGGCCCTTTTGAGTTCCCTCTTTGGCGCGGCGCGGGGTAAGACGCGGGGCTCTTTGACGATTCAAGGAAAACCACGGGGTCTTTTCCGTAATCCGCAAGAAGCCATCGCCTCCGGGGTGGCGCTGGTCAGCGAAGACCGCAAACGATACGGATTGGTTTTAGAGGCTTCCGTCGAGGAAAACCTGGTGTTAGCTTCCATGCGAAAACTGGTCCAGCATGGTTTTCTGGATGGCCGGGCGATGGACAGGGAATCCCAGTCCCAAGCGGACGAACTCCGGGTTAAAACTCCCAATCTTTTAGTGTGGGTGAATAAACTTTCGGGCGGCAATCAGCAAAAAGTCGTGTTGGGTAAATGGCTGATGACCCGCCCGCGCGTTCTTTTCCTGGATGAACCGACCCGGGGAATTGACGTGGGGGCGAAGGCGGAAATTTATGAGCTCATGGGGCGGCTAGCTGCCCAGGGAATGGCGATTGTGATGGTTTCGTCCGACCTGCCGGAACTTTTGGGATTGAGCCACCGGGTACTGGTTCTAAATCAGGGCCGGATGACCGCCCAATGGGGGGCCGCTGAGGCGACCCCGGAAAAGGTTTTGGCCGCGGCCGCGTTGAAAGCCGAATAGGAATTAACTGGTTACTTAAAGGAACAAACGATGAACGCAGAATCGAAAAAGAGCATTCCTTGGCGAACTTTCATTATGGTGGGGACTCTCCTGTTGATTTGGGTCATTTTCTTTTTCACCACCGAAGGCACCTTTCTGAGCCCCCGCAACCTTTCGCTTCTGATGCGCCAAATGTCCGTAACCTCGATTCTCGCGATTGGGATGGTTCTGGTCATTGTGGCGGGGCAAATCGATCTTTCGGTCGGCGCCATGACAGGCTTCTTGGGCGCGATCGCGGCGCTTTTGCTCGTCAATCACGGCTGGCCTTTGTGGGCGGCTTTCGTTGCGACGCTTTTTTTGGGAGCAGTTCTGGGACATATTCAAGGACATTTGGTGACTTGGTTTAACATTCCGCCCTTCATTGTCACGCTGGGAGGCATGCTGGTGTTCCAAGGCGCGCTCTTGGGCATTACCGGCGGGGTGGCGATTAGTCCTACGCCTGATTTTCTATATGTGGGTCAGGCCTATGTTTCCAAAGCTTTCGGATGGGGTGGAGCGGGTTTTTTAGGGTTGGTGTTTATCCTTTTGGCGGTCCGGGCCCCAAGCGGATCCCGCTTGAAATGGATCGGCTTGGCGATTTTGGCCGGCGGCTTTGTCGGGTTGATGAACGCCTATGAAGGAATTCCAGTGCCGGTGGTTTTGATGATTGTTTTGGCGATCCTCTTCGCCACGCTCGCCCAGCAGACGCCTTTCGGACGGCATCTTTACGCCATCGGCGGCAACCGCGAGGCGGCTTTTTACTCCGGCATTAACATTCAACAACGGCTGGTCATGGTCTTTACCATGATGGGCGCGTTGGCGGGCGTCGCCGGCATCGTCCTCACCGCCCGGGTAGGAGCGGCTTCCTCGGACGCGGGGCGGATGATGGAACTAGATGCGATCGCGGCGGCGGTCATCGGCGGGACTTCGCTGATGGGCGGCCGGGGAACGGTTTGGGGCGCTTTGCTGGGAGCGTTAGTCATGGCCTCACTGGATAACGGCATGAGCCTGATGAATACGGAGGCTTTCTGGCAGCCGATTATTAAGGGAAGTATTCTCATTGTGGCGGTAGCTCTGGACATGATGGGGCGTAAGGGTAGAAGCTGATTTGAAAGGTGATCGTTGAGAGGTTCGAGTCCAACCCGGGGAGGGGTGAATTTCAATTTAAGGTAATTAATAATGGGTGAATTTATTAAAGGTATTAAAAGTTTTGTTATTGCGATGAGAGCAGGTTCAGCATGGCGACGAGCGAAAAGATTGAAAACAAAGGGTTCTTTGGAAGAGGCTTATAAAATTGCTTGCGGTGGATTATTACTTCTTCGCCAGGATGTTGTAAATCGTGATGGTGGCCCTGAAAGTACTGAAATTGTATTTTTGACAATGCTAGTCGAACAACTCTCTCGGGAGTTGGGAAAAGTGGGAGCTGACGAAATAGATATTCGAGATTCTTTTCATTTTTTAGACCAAGTTTCACTTTTGAAAAGCGTCTCTGTGCAAAATATGCGAGAAAAATGGTTGCCTTATTTTGAGCAACGGATTAAAGATTTTCCTGTTAGTTTGGGCAATAAAAACACTGATAAATAGATATTCATCGAATAACCTTAAATTTGATGATTCGCAAATCCTCCTGCGCTAAGGCTTCGGAGGACAGGTCGTACGGAATAGGGAGTCGTTTATTTAATCTCGACCCAGCCGATGTGTTTCAATTCCCGTTGTGCGCCATCCAAATCCATCCCATAACCGAATAGCCAATAATCCTTTAAACCTTTTTTCGATAAGGTTTCTTTGGATAAATCCAGCTCAAACCCGCAAAAGTCCACAGGCCCGCTGGCGGTGCCGAACTTTCGGATGAGGACGGCGGTTTTGACCATTCCGGGTTGAAGTAAGTCCAGTTCTTCGCGAAGCATTTGAAGCGTCAGACCGGAGTCAACCAGATCGTCCACAATAAGAATGGGGCCGGTTAGAAGGTCGGCGGCGGAGGGGAAGCTTCCGGTTTTTTTTCTCTCTTTTAGAAGAGTTGTTCCGTTCGTTCCCTGAACCCGCACTTCATGAACTCGGACATCCAAATCCGGCTTAAAAGCGTCCAAACACTCCATTAAATCGCGGGCGAAGGGCTTGGCGCCCTCTAATACTGAAATTAAATTCAAACCTTTAGCGGAAGAGCTCTGCAACCAGCTGGTTATTTCCCAACTGAGGCGCTCAATGGTCGATTGAATTTCGGATTCGGTGAAAATAATTGTGGTTGGATTCATGCGCGGAAATTATAGCTTAATTCAACATTTTGGATAACCCATACAGGAATTCCTGCGTCACTCATTTTACGACTGTTTTAGCGGGCTTTTCCCCGCGCTCGTCCAGTACATGCCGGTTGGCATGGTATTTACTTTGGAGGGACGGAGAATGAGACCTCATTTTTCCGGAAATAAAAACGATTGGGCCTCAATCTTTTTCAAATCTTCGCTTTACGAAATCGTAAATTTTTTAATTTCCTTTTTTGAGTTTTCCCGGTTTAAGTTTTTTGTTTTAGGAACAAAAAACGTTTTTGGTCTGTCGCTTCATCACCTTTCAAAGGGATTCGAACAAAGGTCCTACTTTTTCAATTTGAATAAAATCGTTCTCCTGAATTTTTTTAAATTTACCTTCGGACAAAAATGGTTTATCTGATTAAGAAATATTCGACAAGCTCTATTTTTAAGTTTGGTATTTTGTGCCCGCCGAAATAATTCAAAAGATCAAAATTTTGAAATCGGCGCAACTCGGTATTTGAAAATGGCTGGGCCATCCCTTTTAAAAACGAGAAAATTCTCGTGAGTGATTGGAATGATTAATTGACGGGAGAGAAAAAATGATAAAGAGTCAGCGTAGTTGGTTTGGGTTCATGAAGCAGGCGGGGTTTTTAGGGTTGTCGATTTTGACTTTGGTCGCGGCTTCCTCGAAGTCGAAATTGGTTCAGCCGCAGATTCCAACGCCGACACTCACCTTTACTCCGGTCATTGACCGATCGGTGGTTCCGCCCGCGAATACGCCGCCGCGAATCCCGACTCTCCCGCCTACGGCGACGTCTACTCCTTCTCTGGCGCCCAACAGCGCCAACGCGGCGGTGTGGTCCTCTCGTTCGGTGTCTTACGGCGCGGGATCCCAGGTAGTTTACCAAGGCGAGCTTTTCCAGTGTTTGTCAGCCCATAGCTCCCAACCGGCCAAAAACCCTTCAGCGGCTCTTTCTCTTTGGCGGGACCTGGGTCCTAGCCCGAACTACCAAAAGCTAACGGGTCATGTGCCTTCGGCAGTGGCTGATTCTAATTGGGTCGGGCCGGTTCCGGAGGATAGGCCTGTTCACTTGTCGTTGGGTTTGCCGATGCAAAACCAAACCTCGATCGACGCCGAAATTAAACAGCTTTATGATAAGAAAAGCCCCCAGTACCACCACTTTCTCACGGTGGGACAATTCGCCGCCCAGCATGGGGCTCCGGGGGGAGATTGTGAAACTCTCGCGAACTTTGCCCGATCCTACGGTCTGACGGCCAAGATTCACCCCAACAATCTGCTTGTCGAGGTCAATGGGACGGCTGCGCAGGTGGAAAAGGCTCTCTCGTTGGAATTGAATTTCTACAAGAGCTCCAACGGCAAAGTGTTCTTCGCGCCGGACCGGGAGCCCTCCCTGGTTTTAACCCAGCCCCGGCTCCTGCATGTCGGCGGGTTGGATAATACGACAGTCATCGCGGCACCGAATACGGCACCCCAGCCCCAGATTGGGTCCGGCCCCCAGGGCGCCTACATGGGCAACGACTTCCGGAACGCCTACGCATCCTGCGTGACCGAAACCGGAACAGGACAATCGGTGGGTATCGCGGCTTTCGACAGTTATACGCCCGGTGACATCACCGCCTACCAAAAGTTGGTGCACCCGGGAGCGCCTCTGGTTCCCATTGTGAATGTGCTGGACCCTTCCGGAGTTCCCCCTTTGACCGGCTCCAATCTCACCGCCAACATCTCCATGTCCATCGAGACCATCATTTCCATGGCTCCTGGTTTGTCCCAAGTGGTGGTTTTCCAGAGCTACGACCCGGATACCATCCTCTCCGATATGGCGACCAATCCTATCCGGTGTAACCAGCTCACCTGTACCTCGATTTTTGTCCAGTTGGATTCCACGGCGGAGAATCTTTTTGACGAGTTGGCGGAACAAGGCCAGTCCTTTTTCATGCCCTCAGACGATTTTGGAACACTCGAATACAAGCCCAACGCGCCCACCAACGGATGGAACAACGATCCCTATGTCACGCTGGTAGGGGGAACGATCTTGACCATGAGCGGTAACGGGGCGGCTTATCAATCGGAAACGACCTGGCCCCAAAGCGGAGGGGGGATTGAGTACGGCATCCCCATCCCTTATTACCAACAGGGATTGAATTACAATTTGAACGGCGGATCCATCAATTACCGCAACGCTCCCGACGTGGCCGCCGCGGCCGCCAATTTTTTTGTGATCGGCACCTATCCTAATCCCACCTCGGTGGGCGCCCAGTTTACCTGGCAGGGAACGGTGGGCTCGGCGTCCATCTGGGCCGGCTGGATGGCCCTGCAAAACGAGGGCGCGGCTCTCTACGGCGCCCAGCCCCTGGGGTTCCCCAATCCTTATTTGTATTCGGTGGGGGATTCGGAATATTACAGCTTAGATTTCAACGATATCCAGGACGGAAGCTCCAACAACGGTGATGGTCCCGGATACAAGGCCGTTACGGGATATGACTTGGCCACCGGCTGGGGAAGCCCCCGCTGTGTTTCGGCGGCGACTCTGACGCCGACGCCTGTGATTCAGGCCTGCAACCAGGGAACCCAGTGGACGGAGGCGACCGCGGCGGCGGCTTTCTCGGGCCGCAATTTCCTGCAGACGACTGTTTTTAACGGACGCATTTGGGTAGTTGGCGGAGTGGATATCAATGGAAATGTCCTTAACGACGTGTGGTCCTCGGCCGACGGGGTCAATTGGACCCAAGCCACATCCGCGGCGGCTTTTGGCAAACGGACCGGTTTTGCGCTGGGGGCTTTTAACGGAAGGCTCTGGGTGTTTGATGGGCAGAATTCGGTGAGCCACCAGTATAACTCGGATATTTGGTCCTCCACCGATGGCGCTACATGGACCCAGGTCATTTCCGACACGCCCCTTCCGGTGCCCCAGAACTTTATGAAGTGCCTGGTCTATAACAACCAGCTCTGGCTTATCGAGGGCAGCAACGGCACGAGTGGTCCGACCAATGTTTGGTCGTCGTCGAGCGGTTCGGTCTGGCAGCCGGAGACCCCCCTGCCGATGGAGCAGAGCGAGTATGTGGGTGGCGCGGTGGTATTGAACAACAAAATTTACGTCATGGGCGCCAGTGATGGCTCACTGCCCAGCGTGCAACAAAGCCAGGTTTATTCCTTTGACGGCACCAGTTGGACTCAGCAGGTGGACATCGCCCCCTATGGGCGCCGTGAAGGTTTCGCGACCGGGACCTTTGGAGGCCAATTATGGCTGGTGGGCGGGAAATTCATCAGTGACCCGCAGGAAGGCACTTTCGACTATGCGGGAGACCTTTGGTCCTCGTGGGACGGGAAAACTTGGACCTCGGTGACCCCCAAAACTCCTTGGCTGGGGGCCCGGGCGGACGCCTCGGGATTGTCCCTCAATAACCAGATGTGGCTGATCGGTGGGGCCACTGGTGTAGTGGATTTTTGGCACGATGTTTGGAACTCGGGGTGCCTGGTGGTGCCCACGCCGACCGTTACCTTTACGCCGACGGCCACCAATACGCCCAGTCCCACGATAACCTTTACCGCCACGCCTACTTTTACCAACACCTATAGTCCAACGCCGACCGCCACCTTTACGCCGACGGCCACGCCTACCCTCGCGCCCAACGCCTGTTTGAATTTTCAGGATTGGTCCGCTGCGGGAGTGGCTTACGTCGTGGGGCAGAAGGTGCTTTACGGGACGGAGATTTACCAATGTTTGACAGCTCATACCTCACAGTCTTCTTGGGACCCGGCGGACGCGCATTCACTTTGGCAGGACGACGGCGCTTGCGTAGGTCCGACGCCTACTCCCGTGCCCTTGAACTGCGCGGGTGTTCCGGCTTGGTCGGCGAACTCCGTGTCTTATTCAGTGGGGGATAAAGTGACTTTCAACGGCGATTTGTACCGGTGTCTTTTGGCCCACACTTCAAACGTGAGTTGGACACCCCAGGCGGCCAATACCCTTTGGCAGGATTTAGGTGTTTGTCCTTAGGATCAGGCTATTGTCTTCAATGTGGGTGACATGAGCGAAGAAAGCTAATTTTTGAAAAACGCTGGGCCCGCTCCATGATTTTATAGTGGAGCGGGAAGGGGTGATGAAACGGCTTTGTTTTCCTTCCCGGTTTTTGAAATTAAGGTGAGTTCGGTGGGAATGAACCGGTTTATTTTTTAGCGAGAAGTAACCTGAAGGGTTTTTTATCTAATTTCAATCCAACCAATGTATTTCAGTTCGCGTTGAGCGCCGTCCAAATCCATCCCGTAACCGAATAACCAATAATCCTTGAGGCCCTTTTGGGCGAGGGATTCCTCAGATAATCCCAACTCACACCCGCAAAAGTCTACGGGTCCGCCGGCGGAGCCAAATTTCCGAATTAAGACAGCGGTTTTAATCTCTCCGGATGGAAGATTTTCCAGTTCTTGACGAAGCATTTGCAGGGTCATGCCGGAATCCACCAAGTCATCGACTAATAAAATAGGTCCGGGAATAAGGGTTTGCCGGTTAGGGAAAGACCCTTGTTTTTGGCGGGTTTTTAAGCGGAAAGTTCCGTCTGTGCCTTTGACCCGTACTTCGTGAATCTGTATTTCTTTTTCCGGGATGAGTTCTTTCAAATTTTCAACTAAATCCCGGGTGAAGAGACGTACTCCCTCGAGTACCGAAACCAGGTTAAGGCCCGCGTCATGCCCCTCTTTCACCCAGGCAGAAATGGAACGACTTAGTTCCCCCACGGCCAATTGAATTTGAGATTCGGTAAAAATAATTGAACTTGTTTCGGAATTCATGGCGTGGATTGTAACACGAAGCAAAACGCAGGCGTCAGACAGAGAGTTCTGACGCTTTTTCGAGCGGTAATTGGACGCGGAAAGCCGAAGCCGATTTTAAAATTTATTTTTCAAGGGTGAAATAGATTCATATTTCACTAAAACGCTTTTAAGTTGCAGTTCTTGTAAACCGTTTTACGAGAACGGTCTTAATCCTGATTTGAGGCTAAGATTTTCATTTGAATATTTTGTGTCTTGTTTAGTTTGATTTTGTTCCGCAAAAAAATGCTATTGAGTTAAACGAGAGTCCGATTTTAAGAATTTTGTTTTTTAAAACGATTGAATCCCCGCGATAACATCAAGTTAAGCTTTCTAAATTTTAAAATCAATCCAATGAAATTTTCCAGGCCTAGTTGAGACGGCCGGAGGTTGTTTATGTTTTTCTCTTATTCTAAACGAATAAGGGACAAGCGCTTTACCGTGGGTAAAACCAGCTCGTTCCTTGAAATCGCTTTTTTGTGCCTATTGTTTTTCTTGTTCACCGGATCCGGCCTTTTTGCCCAGAC
>CAWKIY010000150.1:0-14937 GCA_963849245.1 candidate division FCPU426 bacterium | reverse complement strand
TGGTGGTTCCTGACGGTCGGCCTGTTTCAACTATTTTAGGGGCGCCGCCTCCTTTGATTTTAACGGAGACGCCGGACAGGGCTTCTGGCAAGCGGGTGGAAAGCTCGAAATGGGAAACCGACGCGATACTGGAGAGAGCCTCCCCCCTAAAACCGTAGGACTGCAGGTGGGTGAGGTCATCCACCGTGTAAATCTTGCTGGTAGCGTGCTTTAGAACCGCTAATTGGGCGTCTTCGGGAGACATCCCTTCCCCGTTATCCGCCACTTTAATCAGCTTGCCGCCGCCTTCCTGTACCTCCACTTCAATCCAAGTCGCTTTGGCATCCAGCGAGTTTTCCATCAATTCCTTGACCACCGAAGAGGGTCTTTCTACAACTTCGCCGGCCGCAATTTGATTAATTACTTTTTCGGGTAATGCTTTTATTTTATTCATTGAAGAAAGCGCACCTTAGGGGGTTAAAGTCTGAACTGATATATAAGACAATTGGAAAGGAATTAAAAGAAGTAAAACATCCAATTACTACTTACTACGTTTTTAGATTTAATCCCACCACTTCATAAATCTGAACCGGTGTACTTTTTCCCTTCAATTTGACGGAAGATAGTTTTTTTGTGATGATCCTGTCACTTATCTCTTTAAAGGTATTTTCGGTTATAAAAATTTGGTCGCTCTCGGTTTCACCTTCGATACGGGCCGCCACATTCACCATGTCACCAATAGCCGTATATTCCATGCGTCGTTCGCTACCAATGTTTCCCACGATCGCTTCTCCGGTATTAATCCCATAGCCAACATTGAGTTGGGGCTTTTTTTGATTCTTCCAACGCTCGTTTAATTCCGATAACTTTTGACGCATCTCAATGGCTGTTTTCACGCATTCATACGCGTTGTCTTTCATTTCCAAAGGAGCTCCGTAGATCGCCATAATCGCGTCCCCGATAAATTTATCTAAAGTGCCGTGGTTAGCGAAAATAACCTCGGTCATAGCGCTGAAGTACTCATTGAGTAAAGAAACAACTGTCTCGACAGGTTCTTTCTCCGTCAGGGTGGTGAATCCCCGGATATCGCAGAATAAAATTGAGACTTTCTTTTTTTCTCCGCCTAAAGAAAGATTTCCGGTATTTTTTTGGACCATTTCATCCACTACGTTGGGCGAAAGGTATCGTTGCAGGGATGTCCTCAGACGCTCTTCCCTGCGGACGTCATCGAACAGCTTCGCGTTGGTAATGGCAACCGCGGCTTGATTCGCGAACGCGGAAAGAAAATACATATCCTCTTCGTTGAAAGTATTTGTACCTTCAGCTTTGTCCACGTAAATAACGCCGACAATATTTTCCCGATCCCAAATAGGGACGCAAATCACGGAAGCGAGCGGTAAAGCTTTTAAACTATCCCGATTGGCGAATCGAACATCCTGAGTCGCGTCCAAAACCAAAACGGGAACCCGTTCGCGCAAAACTGTATCCACAATGGTTTGACTATAAGGGGCCTGCGCTTCAAGAGAAGTCAAGGCATGAGTCGCTACAGGTTTTAAATCGCCGTCTTTTTCCCGCAGCAATAAAAAGCCCCGATTGGCCTGCATGACTTTGATCGCCATGGCCATAATGATGCTCAGAAGGGTTTTCAGCTCCAGAACAGAATTGACAATATTTCCGACCTCATAAAGCGTCAGAAGTTTTTTATGCGCCAACTCGTCAATTTTAGGAGTATGGCTGTCGACCGTTTCTTTCGAAACCTCAACCGCGAATCGAAGTCTGGTTCCTCCAATAGAAATAACGTCCTGATTCCGCAAAGGACTCTCAGTAACCCGGGCCCCGTTGAGAAAAGTGCCGTTGGTACTGCCTAAATCCCTCAAACTAATCCCGCCCATTCCCAGCAGGATTTGGCAATGCTGGCGGGAAACTAGAGGGTCCGTAATCATCACTTCGCAAGTATTGGAACGGCCCAGGGTGGTGGAAGGCCTGGCGATTTTAAAGATATGCCCCTGTTCGGGTCCCGCTAATATCGTGATGGTAATTTGAGGCTTGCCGGAAGATTTGGGAGGTGTCAAAACAATCCGGTTTGGCGTGGAGGAATCGGGTTTAGGAGATGAACTCATGTTCTACTCATTTCTTAAGGGCATAAACTAAAACACTGCAATTAGCCACATCGGTAACGTATAACGTATTTTCAGCGTCCATGGTTAAGCCATAATACTTCGGGGCTATCTTATAGTTACCCACGGGAGTTCCAAACTCAGTTAAATAATACCCTTCCGGATCAAAGACTTGAATACGAAGATCGCGGTCTGTCACAAAAATATTGCGTTTTGAGTCCGTAATCACACCCGTGGGGGAATTAAACTCTCCCCGGCTCGTGCCCCGTTTTCCAAATTTATTCTTAAATACGCCTTTATGAGTAAAGATTTGGACTCGGTAGTTTTTTTCATCCACCACCAGCAGATTCGAGGCGTTATCCATCGTAAGGCCTGAAGGCCCATTGAACTCGCCTAACCGCGCCCCCTGGATGCCGAACTTGTTCAAAACCTTCCCCGCCGGATTAAAAACCCGGACCCGGTGATTCCCCGTATCCGAGATATAAATATTGTCCTTATCATCCAATGCCAAAGCTTGGGGATGAAAAAAGCCCCCCATACCGATTTCAATTTTACCCGTCGTGGGCGAAGCCGGTTCCCCGAACCGCGCGATAATCTGCCCCATTTTACCAATAACCTGAACCGCGCAGGTTTTCGCGTCCAGCGCCACTAAATTACCGCCTTGATCCACCGCGATCGATACCGGCATCAAAAAAGATACTTCCTTGGGATCGTGCGAGTCTTTCCCGAATTTACCCACAGCGTAAAGAAATTTGCCCTCAGGATCAAAAACCTGAATATTACACTTTAAGGAATCGCAGACATAAACCCGTTTTTGGGTATCCACCGCCACTGAAACCGGTGAAATAAAATTCCCCTCTTCTTTACCGCGGGTGCCGATGGTTCGGACGAGTTTGTAATGATACCCTTGGTATCTTAGGCTGTTGATATCGCCGGCTTCCTTAATGGGTTTCTTTGCCGCCTCTTGAACTAAAGTGTGGGTCAAAATTTCCTGGGTTTTATTCCCGACACCAATTTCTTTTGATAGCAGCGAAACAGAAATCTTTTCCAAGTCGTTTTTCATTTCCGCCGCGAATTGATACCGTTTTGAGACTTCTTTTTGAAGCGCTTTTAAAATAATCGCTTCCAACTCTTTCGGAATATTGGGATTGAGCTTGTGCGGTTCCGGGGGCTCATCTTTTAAAATTTTATTGAGAACTGCCATCGGAACTTCGTCAAAAAAAGGAAGTTTTCCCGTCACCATTTCGTACAAAACAACTCCTACGGAATAAATATCAGAGGCTGGGGCTGGGTGCCCGAGGACTTGTTCTTTCGCCATGTAATACAGGGTTCCACCGATTCCCGCGCCGTTATTACCGGCTTGGATTAATGCCGTGCCAAAATCGGTAATTTTCGCTTTTCGGTCGGAGGTTAACAGAATGTTTCCAGGCTTCAAGTCCCGATGAATCACATTTTTTTCGTGGGCATATTGGAGGGCCGAAAGTATTTGGACAATAATATCGATCGCTTCTTTATAAGTAAGAGGACTGTCCTGGATCAACTGTGCTAAATTTTTTCCGTCCACGTATTCCATGACCATAAAGAATATGTTTTCGGCTTTATCAACCGTTAGAATTTGGACAATATTGGGATGATCCAGCGAGGCCAGCAGTTTCGGTTCGGCGATCAGCTTTGTAAATTCCTCTTTTTGGTTATGAGGAATCTTGATGGCGACTTTCTTACCAATCCAGGTGTCTTCGGCCAACCAGACCGTGCCAAAGGTTCCGCTTCCCTTGATTTCCAGGAGTTTGTATTTATCGATGTTGCCCTGAAGCATCCGGACCCCTTACCAAGCTTTAGATAAGCCGTCGTCCGTCGTCAGTGGTGCCAAAAGCACCGGAAACTGAGAACCCGGTTATTTTATCAGAGCATCCGAAACCATGTAACTACCATCTGCGTTTTGCCTTAAGGGGACTTTTTTGTTTTTCAATAGCCTTATTTTCCAGTCAATCCCGCCCCCATATCCTCCCAGGCGGTTCCCTCCCGCGATGACCCGGTGGCAAGGAACAAAGAGCGAGACGGGATTACGGTTTAAAGCCTGCCCGGCGGCCCTAAATCCCCTGGGAGATCCGGCTTTTTTTGCCACCCAGCCATAACTGCGAACCTGGCCCCAGGGAATCCCGCAGGTCGCTTGAAGAACCTTCCGCTGAAAGGGGGTTAAGAAGAAAAGATCAAAAGCTGAAAACTGAAAAGTCTTCCCCCGAAGGGCCTTTTGAAGCTCATTTTGAACCGGGCGCGGAACCGGATGGGGTGGGTTGTCCCAAAAGTCGGCCGGAGTGGACGGCAGATATTGAGCCAGCTTTCGGCAGGCGATTTCCCGGCTGGCTTGGGGCAGGACTAAAGCGCAAAGTCCCCGAGGCGTCCAGGCCGCCGAACACCAGCCGGCTTTTAACTTGAAAAAGCCGAACTTCACCGCTTCCAAAGAATGGTTCGGCTTCATGATTTTTTTCGGCGGGAAATAATCCATCCCAGACTCTGGCAATTCAAAATCTTGGCGCCCAGAAAATAAACGATCATCCCAAATCCAATCGGTATAAAGACTTCCAGGGCTTTTAAACCGGGCCAGGAGGTTGTTTTTAAGAACTCCAAAACCAGCCAGACAACAGCTCCCATCGCCGAGGTCGCGGCTATGATTTTTAAGACCTCTTTCACCATCGCGGCGTATTCAAACCTTACCCCATAGCGGGTTAACCCATAGCATAAAAAGAAAAAGGTAAAAAATACGCCAACCGTCGTGGCCAGCGGCAAAGCCAAAAATTTCTCCTGGGAGTCCGTCAAAAAAAGAAGCGCGCAAAGGTTTAAAAGCGCGGTGGAAATCATATTCACCACCGCCGCCCAAAAAGGCCATTTGGGTTTTTGAAGCGGATAAAAAGCCTGGGCGGTAATTTTAATACCCGCGTGGGCGAAAAGTCCCGCGACGTAAAAACAGGTCGCCAGCGCCACCAATTGGGTGGAGGCTTCGTCAAAGCGCCCGTGTTCAAAAGCCAAACGGCAAACGGGAAGGCTGACAATGCATAATCCCACGGTGCTGGGAATCATGATAAAGGCCGCCCCTTCAATCGCTTGGTTCAAGGTTTTATCAAACCCTTTGCGGTCCCCGTCCGCGAATTGCCGGGACATCAAAGGCAGTACTACGGTCGCGATGGACACACCAAAAACCCCATAAGGTAATTGCATCAAACGGTTCCCGTAGTTAAGACAAGTAATACTGCCGCTTTTTAAAAATGAAGCGAAAATTTGATTGAGGAGAAAATCCACCTGAGTCACCGATAAACTGACGACGGCGGGGGCCAGTAAAAAGAGTATTTCTTTAATGCCGGGGTGGTTGGGTGGCCAAAGAAAACGAAATTTCCCGCCTAAACCCCCGGCCCCTGGAATTTGAACCAACCATTGAAACAAGAATCCGAGAGTGGTGGCCCCGGTCCAAATATAGATTTTGGCCAGTTCATCCGAGGATTCGCTGATAGGTCCATAAAAAAGATAAAGTCCAGCCGCGATCAGAGTGAGATTCATCGCGACGGGAGCGAAAGCTGGCAAGGCAAACCGATTGTGAGAATTGAGAGTTCCCATCCAAAGGGCGGCCATGGAAACAAATAAAAGCACTGGAAAGAGCACGCGGGTTAAGGCCACTGTCAGCTCAAATTTGGCCGGGTCCCCCCAAAAACCAGGGGCCACAACGCGGACAATAAGAGGAGCGGCGAAAATACCGGCCGCGACCACAATCCCCACGATTAAAAACAATAAGGTGAAGACTTGGGAGATGAGTTCCCACGTTTTTTCGGCTTTCTCTTTTTCCAGACTTTTGGAAAGGACTGGGATAAAAGCCGAAGAGAGGGCGCCTTCGGCGAAAAGATCTCTCAAAAGATTGGGGATTCGAAGGGCCGCAAAATAGGAGTCGGAGATGAGCCCGGCGCCAAAGATCCAAGAATTGAGCTGGTCCCGAAAAAAACCCGAGACCCGGCTGATTGAGGTCGCGAGGGAAACCACCCGGAAATGCCCCGCCACTTTCGACGAGGTTTCCGCTTTGCCCGCAAGGGTTTGAGAGGTCTTAACCATTCTTGACAGTGCCTTCCGCTTCGTTTACGATAAGCCTCCGTTTTTTGAAGTTGTCGAAATTTTCTCTGGAGGATCCATGCCGATCATCAAGTCGTCCATTAAAGATGTGCGCCGTACCAAGACTCGCACCGCCCGTAATTCCGCCGAAAAGAATAAAATCCGCACCGCGATGAAAGCTGTCCGCGCGTCGAAGACCGCGGAAGAAGCCGAAAAGAACCTCAAAACCGCCATGAAAGTGCTCCATAAATCCACCTCGCACGGGATTTTGAAGAAGAACACCTCTTCGCGTCATATCGCCCGCCTGTCGTCGTTCGTTCATAAGAAGTTCAAGAAATAAAGTCACCGGATGGCCCCTTTAACGGCCATCCGGTTTTTTCCCCACTTTAAAACCCACCATTGCAGTGATACCGCGGGTACAGTTTTGCCTAAACGACCCGTTACGACTCCCGCTTGTAGATGAATCAGATCCAGTAGGGCGGCTTTAATCTCCTCAACCGTAAATTGTCCCGACTGTTCCCACAAACTTTTGAGGCGGAAAGGATGAAGCCCCAGTTTTTCACCGACTTGGGACTGGCTCCAGCCCTTAGCTCTTCCCACACAAATCATCAGCAGTTCCCTCATCCGTCCATAAAGCATCATGGTGGTTCCCGTATCAATTCCATCTTGAAGCTGGACCATCAGCTTGAGGGCCTTTTCGGTTTGACGCATTCCCACCGCGTCTAAAAACGGGAAAATTTCCGATTCCACGCCCGGCACCGGTAATTCCCTCACTTGCTCCAAGGATATATTTTTGGCGGGATAAACATAATCGGCTAATTGCTCCAGAGCCCGTTGAAGATAGGCGATATCCGGCCCGATTTTTTGAATTAAAAGCTGCCCAGCGTCCTCCGAAATGGAGATACCCCGGTTTTGGGCCTGCTGTTTGAGCCACGCGTTGAGCTTCCACTCGGGCATATCGGCACATTGAACCGCCCAGCCCAAACGCTCAACCGCCGCGACCGCTTTGGTGGTTTTGCGCATTCCCGGAGCCATTAAAAATAAATACGAATCTGAATTGGGATTTGAGAAATAATCCTTGAGCTGTTGAACCGCGGCTTCCGAATGGCCCCCCAACAGTTTTTCCGCGTGTTTGACCACCAAAAGCTGGGAGGAGGAGAAGAGGCTGATGGTTTGAGCGGTGGAAAGGACCTCGCCCAGTTTATTTTCGTTGCCGTCAAAAACCTGGATCGTTCCATCGGGTTTTGTTTTTTTAAAGGCTTCTTTAAATACTTGAAGCCCCTCGGAAATAACGCTGTCAGAATCGCCAAAAAGCAAAACCAAGTTGGCGCAGCCGTCTTTTTTAACCCGGTTTAAAAAGTCGTCAAAATACATGAAAAATCCTAAATTGTGGGATGGACCGAAATCGTCATGGAATGCGCTTTTGAATCGGAACCGAAGAGAATGGCGTGCTGAGCGGCATGGGATTGGACTGGCTCATCGTATGGGTTGGAGCGGCGGTGGCCATGGGCGAGGCTTGTTTACTGTCTTCCGATTTCACGTAAAAGAAGCTGACCCCCACCAATTGACCATCCACGCTCAAGCGGATGGAATAAAGACCCACATCCCTCGGCAATCCATTTTGACCGACTTGGGGATTCATGTGATCCATTCCCAGGGTCATATCCAGCAAAAACCACTGGTAGGTATCGTTTTGAACGGTTAAAAGACGATCGGTGAAACTGACGCGGTATTCCTGGTCGTATTTGGCGATTCGAATATTCGCGGGGTTGAACCATTCCACGGTGGCGGTATGAATCCGGCTGGTGGGTTTCATCAAAAAATAGGCGAAATAGGAAATTTGATTATTTTTGTTGAGATAGAAATAATTCACGCTGTCGGCGGGATATTGATTCACGATTTTGGTGCAAGTGGTTAAAAGGCTGACGAGGATATCCTGGTTTCCGGTGACGGTATTATGGGTTTCCTCCGCCGGCGCGTCCCGGACAACCGCTCCGGTCGACTTGTCCTGAGTATTCTTTGGAACTCCACCCGTAATCCACTCTAAATCCGCGTGGGCGGAAGAAATCATCCCCGAACAGATAAAAAGAGCTGTTGGAATAATAAAAAACTTTCCAAGGATCGCCGAATAGCGACTTTTAAAATCAGGTGTCAAAATTAGTATCCTTCCAAAACGCGAACGACAATCGCCCGAGCGGTGTCACTCATTAATTGGGCGATAGCTTGGTCTTTCGTTTGGGTAATGGCGCCTGTATATTGAGGCGTGTAGTAATAAACGCTGTGGGTTTTATTGGTGTCTTCCAAAAAGGTCTTATTTTCAATCTTATCTACCGCGGCCAAATCGTAAACAATGGATAATTGATATTGCAGAACATAATTGGTTTTTGGGTCAAAGAAAATAGGCTGTTCAATATATTGACGGATAATCACCTTGACGATTAAGTCGCAGTGGTCCGGATCCTCCAAAGGCAGGCGGCCGTCCAACTGAAAGGCCTGGACGGTGGCTTGGGTCAATTCGGTTTCCAAACCAAAGTAGCTGGTTCGGTTTTCAAAAGTTCCCACGCCCACGTTTTTGAGGTAAGAAGGAACCACCATTGCCGCCGGATGACACCCGGTTATTCCAACCAACAGGGCTAAAAGTAAAAAGAGGGACGCCCTTGATTTAATTTTTTGAATCATCCCGGTGACCTCACAATGTAATTCGCCAGTTTGTCCTTTACCCATATTACCTTTTGGATGCTTTCAAATTGAACTATCTTGCTTATTTTTTCATCTTTTTGGGCCAAGTCCCGAATGTCCTGTTCGCTCAAGCCCCGGGGTACGGTTACCCGGGTTTTCATTTTACCGTTTACCTGAATAGGAATTTCGACCACATCCGCCTGCAGCCAGGCCGGATCAAACTGAGGCCACCCCGCGGCGAAGAGGTAACCCTTCCCCAGACGGCTCCACATTTCCTCCGCTACATGGGGCGTAAAAGGCCCCATTAGCCGAACTAAATTCTCCAGGGCTTCCCTCAAAATAGGTGTTTTGACCTCCGATGTTTCTTTATAGTCGTAAAGAAGATTGATTAGTTCCATCATGGCGGACACGGCGGTGTTAAATTTAAAGCCATTGGTCAGGTCATGGGTCACTTTTTGAATGGTTTGATGGGTTTTGCGCCGGACTTCCTTATCCATTTCGGTTTCGGCTTTAATCGCGCCGCCATTATTGAAGTCAGGTTTTTCCAAGAGTTCCTGGAACAATTTCCAAACCCGGTTTAAAAAACGAAAACCGCCTTCGACCGCGCGGTCATCCCATTCCACATCCCGTTCAGGGGGGCCGATAAATAAGGTGTAGAGACGGAAAGTGTCCGAGCCGAACTTTTGGATTAATTCGTCCGGTTGAACCGAGTTTCCCTTGCTCTTGGACATTTTTACGCCGCCCTTGGTGATCATCCCCTGGGTAAAGAGACGGCTGAAAGGCTCATCAAAATTGATGACTCCCTGATCCTTCAAAACCTTGGTGATGAAACGGGAATAAAGCAGATGAAGAATGGCGTGCTCGACCCCGCCGATATATTGATCCACCGGAAGCCACTCATTGGCGGTCTTGGAATCGAAAGCCGCCTTGTCATTCTTGGAAGAGACATAGCGCAGGTAATACCAGCTGGAATCCACGAAAGTATCCATGGTATCCGTCTCCCGCCGCGCGGGGCCGGCGCATTTGGGGCACTGGGTATTCACGAAAGACGGCACACTCTTGAGAGGAGATTCTCCGGTGGGTTTAAATTCCACATCGCGCGGGGCAGGCGCACCGGCAGGTCTTTTTCCGGCACGGGCACCCAGCCGCACTTGTCGCATTTGATCATGGGGATCGGGGCGCCCCAATAGCGTTGGCGGGAAATCAGCCAATCCCTTAAGCGGTAAGTGACGGCCTTCTTGCCAACTTTCTTTTCTTCCAGCCATTGGGCCATTTTGGTTTTGGCTGCCTCAACCTTTAAGCCGTCGAGAAAACTCGGAATTGATTAAGGTTGCCGTCATCCGTATAGGCTTCGTTTTGGGGATCATAAAGATAATTCGTTTTTTTCCAGGCGTGTTTGACCTCTTCGGCAGGATCAATAACCTGAATAATGTGAATGTTATATTTTTTAGCGAAGTCAAAGTCCCGGGTATCGTGGGCCGGAACCGCCATGATGGCGCCTGTGCCGTAATCCATTAAAACGTAATTGGCGATATAAACCGGAATCGCCTTCCCATTGACCGGATTTACCGCCTTCAGTCCCGTGTCCAAACCCAGCTTCTCCGCGTCCTCGCCAATACGGTCGCCGGCGCTTTGTTTCTTGACCTTCTCCACGAAGGCCTTCACTTCATTTTCCTTAGGTGTTCCTTTAACCAGCGAAAGAATCAGCGGATGCTCCGGGGCCAGCACCATGTAAGTGGCGCCAAAAAGGGTGTCCGGGCGGGTGGTGAAAACCGTCACCGATTCTTCCCGGCCCTCCATCTTGAAATCGCACCTCCGCGCCCTCACTACGGCCAATCCAGTTTTTTTGCATGGTCTTGACCCGGTCGGGCCAGTTTTCCAGGCGGTCGATGTCTTTTAATAAGCGGTCAGCGTAGTCGGTAATTTTGAAGAACCACTGCTCCAGGTCTTTTTGCTCCACCACCGTGCCGCAGCGCTCGCAGGCCCCATCGACCACCTGTTCATTGGCCAAAACGGTCATGTCGGTTGGGCACCAGTTCACATAGGCTTTTTTACGGTAAGCCAGGCCCTTTTCGTAGAGCTTCAGGAATATCCATTGGGTCCAGCGGTAATACTCCGGCAGGCAGGAAACGACTTCTTTGTCCCAGTCATAACCCATACCCCAGTCGTAAAACTGGCCCTTCATCCGCTGGATGTTGTTGAGGGTCCAATCTTCCGGATGAACGCCTTTCTTGATGGCGGCATTTTCCGCGGGCAGTCCAAAAGCGTCGAAACCCATCGGATTGAGGACGTTGTAACCCTGCGCCTTGAAGTAACGGTAAACCGCGTCGCCGATGATGTAATTGCGCCCATGGCCGGCATGCAGAAAGTCGCCGGAAGGATAAGGAAACATGACTAACGCGTAATATTTTTTATCCGTTTTGGCCAAGTCGGTGGCGAAAACGTTGTGGTCCTTCCAGGTCTTTTTCCAGCGCTGTTCGATTTCGGTGAAGTTGTAGGCTTCCATGACAAACCTTTCAGAGGGGTTCCAAGAGAGGGAAATTATAGAGGTTTTTGGGGAAAATCCAAGGCTTCCCGCGGCATCCGGGAGAAGTCTAATTCACCAAATGCTTGCGGGAGAAAGCCAGAACGCCCATCACAAAACAGCTCCAAAGGGCGAAAAGTTCCAGGAAGAAAAAAGACTGGGATTTGGCGAATGCCACCAGCGCGCTCCAGACCCAAGGCGTGTAGAACAAATTGTTCTGCATCAGTTCTTTCCAAGCCGGATAGCTGATGAAAAAATCCAGCCCAAACAACACATGAACCAGCGGCACCACCCACAAGGCCACTTTGCATCCGCTTAACATATACCCGCCGCAAATGAAAAAAGCGAACCCCGCGAAGGCCCAATAGACCAGGGCATAAGGTGATCCCAACACCACCCCAAACACCACGGCCTTGCCCAAGAAAGTCCATCCCGATAAAAAAAGAAAGGCCAGGGTTAATTCCACCACTCCGGCGACCAACAAGTATTCATTCAGTTTGAGCTTGGCGTGGACGATTTGAATATCGGCCACCACCTGGCTGGACGAGGAGGTCAAGTAGCGGATGCCCAGACAATATTCCCCCGCGGTCGGGTGGAGGCGGTCCCGGCACCAGAAAAGCTGTCCCGCCCACAAAAAGAGAGCCAGCGAGGCCCAGTTGGTCTGCCAGCCAAAGGCGAAACAAACAACCCAGGCCACAAAGCCGCACATCAAAAGATCCACGTATTGACTGCCGATTAAGCGCCAAACGGATGGCCGGGCGCTGGGTTGACGGGGTTCGGTGCCGGTGGAAGTAGTGGTGGTCATGAGGCTTGTATATTAAGCAACATGGCGATTTCATCGCAATCAGAAAACTTCGCGCAATGGATGCAGTCGCTCCAAATTTTTTGCGGCAGACTCAGTTTTTCCACTTTTTGAAAGCCCGATTTCGAGAAAAATTCCGTTTGATAGGTCAGGGTAAATATCCTTTTAAGCTGTAATTCTTTCGCGTCGCTGATGCAAACCTGCAGCAACTTTTTGCCGACCCCCTGCCCCTGCAGAGCCTCATCCACGGCTAAGGACCGCACCTCCGCCAAATCTTCCCCCACCACATGAAGCGCCACAACACCCTTCACTTGCGGTTCCGAAGCGTCTTCCTCCACCGCGACGACAAAATCCCTCACCTTTTCAATCACCTGGGAGAAAGACCGGGGCAGCATAACGCCTTTGGTCGAGTAGTGATTGATCAGGTTAAGGATTGGGCGGACATCAGACGGCCTTGCCCTGCGGTAATTCAGTTCGTTCATAGGTCCCTATAATAAAAAAGCTGGCCCCCCAATCCAAGGGGAGCCAGCTTTTATTGTTAAACTAGATTATTTCGAAACGAGGACGATACCGCCGCCCACTAACAAACCGACTTGTCCGCCCAAATCCAAACCACCAAAGGCCTGAAATTGAACGTCATGCCCGGTCCGGATACCCACGATGAGGGGCGTTCCACCAAGACCACCTTCGTTAACGACCCCATTGGTCGCCAACTCGGCAATACCGGTCAAGTTACGATCGAAAGGATAAGCCGCGCCCAAATCCAATTGGAAGAAGGAATAAGAGCCGGAATAGCCTTGGAAAGTATACCCGTCAACAGTTACAGAGGGTGTGCTGTAGGTTTGAATATAAAGACCCAACTTTCCATTCAACTGCAAGCCATCGCGGAAGGTATAAGTCGCGACACCATAAGGGTCAAATCCGAATTCACTCGCGCCCAGGTTGTTGGATAAAGGTCCAACGGTAAAATCAAGACCGGCCGCGACATCTAAACCTTTGGCGACATTTTTAAAGGAGTATTTTCCGCCAAAACCTAAGTTATTCAATCCACTCGCGCCCGTAACCGAATAGAAGGCTGTGTTGACGTTTATCAAGATTTTATCGGTGATTCCATAGCTTACGCCAATTGGAATCTGGAATGCGTTACCCCAGGTATCAAAAGATACATGAGCGGCTCCCATCAATTGTCCCTGATTCAAGGGCGTAGCCGTATCCGCGAAGAAATAACCAGGTTTACCCGCCAGGTTTCCGCCTTCAATTGGAAGCTTTTCCATCATGACGTGCTTTACCACGTGCTTTTCTTCCACGACGACCTTTTTCTTCTTTTTCTTAGTCGACTGCGCGTTCGCGTTATTAACGGTTAAGTTCAAGGCCAGGGCCAAAACTAAACCGCTCAGGACCACTTGGTTCCAAAGCTTCATAAATAGTTTCCTCCGAAGATTTTTTGTGCTGCTGACTACCATCCCAACTCCATCAAACTGATAGGCTCAATTGGGCCGCATTCTAGCATAGAGTTCTTTGGCGTGGGAACGAGAAGTTTCGGAAACGGGCTCTCCGCCCAGCATTTTGGCGAGTTCCTCAATACGGTCACTTTCGGTTAAACGGCGTACCTGAGTGGAAGTTTTACCTTTTTCGACCGATTTCGAGATTTGGAAGTGATGATCGCCCAAGCCGGCGATGGGAGCCAAATGGGAGATGCAGAGCACCTGTTTGGAATTGGACAAATGCTGAAGCAGGTCGGCCACCGCTGAGGCGGTCCGGGCGCCGACACCCGTGTCAATCTCATCAAAGAGCAGGGTCATCACTTCATCGCTCTCGGCCAAAACGGTTTTCAACGCCAGCATCACCCGGGATGCTTCTCCGCCCGAAGCGACTTTGGCCAGAGGCCTTGGCGGCTCGCCGGGGTTCGCCGTGAAAAGAAACTCCACTCGGTCCCAGCCCTGGGGCGAAAGGCTAAGGGGTTTTCCTTTTTCGACAACCGGACTATCGGCTTCTTCCACGGGTGTTACCTGTACCCCCATTTCGGCATGGGGCAAGCCCAGTTCTTTTAACGCTTCTTGAACGTCTTGGGTTAATTTCTGGCCTGCTTGCAGGCGTTTGGCGCTGAGTTGGCGGGCTACGACCGCGTATTTTTCAGCGGCTGTCTCAATATCGGCGCTTAAAGTCTTTAAACGGCCTTCCCGGCCCAAAAGCATTTTCAATTCTTCCCGGCTTTTTTCCAGGTATTTCAAAATTTCGGCTACAGAGTCGCCATATTTCTTTTTCAAGGTTGTCAAAGCGTCAATGCGGTCGGAAACTTCCTCAAATTCACTTTCGCTGAAAGAGTAGGAATCCAGTTTTTGGGAAACGTCGAAGGAAAGCTGGTTCAACCCTTCTTGAAGGGTTTTAGCCGACTCCACCATTTTTTCTAAATCCGGGTCCAGTCTCGCAGCGTCTTGTAAGCGTCCAACCACCGTTCCAAATTGGCCGGTCACGCCTCCATCGCCTTCCTCATCTAAAAAGCGCTGGGTTTCCAAAACGAACTTGCTGATCTTTTCCCCATGCTTCATCCGCTGGTATTTTTTGATTAACTCGTCTTCATCTAATCGATCCAATCCAAAATCTTCTATTTCTTGCACCTGAAATTGGAGAAGGTCCATACGCCGGGCGATTTCCCGGGAATCTCCCCCAGCCGGGCTTGTTCGTCTAGTAATTCATTCAAGGCTTCGTATTCGTGGGCCGTTTTATCTAAAAGAGGTTGTAGA
>CAWKIY010000149.1:0-13282 GCA_963849245.1 candidate division FCPU426 bacterium | reverse complement strand
TTTTTTCATAAGTCCTCCCCCGATCATCGGGTGTATTCCTTCACGTCGTCAAACGAGCCGTCTGTCACAAACAAGTCATCAGCGGAATCGAGGGCGAGGTTCCACGCAAAACCAAAGCCGTCCATTTCCCCTAAATAGGTGCCTTGAACCGTGGCATAAACCACCCGGTCATTGCCCGGATCAGCGATAAAAAGATTACCCTGGGAGTCCATCACCGTGCAATCCGTGCCGCCCAGCGGAAGCGCCCAGGTGGAACCCGTGATCGCGCTGTTATAGGTGTAATCGGCGTTGAACAAGACCACTTCGGGATTATGAAAGTCCGATCCGTAAATCGTTCCAGCCGGGGTCACCATCACGCCGTAGGGTTCAAAGTTGGCGGGGGCTCCGGAAGTTTGGTTTAAGATCGAATCATCCGTCCAACTCAGGTTGTAAATCGCGCCGTTGGTCGCGTCCGACACCAGCAGGTTCCCATTGGCGTCAATCGCGACGCCCGTGGGAGCCGTCAGGGTCCCCTGTCCGCTCCAGGTATAGTCATAGGTCGCGCTGGAAGGCCCCAGGGTGTAACCTTCGACCGTCCCGCCGGACTGATTGGCGACGTACAACTCGTTATTGGCATCCAAAGCCATCGCGCCCGCGTTCGTGACCGTGATGTTGTAAAGGTAATCCGCGTTGTCGTCAAACACTTGGACATGCTGAATATCGCTCACGATGATATGACCTCCCCCCACCACGACGCCATAGGCTAAATAAAAACCCGCGTCGGTGCCGGGGGTCGGGGCGTGATGACCGAAGGCGGAATAAAAGGTCCAAGCCGATTCGCTATAGGGCGTGGAGGTAATGGTCGGTGTGAACGTAATCGTGGGCGTCGGCGTCATCGTCGGCGTGGCGGTGGGGGTCGCGGTGGAGGTAATGGTCGGCGTATTGGTGGCGGTGAAGGTATTCGTCACCGTGGGGCTGGAGGTCGCCGTGAAGCTGGCCGTCGGGGTGGGCGTTGCGGTCGGCGAACTGGTCACCGTGGAAGTTTTCGTGATAGTGGGGCTGGCGCTGGCGGTCACGCTGGGGGTTCCCGTAGTGGTACTGGTAAAGGTTGGCGTGGGGGCTGAAGGCTGGGGGGTGTTCGGGGCACTCTTGCTCCCGCAGCCGGGAAAGCCGATCGACACCCACAACAAAACAAAACTTAAACCGGTAAAACCGGATAAGAATTTAAAACTGATCGCGCTTTTCAAAAAGGCTCCTTGGTCTTGGGGTGAAGGGAAGGGCATCGGTCAATGTCAGGCAGGGGATGATAGTCGGCTTTCCTATCACGCTCAATAACATTCAGGCCCAAAACCAAAAAGCGGACAAAAACAAATGAAAAGTGCCCTATCAACTCAAAATTCGATTTTCCAATAACTAACCGAATAGAACAAAGGGGCCTGACCAGACTTCCCCCCGGTTTAGCGGACCCGGGTCTTAATCCAATCCGTCATATAAACCAACACCTCGGGCGAGAAGCCTTGCTGGGGATTGAGGGGTTCGTCCGAAGTGCCGGGCTGGGTTTTCTGGAAGCCGTGGTTGGTGTCGGCGAAAAGCTGGATGGTGTAATCCTTATTTTTCCCGTTCTTCAACATCGCGTCGATCGCCAGGATATTGATGTCTTCCGGCACAAAGCCGTCCTTGTCCCCGCTGAGAACTAAGAGAGGACATTGAACCTGGCTGAGGCTGGTTTGGGGTTCGTACCCGATTAGAAACCGGCCCCAGGGCTCAAAAATTCTCCAACGTTCCTCCGCTTTGGTCCAAAAAACACGTCCCTTCAAATCAATATCCGAATCTTCCGACTTCAAGGGGGCCAGGTCTTTTTCCTCCATTTTCCATAACTTCTTTTCCAGCGCCGCCGGGTCATTTTCTTTTTTGATCAGCTCCAGCCCGTCGAAAATCATTTTCTGCCAAACCAAAATATCCCAGGAGCTCGCACCCAACAACTTTCGTTCGGTCGCGTCGAGCACCAGAATGTTTTTCTCTCCCGTCACCCCCAGCCCCGCCATCATCACCACAAAAGCCACATCGGTCGAATGGGCCGCCACCATCGGGGCAATCACCCCTCCCTCGCTATGGCCGATTAACCCCACCTTCGCCGGATCAATTTCTTTCCGCTTTCTAAGATATTCCACCCCATAACCCGCGTCCTGAGCAAAGTCGGCGCTGGTGGCGTTCGCGTAATTCCCCGTAGAAGCCCCAATCCCCCGCTTGTCATACCTCAAACTGGCGATTCCGTGCCGGGCCAAATAATCCGCCAAAATGACGAACTTATGGGAAGCCGTGGAATTATACCCATCCCTCAAATGCGGCCCCGCCCCGCCAATGATCACCACCGCCGGAAAAGGCCCCCTTCCCCAAGGCAAAGTCAGCGTCCCCGCCAGCGTCACCCCCGCCTGGCTATTCACGAAGGAAACTTCCTGGGAGCTGTAAGGAAATGGCCGAACCGGATCGAGGCCTAGGACTTGATGGGGAATGAAGAGGTACCAATAAAGTGAAGCGCCGACCGCGAGGACGATTAAAGGGACAAGCCAGAGAAGTGAGCGGGAGAGAGGTTTTTTCATGGATTAGCCTAGATTAGAATTTCTAATAAATCGGGGAAAGCCCAGCCTGATCAGCGGTACTTCGCGGACGGCTCCGCCAGAAGTGACTCCGCGGGAACATGAAGATGATGATATAAACTTCTCATCATGTTCACCGAAAGCGGACGCTTGCGGTTGAGCACCTCCGAAACACGGCTTCTCCCTCCCAGTATTTTTGCCATATCCGAGGGCTTCAACCCCATCTGTTCCATCCGAAACTTCACGGCTTCGATAGGGTCGGGCGCCGCGACCGAATGGTGTTTCTCCTCATAAACCTCAACGAGAGCCGCCCACAGTTCCAGTTCATCCGCCCGGGCCGAACCCTTGGGAGCGTCCCAAAGAGCCTCAACCTGCTCCAAGGCCTTTTTATGTTCCTTTTCGTTTTTCAAAACCTTGAGTTTCACTTTACACCTCCTGCGCGTTGATTCGGTCATATTGGGCATGAGACCCTACAAACCGGATAAAAACGATGCCCAAATCGTAACGAATGGCCGTTACCAACCGGTATTTGTTCCCGCCGATGTTGAACACCACCCGGCCATTCTTAAGAATACTAGTCTTCGGATAGTCGGCCTTGATGTCGAAGGGGCCTTTCCAACGGGATTGCCGCGCTTCCCCAAACCAAGCGAGCAACGATTGTTGAGCGTTCTGTCCCGCGGGACTATCCCAAAACTCCCGCAAACGCCTACGGCTGATGACTCGCATGAATCAAGTATATCCGGTTGTTCCCAAAATGGGAACATTTTGTAAAATATAAAATAAAGACCTGACTACAATGTTTCTGATACTGAACAGCCTATCTACCGAAGTTTTAGCGAAGGCAGATGGCGTACCCTTTGTTTGTAAACGGAAACACCAGCCACGACAACAAATAAAAGGATGAGCCAGAAAAGATAGCCGGAGAAGCCCAACCAGCCCCTTTATCCACTATTCTTGGGTCTGCGCCGCGAAAAGGGGCGTTAAGGGAAAATCGCGAGAGTCTCTATCTTTCATACCGATCGAAAACCAAGCCTTCTCTTTCAAATTGGCAAAAAACTGCTTCGCAACTTTTACCTCATGGACCCCTCCACCCGAATCGATCGAAAGATATTTCAACCCAATTAAAAATCGATAATCTGATTTGCCTTGTTCTCTCCCGACGAAAGGTTCCCATTTCATCAAAGGATAAAAAGCAAGGATATCTTTTATCGTCAGGTGCAGGCTAATCAGCTTGAGATCGTGCGGAGCCAACAAAAACGGAAAGATGTCGCCCGAATATTTCGCATCTGAAAACATGCTGTCTTTGCCCGAGTCAATCGAAAAACTAACCTTTGAAATAATAGCGGGGCGATTCCCAGTGTTCATAAATGCGACCCTCACCACAATATCCTTTACCTTGATGTGTTCCCGGTAAATCACCGATTCACCCCCACCCGGTGCCACATAATCATCAAAACCAATCTCGACGATCCGAGCAAAGGCCCTATCCACCACGCGGAAATTGTTAAGATAAAGCGTGAATATGGAAATGAAGAGGGCCACGAGCGCGATGAAAACGCTCAATACCTCTTTAACGCTGAAACTCTTTTGGGATTCTTTAACAATTTCTTTTTTATTTTTCAGGAGATTCCTCAATATTTAAAAAAAATCAAGGTGGCAAACAAAGTAATCACTAGTAACTCCGGGAGTCCAGTCTTACCCCTTTGTTCATTTCAATTATTCAGTTCCAAATACGATTTCGAGTAAAAGTCGTCAAAAATCGCGTCATTGCCGTTCCATTTTTTAAGAGTCACTTTTACCTTGGGGTCGCTATCCAAAGTTTTTCGAACTTGATCCCTCGTAAACCCCTGTGTGATTTTTATTCTATAAAAGGGCCAATCCCCTCGGGGAAATACATCGCACAAAACAGTGCCAACCGTTGAGATGAGGTGGTAACAATATTCTTTCGAAGTGCCAGGCGCAAAGAGGACATCCAATTCATCGGGGACATCCTCATTTTGGCAAGTAGGCGTTTGGGATGACAAATTCGATCCGCTTACTCTCCTTTTAAATGCGGGGCCAACGTTTAATTCGGGGGAACAAGGATCATGATCGCTATTCCATTCAATCTCGGTTGATTGTTGCTTTAAGGGAACCGAGGAAGTTACTGGATAGACAATCAAAAGGGCTTCGAAAAGTTGTTTTTGCATCGCCACATAATCCGCGTTTGAGTGAAGCATAATGGCGTCCGACACGTTTTTTATCGCGGCTTCCTTGTAACCTTCGCGCAGCGGCGCGAGGTTTGGGTCCTGATTTGCTTCGTCTCTCTTCGTTAAATATTTGATAATCGCCAAGCTGTAATAAAAAGCGCAATCAGCCGAGAGAGGATTATTCATTTTCTCTTCCGCGCAGAAATGGGCACGAAGTTTCAAATTGTTGATTGCGGCCCGAACATCCTTTTGGCAAACCTTATCCAAAGCCCTTTCAAAAAGACCATCGATATAAGCTCTATTGTCTTTTAAAATTAAAGACCATTCTTCCTTTGATAATCTCGAGCAGTCAGAACCCATGATTTTCTTACCCGCGCAAATCGCCATTGTTATGAGGTCATCCACTGAATGATCGTTGTAAATACTTAAACTCGGGTTCGGCGAAGGGATATTCGTAACGCCAGGGCTTTGAGCGAAAAGAAACGACGGAACAAAGAAAAGAACGAAAATGGATAAAAAGAATTTCAAAGTTCGAGTTCCCTTTAAAAGCGATTGAGTCATCATTAAACACATCGAGAGTGTTTAATGGCGGCCTGGAGATTCGACATTTTAACAAAGGCCAACACCTTCATAAAAAGCCAAAGTTTTATGCCTGTTTAATATTGTCCTGACCCCTTTGCCCCGTAAATAGTTAACCTATGATTAAGGATTGAAAAGAAGCGCGAGAGAAAGTTGAGCTCCGAAAACAGTATAGGTAACCTCGGGCCCAGTGACCGAACCGTTGGTTTGAGGTTGCTCAACCCAAACCATGCCGTCAACTCTCAAGCCATTATCTTCATATCCCACACCCGCCGTGGGAATAATTCCTGTAATCTCTTCACCAGCCAGCAGATCAAAAAAATCAGGAGACCCTAAATTAATAGGAGAATCAAAACCCGAATTCTTGTCGTCGATATAGGAAACGCTCAATCTCAGAGCCCAATGAGAAGAAATCCATTTTTCTCCGCCCAAGGTAAAGCGAGAATAGAAATAATTTGATTCAGGCAGATTATCTATTTGAGGAATGTTTTCGAAATTGGTAATTTCACTCGCCTGCAATCCCAAAGTAAAATCCTTTTCCCTTTCCAAGCCGAAACCTATCTGGAATTGAACCCCCGAATTAGTCCGAGGGGGAACACTTTGAAGTCCCGGAGGCGGAATCGAGATAAATTGCTGTGAAAGAAACTCGAGTAATATTCCATGATTCAAGCTGATAGGGTGAGGGTCACTGCTGTTATCCGCCGCTAATTTACACTTATAAAATAAGATTCCATTAAAGTTATCGGAAGTATCCACCGATGAAAACAGCTCATTGGGGGTAACAGAGGGGTCGGAAGAACTTAAGCTTTGCATCCTTGTAGTGTTCAATTGTTCCAAAAGAATACCGCCTTGAAAGAACCCAGGAATTTCAAAAAACAGACAAGGTTCGAAAATCGTTTCTGGGATTCGAGATATCTGAGTTACTGAAATACCGTTGGAGTTTATTTGAGACTCACTCATTTGGGATGGTAATAGATTATTAATGGAAAAAGACCCGCCTAATGTAAGCCGGCTTGACTGTTGGCCGTCACCCAGGGGAAAAACAGCCAGCAGCCCCGTGTTGAGAGCGCAATTGGATTGTGAACTTATTTGTATGATGGTTTTATTTTCCGCAAAATTTGGAATAGTGTTGTTTGTGGCCGTCTCCGAGTACTGAAGTTCAGCGCCAAGAGCGAAGGGCCCAAAATGATAAGCGGCCCGGGCCAGTTCTTGCCCCATTTGGTAATTCGTATCTGTTCTACTTACATAATCCTGTTCCGAACCGCCATTCAGCCCGCCGGTGGCCTGAAAAGCCCAACCATCTCCCGGGACAACAAGAACGCCTTGATATTGATATCCAGCCGTCGAAACGAAGGGCGACGTGAAATCCCCAAGGTCATAAAACCCTTTTATGACTCCTGGTGAAATTCCGTAATAAGTCCAGTTTCCGTTACCACTTGCGTTCGTGGTGCTGTAAAAGGGCGCGCTCAACTCAAAACGGCTTTGAGTTGGAAGTAGGGCCAAGCCCGCTGGGTTGCCAAGCGTATAGGGGTTCATATCCGCCGTCTCGTCAGAAAGAACCATGTCCAGTCCGCCCATGGAATCCACCCTCACTTCAGAAGCTTCTACTGGACAACTTAAAACGAATAGCGAGATCCAGAAAATCACGTTAAGAAAAAATAATTTTTTCATCAATTCCTCAAATTCTTTAAGAAAATATAAAGAGTTCAGGCCCATTATCCACTTTCGGAGTGCCAGTAGCTTGATCGCCCATTATCTTAACCCACCCGACCCGGTCTACCCCTCAAGCTTCTTTCTCAAAATACTCCCCGGGATCATTTCCGGCCAAAACCCAATCCACCAGTTCCTCAATTTCCTTGGAATACATCTCATTTTCAATGACGATCCCCACCACTCTTTCGACGAGTTGTTGTATTTCCTGCGGGTTTTTAGAACCGCCTTCCAGGCGTGCTAGAGTAATTGCCAATCTTTCACTGAACCGGTGACCACCTATATCCACCCTTCCCTCATGACAGCGGTGAACACTTTCAGAGATCGCGACCCGTGTGGATTCATTAAGAAGTTTCAGGACCGGAAATACCTTAATCGCGACTTCCGGATCTTCTTCAAATGTGACAGCCAATTCGGCCAAGGTTTGACTCGGGTCTTCCAACAGCATTTTTTCGATGGCCTCGTAAACTTCAACCCAGGTTAGGGGTATGGAATGGCGAAGGGAGACACTGTGGAATCGAATGCCTTCCCACTGGTCGATGGCATAAACCATCGCGTTCAGGTTAGGCCAACCCAGCTTCTTGGCCCCTTCCAAGGCTAAAATCCCATCGAACGCCTCATAATCGTGGTCCGGGTCCGCTTTCTTTTCCTCTTCCGAAAGGCTGCGAATCCGGATATCGCCCGCATAACCAGTGGCCTGCATGGAAAGGGCCTTTCGTTCCACATCCAGAGCGTGAGAGTAATAAACAGCGATAACGGAGTTCACTCGGATTCGGGAGGTTGGGATTTGAAGAAATTCAGGGTGTTTGGAGTCTTCCGACCAGGGAAGGGGTTTATATGACTCTCCGTCTTCTTCCTCATCCCCATCGGTTTCCGGTTCTTCCGCTTTAACTTTGGGGGCCGAGCCAACTTTGGCGCCCTTAGCTTGGTAACCCTCGGGCTTACCGCCATCCTGAACCCACCGGACCAGTCCCTTCACCCCCGCCTCGGTCATCTGCTCGTCAATAGCCACCCCTAAAGTTCGTCGGACCAGGTCCTGGGTATCAACCGGGATAGCTGGGTAGGGCCAAAGCCGCTGGTTATCCTCCCCCGTCTTCTTCACCCCCGGCTTAAGAGTGCTTCCGGGGCCCAAATCGGCCAGCCGAAAGGCGGCTGATTCTGAAATACCCCGAATTCCCTTATTTGAATTGTTCGGATTCCGAACAATTAACCCCCGCGCTTCGGGGTTTAGGAGCGGTAAAAGCCGTACCGCCCGGTTGACCGACTCAACCGATAGCTTCAACCGGGCCGCAACCTGCCTCTGGGTCAGCCCCGGGTTGGCCCGGACCAGCTGTTCGATGCTCTGATAACCCGCCCACCAGCCTCTATCCCGGACGTCGTTGTCCAAATGGGTGATCTCAACGGCTTCTTCCGCCGTGGGGTTCAGAATAAACCCCGGCAGGGCCTCCCACTTCAGCCGGCCCGCCGACCGATACCGGCGTTCCCCGGCGAGGATGCGGTAATTGAAATCCCCCAGCGCCCAGGGCCGGCCCTCTGCTGTAATCCGAGGATTGTCCGGGTGAAGCTTCACTCCCGGAACCAGCGGGTTCACCGGGTCGGGCTGAACCTTGATGGGATTCACCAACCCCCTCTCCGCCAGGTTATCCGCCAGTTCTTGGATTTCAGAGTCGGTCAAGGCCGGACCGGGATTTTCCGGGTTGGGGTGAAGATTCGCGTAAGGAATGGACTGGGTACCGGGAAACAGCTCCGGCAAAAGCGCCAAAACGTCTTGGATCGAAACGGACATGGGGGCCTCCCTCAAAAATGGAAATTAAAAATCGCCCCATAATTTATTTAATTTTGGAAATTGCGCAATCAGATAGACGAACTGAAGTTAAAATTTTTCAAACAAGAACCAAGCCCAGGTCAAAAGCAGGACATTCTTTAGGCGATTTTTTGGACATCCGGTTGTTTCTATTCCTCCTCCGCTTTGTCCAACGCCGCCTCACCCCTTTAATGTTGAAAGGGTTACTTTTATTTTTTATTTAAAAACGGTCGTCTTTTTAACCGAGATATTTCACTTGAGCGTTTTAATTTCGGGACGCGTTATTACGGGTCCGTTAAACTTCGCACTGGATTGAATTACTATTTTACGTTTCCCCTAAATCCCTTAATCTACCTCCGCAAATTTATTTCGCCGGTGAATAAAAATATCAAGGGGGATTTTTTTATGGGGAATTGCGATTCACAGTTATCGACTTATAACGACGCGTCACAAACGGCCATCGACGCGGCCAACAACCTGATCACCGCGCAGAGCAACTACAACAATTATTTGATCAATACCTATGACCCCCTGCAGAGCGCGGCGGCGGTCATCACCGCGGCGGCTCAAGACGCCAAACCGGGAGAAACTATCCCGGATATGATCACCATCTTGACGAACGAGAAACAGGCTTTGGCCGATAAACTGAGCAAGCTGCCCACCATCCTTTCCGGCGATCCGGGCCAGTGGGCGGCGATTGAGGACGAGAAACTGCAGTTGAATTACGACATTGCCGATTTGGGCGGTCAAATTTTCGGTTTGATGAACGCGTTGGAAATTCTCACGCAAGACGACCCGAACAGCATTAATAACATCATGCCTTTGACGGACGCCGCCAGCGTCTTAAACGCCCAGCTTAATACCTCCTTCGCCCAATTGGCCACCCTGGGCGCCTTGGACAACCAGGCCTCCTCGGCTCTCGACGCGGCCAACGCGGCGGCCGCGAACGCGGAATCCGCTTATAACACCTGTTTGGATGACAATGACGACGAGGACGAAGATGAAGACACCGATGAAAACGACGATGATGATACGGACGACGATGACACTGACGATGATGATACGGATGATGAGGATACGGACGATACCAGTGATGACCACACGGACGACAGTACGGATGATCATACAGACGATAGCACCGATGACCACACGGATGATTCGGATGATCACACCGACGATCATACCGACGACCACTCGGATACGGACGATCACGCCGACGACGGGGATGAGGGAGACAATGAGGGCGACGGCTGCTTCGTGGCCGGAACATCTGTTTGGACCAGCGAAGGAGTGACCCCCATTGATCAGATCGGGGTGGATCACCAAGTGCTGGCTTTTGACCTGGAAAAGCAGACCGTGGGAATCCACCGGGTGTTGAAAATTTTCCCCACGCTCCGGGAAAAAATACTGGTGCTGGACTTTGGCATCGAGAAAATCCGCGTGACCCCTCCCCACCGTTTCTTCAAGGGCGGATGGACCCGCGCGGAACACTTGAAGGTGGGCGACAAAATTCTCTGCCGGGATGGGGAATGGCGGCCTTTGCTGGGGATTGAGGTCGAGGAAGGTTCAAGGCCGGTGTTCAATTTCCGCGTCGCGGACATGAGCAATTATTTCGTGGGCGCCGCGGGATTGTTGGTCCATAACGACAAAAAAGTCGACGACGGGGATGACGACCGCGGCGACGACTTTGCCGAACTCCGCAAACGCATGGGCCGCAAGAACCTGCTGTCCATCCAGGGCCTGAAAAACAAGTTCACCCCGGCCCGGTTTAAGCTGTTGGAAGCCGAGCTTCTTCAGTTTTTAACCGCCCAAGGGGCGTCCCGCAAGGCTTTGCTGGCGCAATTGGTGAAAGCCAACGCCGACATGGAAACCCAGTCCGCCAGCCTAACCAAGCTGAGGGCCGACGTGAAAAAAGCCCCCGGGAAAGAGGCCGCGGCGAAAAACAAGCATTGGCTTTTGGCCCTGCGATTGGAAAAGGCGGAACAGCAGAAAAAGGCCACGCGCCTGCTCAGGTCCTATTTGTTCAAGACCCTCAAAGCCAAAACCCGCAATCACCGCCAATTACAGGATAAGTACCGGCGGGCCAGTTTGCTTCTGGCGGAAAAGGCCGGTGTCCGGAAAAAATAGAGGCCGTTAAAAAAAAGCCGGGCGCCCAGGTGGGGCCCGGCTTTTTCTATTTCATTTAATTTCCCCAAAAGAAAGAGACTTACATAATTTAAATCCGGAATGAACCGAGTCAGGGATTATCGCAATAATCCCTTCCCCCTTTGGAAAAGGGGGATCGAGGGGGATTTGCTGTTAGGTGCTGCCCAAAATCTCCTCCGGCCCCACTTTTTAATGCTGTTCTTCTAGGTAAGATTCATAATGAGAACCGCGTAGTGCTTTAACACAAAGTGGAAAGATTATTAATAAATCCGCCGTAAAAGTATTTTTGATTTATTCGGGATTTAAATACGTAAATTCCAACAGAAAGCTCCCTATGGCATTTCGAGAATGGATCGTTTTAATTATTTTGCTGGTTTGGTTTTTGGCCATCCTGTTGAACCAATGGAAAGGCCGCTGGACGGAGGCCTTTCGGAAGGGGGATGTTCTGCGCCTCATTCCCACCTGGCACCTCTTCGCGCCGTCCCCCGCGCGGATGGATTATTTTTTGGAAAGACGCTGGAAAACCGCCGCCGGCCAAATCACCCCCTGGAAAATTCTCAACGTCATCCCGCGGCGCAAAGCCCTCGCGGGACTGTGGAATCCCAACCGCCGCGTCCGCAAGGTTTTCACCGCGAGCGTTAAGGCGCTGATGAAATCCCGGGAGAAAGAGGGGAACCGGGCGGCGGGAAAGACCTTATCCCACGACCTGATCCTGAATTACGCCCGAGCGAAGGCCGATCCCCAGAGGATGAGGGCGGTTCAATTCCGTTTATGCGAAACCCGCTATTTCGATCAGGATTCGGATTACGAAGTCGTCTTCACCGCGCCCTGGAGCGGGATTCCCGGACCGAAGGAATCCCATGACCGTTGAAACTATTTTCACCTGGGTGGAAGTCTTAACCGGACTCTCCCTGGCCATTTCCAGCGCTGAAATGCTGGCCGACCCGGACCAGTTTAAGGATTCGGGCTGGTTCTCCTGGAAAATCCTGCGCCGGCCTAAAAAAAAGCTTAACCAAATTCTTTCGGCTTTACGGTTAAGGTTTCTTTTTGATTATCCGGGAGTTTTGGGCATGGTGGCCCTGCGGTTGGCGATGGGCCTGGCCTTGATGGGATCTTTTGGGATGCCCCGGGAATCCGGATGGTTTTTGGCGGGCGCGGTCCTGACCACTTATTACCAAACCCTTCGTTGCGGCCGAACCCAAAACGGGGCGGACCTGATGACCTCCGTGGTGGTAACGGCCCTCTGGATCGGCCAGCTGGGCGCTACCCCGGCGGCAAAACTTTTCGCCCTCCTTTTTATCGCGCTTCATTCCATGCTGGCCTACGGCACCGCGGGCTTTTTGAAAATCCAAAGGCGGGGCTGGCGCGACGGCCGCTATGTCACCGAACTACTGTCCACCAACACTTTTGGGCACGGGCGGTTCTACCAGATCATGACGGCAAGGCCCCGCTGGGCGGTTCTTTTAGGTTATTTGGTTTGTTATGGCGACTGCGGTCTGGCGGCGGCGGGTTTTTTACCCCCGCCGGTTTGTTTATTCGTCCTGATTTACGGCCTGGCTTTTCACCTGGGACTGGCCTGGGTGATGGGCCTCAATAACTTTGTCTGGAGTTTCTTATCGACCTATCCCGCCATCTTTTATTTGTCGGTGCTGTTGTACCGTTGAGACAGCGGCCAAAGGATCAGTCCCGCGTTAAAGGGGAAATCTTAAACCGGCCGTAATGGGAAAATCATTGGCGACATCCGAGGCGCCCGCGACGCTCACGAAGGCCATATGGAATTTCCCCTCAATGAAGAGTGAAGTGTTTCCGCCCAAATCGAACTGGACCCCGGCCCCGGCCACACCCGCGAAATAACCGTTGGAGGTTGAAATGCCATTCCCAGAATCAAAGGACAGGTTCAAACCCGCTCCGGCCAAAAGGTAGGGCTGGAAACCCGGATTATCAAAGGTATATTTAAATTCCGGCAGGATATAAAGATCGAAGGTGCTGTTGCCGTTGGGGTAAGAATAAACCGCCCCGTCGACATCCAGCTGGAGAGCGGCGCTTCGATCAAACGAATACCCCCCGAAAACCTTCCCGGCAAAACCCACCGGCGTTCCGGACCACCAATTGTAGGACGGAAGATCCATCCCGGCGCCGAGGCCCAGGTACATCCCTTCCCCCGCCGGTTTCGCTTCCGCGGCGAAAGCGTGTGAGGCAATCAGCATGAGACCCGCCACCAAGCTCAATATTTTTTTCATTTTGAACAAGACGACGAGTCAGTAAAGTGACAAAAACAT
>CAWKIY010000148.1:0-13944 GCA_963849245.1 candidate division FCPU426 bacterium | reverse complement strand
GCCCAAAACCCCCAGGGCGACAAATTCCCATAAAAGATCAAGGGTAGTGGATAAACAGAATTTGGAAAGATAAATAGGCCAGAAACTAAAGAGCAGAATTAACAGGTACAAAAAGGAAAAGCTTCGATTGAAAAATTTCCGGCAAGCCCAATAAGCGACGGGCAGGGCCAATACGGAATAGAGGACGGGATAAAGCCACATGGAAAAGAGAGAAGGGGAAAGCCATTTAAAGAAAAGAGCCTGTCCCCAGGTGAAAAAGGGCCCGTAATTTGCCGGTCCGAAAAAGAACTGCCATTTCCAACGCTCGCATAGTTGGATCGCGTAGTAGCTGAGATCACCGTCGTCCCATAAGGGCCAAACCGGGAGGGATTGGAGGCCGTAAATCCGCGCCGCGATTCCCGCCATGAATAAAACCAGAATGAGCCATACCGGAATAGGGGAAAGCGATTCTTTTTTTGAGGGGAAAGCTGAAGCGGCGGGTTTATCGGCGGCTGTTGTAAGGGCGAATAGAAAAGGAACGACTAAGCCCAAAAAACCGATCCAAAGTTTGGCGGAGAAACCCGCTTCTGGATCGTAGGCTTCAAGGGCGTTAACGACCGCGAAAATTAAAAAAAAGAGAACCGGGTGGTAGGTTGGACGTGGAATTGAAAAGGAAGGTTTCACTCAATGATTGTAGGGGCTGGAATCCTTTTTTGCATGGAGAATTTGCGAGCCCTCTTGCCGTTTTGGATAAAATAACCTCAACCTAATTTTAAAGAACCCGGGAAGAATTCGGATGTTAATCTTAAGAAGAAATGAGACGCCCACTTTGGAGTCCATACCGACGAGTGAAATGAATATGCCGGAACGAATCCTAATGCTTCACAAACCCAAAGGAGCAGAGGTAACTCGTCCGAAAAACTCCGGGGGTGAAAAGAAATCGGACTCCGGGACGGTTTATTCGCTGCTGCCGAAAGAATTTCACACCCAGGGCTGGGTGCCGGTGGGACGGTTGGATAGGGATTCCACCGGACTTCTGCTGTTTGTGCGGGAAGGATTCATGGTCCGCCGATTTCAGGCGCCCCGTTATCTCGATAAGGTTTATGAGGTTTGGTTGAAAGGCCGCCTTCAGCCGGAACATTTGAGACAAGTTCTTCAAGGGATCGAGACCCCGATTGGAATTCTCAAGGCGAAATCCATCTCGGTTCTAGGTGTGGTCGGGCCCAATACGCTGGTAAAAGTCGTGCTGGATGAAGGAAAGAACCGCCATCTCCGGCGGATGTTCGCAGGACTCAAAGACGAAAAACAGAACAAGTTTTTCAAGGCGCTGGATTTAACCCGGGTCTCATTTGGGTCCATTTCCTTGGACGTGGAATCGGGTCGGTGGCGATACCTGAGCGACGCCGAGACCGCGGAACTTTTAAAGGGGGTGAAACCTTCAATCCCGGGGAAGATTCATTAGTTCAAAAGCGCGATCAAACGACATAAAAAAAGCCGGACGGCTTGGGCCGTCCGGCTTTGCTGTTAAAAGGGTTTTGGATTACGGGTTGGCCGGCGTGGCGGCGGCGGTGGCATCTTGTTTAAGATCGTGGATAGCCGAGGAGTTCGCGTCCAACTCCTGCTTTAACTGCTGGACTTGCTGGTCGGTCAATCCTTTTTGGCCGCTTTCTTTGTTCTGTTTGAAGTCGGCCCGTAGTTCCTCGCGGATCGATTTCAACTTCTCATTCAACGCGGTGGCTTCGTCAGCGGTGATTTTACCGTTTTTGACGCCTGCCGCGATCCGGTCCTGCTGCAATTTGATGCGGTCGGAAATTTCCCGCACTTGGGGATTTCTTCCCCTAAAAGTGGGGGTGGTGGAAGGCGCGGGGTTTCCAGCCGCGGGCGGGGTGTCTTGGGCTAAAGCCAATCCTGTGCAGCTGATCAATAGCAGTGAAGCGGCCAACGAAAACAAACGGTTCATATCCATCCTCCATCTTTTTATTTTCCTCAACTACCCAGATATAGACGAAATAGCTTTTCAAAAGGGCCGAAATAGTCCGCTAAATTTCAGTCCGATTTCTATCAATTCGATAGCGGTTTATGCCTGACCTCTTAAGGAAAAAACGCCGCTAAAAATTTCAAAAAAATAATGCCCTCAAATGACACTTCGTGCGTCCAAAGAAAAGACCCGGATTGTTTCACATCTTTTTTGAAAGGCATAAAGATGAAAAAAATAACAAGTTTGATTACGGTCCTTTTCCTTCTTCCTGGATTTAACGCTTGGAGCGAAGTTCGCGGGGAAGCCGGTTCTGAAGGGCGCGCGCCCGCCGCTCCCCGTCCGCAAATGGTTCGTTCACCGGCTCCCGCGCGACAGCCGGTGGTCATTAATATGAACCGGGGTTCCAGCGGAGGGCATAACCGCAATTATCCATCCCAGCACCCTGCCCCGGCTGTTTCCCGCCCCCCCTCTTACGGCCAATTACGTTGGAATAACCCGGCTCCCGCGCAATCCAAGCCTCAATCCAACCCGCGGCCTATTCTTCAGTCCCGGCCTCCAGCTCAACCTCAGCCGGGAACCGCTGTGCCGATACGGGAAGGAGCCATTTCAGCTCCGGTTTTCAACCGGCCTCCGGTTAAAAATTATGTCCAGCCGGGCGTGAAGGCGGCGGTGGCGGTGCATCATCATGCTTATACCCCGGGCTATGTGCGCCAGAAGCTCCAAAAGCTGGGCGTCCAATCCGAACCCAGCCTCATTACGGACCGCTCCGAAATAATCGCGACGGATAAGGCCCATTCCACGATCCGCGTCCCCGAAAAGGGACCGGACCACCAGGTCATTACCGCCGTATCGGTTTCACCCCGGAATTTCAACGATAAGGTCGTCCGCGATCAGATGGCCCGGGTGGATAGTTCGGACTGGCAGGGCCGCGTGGATCAATTCAACGCCAGCGAAAGACAGGCGGGACATTACTATTGGCACAATGACGGCGGCTTCAACTATTGCCATTACTTGGACTCGTTCGGTTACAACTGGTACGGCTGGTATGTGGGCAGCCAATACTTCTGGACCCGCAATTTCAACAGCCGCTGGTGGTGGTATGACTCGGACTTTAACCGCTGGTGTTTCTGGAATAGCGGCTATTGGTGGTGGCAGGATCCCAACCACGTTGGGGACCTTTATTGCTACAACGGCAACACCTACATTCCCTGCAACTCGCAGGACGACCAGGTGGTCGTGACCGCGCCGGATAACGCGAACTTGGAGTCCTATGCCAGCCCGGATGGAACCCGGGTCGTGAAGGTGGACACTGAAACTCAGGACGCCTTCTTGTACGACACGGCTGATCCGCCGTCTTTTGATCCTGTTTATCTGGCTTCGGGCGTGGAGAGCGTTCAATTCTCGGACGCGGCGAATGGCAGGCCCATGGAAATTATTTTGGTCCTCAACGATAAATCCTACGATCTGTTTGACGCCCAAGGGAACGCTTACAATCCCGGAGCCTTCGATCAGGATCAGGCGAATTCCAGCGCGGCGCAGGATGACAACCCCACCAACACCGAGATTTTACAGAGGATGGACACACCGGATTCGGGGAGCCCGAATAATTAAGCCATGGAGCATGGTCGGCTTTAGTTCGGATGAGGGAAGAGTGTCATTCAGTTTGAGGCAGTTCTTTCCTTCGAAAAGCCGACCCTTTCCCGGGGTGGATGGCGTCTAAGATAATAGACGCGCAATTTTTAGCAGACTTACGAATTCGAGTGAACCGGATGACCCCGACCCTGAACCCCAAACCAAAAAGCTTTCACTTGATGAATCCCAAATACCATGGGGCGGTTTTTCTTGTTTCCTTCCTGTTCATCACCTTTTTCGCCTACATTGATTACGCGGCCGGATTCAAAATCCACCTTTCGGTTTTGTATATGATTCCGGTTTACTTTTGCACCTGGTTTATCAGTTTCAGGGCCGGGGCGGTTATTTCGCTCCTAAGCAGTTCCACGTTGCTGATCGGCAACCTCTTTTTCCACCATGCTTCCTCCGCCAACCTGGGCATTGTTATTTTCAACGTGCTCAGCCTTTTCGCGACCAACACCACTTTTTCCATCGCCCTGGCCCTGCTGAAGAAACAGTTTTACGAGGTGCATGAACAGCTGAGGCGCGACGGATTAACGGGGCTTTTGAACGCCGAGGCTTTTTTTGAGGCGGCCGAAATGGAACGTCTTCGGTCTATCCGGTACGGGCATCCCCTGACCCTCTGTTTTTTGGATTTGGATAACTTCAAGCAGGTCAACGATCAGCGGGGTCATTTGGCGGGGAATGAGCTGTTGAAAATGACGGGTGAAATCTTGAAGCAATCGATCCGGGAAACCGATCTGGCGGCCCGTCTGGGCGGGGATGAGTTTCTCCTCTTATTCCCCGAAACCGGTCCCGCCGAGGTGGAACCCCTCATCGCCCAAATTCAAAAAAGCCTTCAAGCGGCCTATCAAGAGAAGCTCTGTGACACCACCCCCAGTTTTGGGGTGGGCACCTATTATGAAAAGCCATCCTCGGTTCATTTATTGGTGAGTCAGGTGGACGAACTGATGTACCAGGCGAAAAACCGGGGGAAGAACCAGATTGTGACCCAGATTTTTGGATCAGAACAATACGGCCTTTCGCCCCAGATCAGCGTGGACCGGCTTCAAAGTTTCGCGGATCAAACCCCCATTTCAACGCGTTAGGAGGTCTTATGAGTCTTTCCCAAAAGATCAAGGTGACTCACCCCCAGGGACTTCATTTGCGGGTGGCCGCCCAGTTGGTTTTGGTAGTGCGAAAGTATCACAGCCATGTCTTTGTTCAGAAGGGGCTGGAGCTGATCAACGCGCGCAGCGTGCTGTGCCTTCTTCAACTGGCCGCCGTTTTCGGGTCCGAACTGACTTTCATCCTGGACGGCGATGACGCCAAGCAGGCGTTGGAAGCCATCCAGAAGTTTTTGGAAAATAGGGGCGCTTAACCGGAGTGGGTCCCCTCTTCCGACGGAGCCACCGTTTGGTTTAGGGCGCCGGAATGTCCGTTGGTTTTGGTTCTAATTGCGGCGGGAATGGTGTTTCTCCTCCCGGCTTTCTTTTTTCACTTCCTTCTCGCCCAACTTCAACAGTTTCCGGCCCGCCTCGAAACCCAGGTGGGTCAGGGATTTGGCCACGGGCACCAGAACGGTTTCACTTCCGTGGACTGCCAGGGACAGGCTTTCCTGGAGATTCAGCTTTTGTCCGGTTTTGAGCTTGTGGTTGATTTTTTCGATATGGGGCGGCCCCTGGACCGAGACCTCAAGTCGAGGTCCGTGACTTGGGTGTGTCGATTCCACTCCGGAATCGGCATTCAAGCGGGCCAAGGCTCCTGCCACCACTGTCGGGGCTTCGGTCTCGGAGAGGTTCCAGGTGAGTTTGTAACCTTTGGGGGTTTTGTGAATCTTGGCGCTCTTGGGGAGGCCTTTCCAAAGCTCAGCGTTGGGGTCGGCGGGGTCGAACCGCTGTTGCTTGGAACCCTTCTGGCCGGAGAGCTTACCGTCTTCCGGGAAACTTTTGGGGCTATTACCCGCTTGCACCCAGGCGACCAGTTTCTTGACTGTTGCTTCGGTCATTTTTCGATCTAATACTACATTCAGGGCGGCTTCGACCTTTTGAGGATCGGCTAATTCGGTCAGAGGAAACACGGCTTTTTCGCCAATAGTCTCGTTGGTTTCTAAATTTATACCCCGGGTATAAATCGCCTCCCGCGCGCTAGAACTCAATAAAGACAACAGTTTTAGGGCCTTACTGACCGTTTTTTGAGAAAACTCAAGCCGGTCGGCGACATCTTGCTGGGTTAGTTGGGGGTCCGTCGCCATCATTCGTTCCATAGCCCGGTCCCAGTCCAGCCAATGCATGTCCTCGCCCTTATTATCCACCAGGGCGGCCCGCTCGATTTCCTCTGGTGTGCCGTCTAAAACCTGGGCGGTCAAGCTTTCCCACCCCAGCTTTTGGGCGGCCAGAAGCCGCAAGTGCCCGCCGATGAGTTCGTAGTCAATCCCCGGGGAAGCCGTCCGCTCTTCAGGGGCGAGCGGACGGACCTTGATGGGCGTCTCCTGTCCATTAGCCTTGAGGGAGGCGACTTTCTTATCCACCGCGTCCTGGGTAATGACATGCCGGGGATTATTGGCGTTAGGCCGAATTTTGAGGATCGGGATTTGAAGAAAGGAAGAAATCATAAAAAGGTGCCTCCGGAAATATGAGTTTCAAGCCTATGACTTTTATTGAGCTTGTTGGCGAAAGGATATTTCGAGAAAATGCCTGAGGTCAAATTGAAAATGGGGTGTTGGAGGGTTTTGCTTTAACCTAAGCAAGTTATAGCCCGAAATTTGACCGTTTAGACGAATTGGAGAAACGAAATGGGTGGTAGCGATTGGATCACGACTTTGATTCTTTTGGCCGTGTTAATTGCGGTCAGTTTTCTGAATTATAGGATTTCGAAAAAGAACAAGAAGAAAAGGAAACCTTCAAAAAGGAATTACGTTTTAGCGTCTTTATTATGCCTAATATTTGGGGTTTCATATTTCTTTTTGCCGGGATTTAATTTCTTTTCCTTAACAAGAGCTTTAATTTTGTTTGGGGCTTCAATTTGGATATTCGTAACAGGATATTTTGAGTCTAAAAAGTCCACGGCTGGAAAAAAACGAAATTGAGATTTTTGTGTGCGGGTGAGCTAGGTTTTTCTAAATTTAATTCGCGCTTCATGGTTTTCAAATAACCCTTGATAGGAGCCGAAGGACGAATAGTGAGAAAATTCATTGTTGCTTGTATTTTATTTACACTTCTTGTTATTGGTTTTTTAAAAATTTGTTCATCCTCCAAGTTTGGTTTTGAGGATGGGATTTTGGGCTTTGGCATTTTTTTCTTTTGCTGGGGGTTGTTGTTTACGGTTTTGAATAAGTTTTCGATGGCGAATAAAAATAGTTTGCTTCTGATGAAGAGGCGATTAGAGTTTGATGAAAAAATAGCCGGAATGACAGCCAAACAAAAAATAGAAGAAGAGCTCAAATTTTTAAAAAAAGGCAGACTTTATACAGGGGCATACAGAATATACATTGATAGGCTTATTGAAATGTACGAGTCGATGCCAATTGATGAAGCCGAAAGCATCGGAACTGAACCGGAATTAAAGAAGTTGCGAAGAAGTATTAAACTCGGGGAAGAAATACTGCCATTTTGTTGGAAGGTATCATTTGTATCGGGGATTGTTTTGGTGCTGATTTATTCAATCCACATTTGAAAAAATATCGAATCGGAAATTAAATGCCGCAAAACAAAAGTTATGAATGGTTGATGATAGTTAAATCGAATTCTTCACAAGCCCCAGCGGTTATGCCAGAATAGACCAGCTTTTTCGTGAAAGGATTAACGTGAATTTCTTCTTCAAGTGGATTGAGTGTTTGGCCTTGCTGAGACAGCGCTCCTTATTTGTGATGTTGTTCATCATTGTTTCAATCCCCGCATTGGGTGGCCTTGCTTGCCGGGCGACCAATTCTACCAATGGCCCTGGAACGGTTTTTATTCGGCAAAAGGCGCAGGATTTTAAGGCTTTTCACGCGGCTTTTTTGGGTCAGGGGACCAACCTGAAGGCCCATGGGGTTTCCGCTTATAGCCTTCATCGCGACTTGAATGATCCTCAGGCTTCTATCCTTATTCTGAAATGCTCCAACTTGGACAAGGGCGTCGATTTTGTTCATTCGCCGGGGTTTATGGCGGCCTTGGACAAAGCCGGAGGAAGAATTCCCATGGTTTGGTATGGGTTGGATACCACCGAGCGGCAATTCAGTAATCAACCTCAAATGACCGGCGGGGTCGTGATCGCCCGCAATGAAGTGCGGGATTTTCCTTTTTGGCTGGAATGCTTCTACAAAGAAGATGGCGGGAAGCACAATCACCCGGGACGGCAATATAAAAACAGCGATTACAGCATTCACCATTATCCGGGAAAACCCGAGGTGGCGATTGTGGTTCATGATGCCTCTGACGTCACCAAAGCCCCTATCTTCATGAACTCGGACGCGATGAATGGCGAAATGCAATCGACCGGTGTGGTAGGCTTGGAAATCTGGTACGGCATCAATCTGGAAGAAGGGGTTTTCTAACTCGAGCCAACTTTAAAACTCTAAAACGAGATCATTTTCACCACCAAAGCACCAAGGACGGCGAAAAAATGAGTTTTAAACTTTAAGATTTTCTTGGTGCCTTGGTGGTGAAAATTTCTTGAGGAGTTGTTTATGCCAAATACCGAAAGCGCTGTGCAGGAGACCCTTCGTCTGACGGCTTATTCCAAGTGGGACGATGCCCGGTTGATGGAAGGGAATTCCCAGGATTTCGTGAAGAAGCTCTACCACCGGGGCAAGGCCGTGGGGGACGACCTTTATGATGTCGCGGGCTACGAGATTACGCCTTTGGAACCGGAAGCCTATAAAGAAGCGGTGATCTATTACATGCGCCGCAGGGCCTGGTCCGAATGGTATTTCGGGACGGTTTCTCCGGCACGCCAAATTACCCTGCTGCCCAACGATCAAGTGGATTTGAAACTGCGCATCGCCCGGCAGATTCGGGATGAGGTTCGCCATTACGATGTTTTCGTTCGGGAACTGAAACGCTACGGGGCTGAAGCCCGCATTCATGAATTCAAACTGCCCGATGTATTGGTGCAGATGCAAAAGGTGCAGATGGCCATGGAAACCGCCTCGGAGATCGCCGCCACCAACCAGTTCGCGGGCGAGATTGTGCTGACTTCCATTACGGACGACAACAGCATCCTCGTGAAACTGCTGGATAAAGAACTGATGGACGCCATCAAGGATATGGAAGCCGACGAGCCGCCCCATGTGGCCATCGGCCGGGACTTGGTGATGCTTTATTCCGAAACCGCTGCCCAGCGCCGCAAGCTGGTGACCGCCCAGGAACAATATCTGGAAGCCATGATGCAGATGCATGTTTTGGAAATCGCCAAATTAGGCTGCCGCCGCATCAAGCCGATTCCGGTGTTTGTATAGCGGGGTTTGTGGTTCTAAATATAAATATATGGTGCTAATTCAAGCATCATATTAGGTGCTCGAATTAAGGAGGCGGGTATGGGAATCAAGTTTTCGGAAGATATTCGGTCGGTAATGGATTTAAAGCGAAATGCCCGCAGCCTACTGGACCAAATTCATAAAACCGGCCGCCCGGTCGTATTAACGGTTAACGGAAAGGCTAACGCTGTTTTAATGAACGCGAAAGCCTACGAGATTTGTTTGAGCGCTGTGAACTTGGCCCGCGAACTGGTTTCCGCCGAGAAAGATGTGACCGCCCGCCGCGTTCGCCCTGCCTGCGCTTTCTTGAAAGAGTTCAAACGTGCCCACTCGATTCCAAGTTAAGATCGTCCGTAATGACGAGGGAGATTTGAAGGAAATTTGGGCCTATATCGGCAAGGACAGTCCCCGCGAAACGGAATGATTCATTAACCGGATTGAACACCAGATCACTACTTTGGAATAATATTCTGAAAGATACTCTTCTGTTCCGGAAAACGAAGTGTTAGGAATGGGGTATCGGCATAAAAAGAGCGCGAACCGAATGAAAAATTACATGAAGAGAATGGATGTTTTCTTAATTCCGTTTTGTGTTTTTTTGATTTTGAATGGGGGAGATGCCGTTTTAGCGGAGGCCGTTTCACCACCTCCTTTAACCGTTCAAACCACCGTGACAGGGGTAGTGCTGGTCACGGAGAACCAGCTAAAGGTTCTTGAGATTGAGCCTATAATTTACACCGAGGGATGGAAGCAGCAGCGTTTTAGGTGCTCGGATAGGAGCTTGGATTTCAATCCCGTTTGTTTGCTCGGCAAAGACGCTAAGGACTGCGTGGACATGAAAGCCACCGCCGAAATTCTGCCCGACGGCCTCTTACATATCCATTACGCCATGAAGCCTCGAAAAACCATCCATGTCATCTGTGTCCGGCCGGAGATAACCCTGCCTTACGCGAACTGGGTGAAAAGGCCATTTCAATTGGGGGACAATCAGGGTCTTGTTCCGGTGGAGCCAGTCAAAGACTTAATTTTTTCCCAGGCGGTTTCCCAACCTCTCGTACTGGGTCCTACCCAAGCCCACGGGGGCCTCTCGGTCACTTTAACCGCGCCGGGGCTTCAGACCTTCCTCCAGGACAGCCGGAAATGGACTCCCGATCTGCTGGCTTATTTGACCCATCAGGAACCCTCCGATAAACCTTGGAAATGGAATGAGGGAGAGGAAAAGGATTTTGATTTCACCCTTTCCTTTAACCGGCCCCTGGCCCATTTTCCCGCTGTCGTGAACAAGGGTTCCAAAGGTTTTGAGGGCCTTTGGAAGGGCTTTATCCGTTGGCGCGATTTGAAACCCCGGCTGGCCTTCTCCATCGAGAAAAACAGCGACGGAACCTATGGGTTGAACTGGACCTTCATCGGTACCGGTGTCTACAACCTTCCCGCCCAGAGAATTTCAGTCAAGGGCAGAACCTGTCACGTGGAACTTCCCTTTGGGGGTGTATTGGACTTTCAATTAAGCAAAGACGGCAATCGGTTGAAAGGAACGGACACTTGGTCCGGAAGACCCGAGAACTTCGAGCTGACCCGGGGAGCGGATTATTTTGTTCCCCGAATGGATGACCAGGGACAACCGTTAACAACCTATCAATATCAACCGCCCCAGCCTTTTTCTGATGGTTGGGAGGTGGGAGATTTACGCCAAGGACACACGGACCTGAAACTCCTGCGGACAGGTTTCGACCGGGTGTTGGATGGAAGTTTTCCTCATCTGCATAGCATCGTGGTCGTTCAACATGGAAAACTGGTTTTAGACGAGAGTTTTTATGGCCATAACTCGGATACCGCGCATGAATTACAGTCCGTGGCCAAATCCATTCTTTCCAGCCTTTTTGGGATCGCGAGAGATCAGGGACTGGTGGAAAAGAAACAAAAACTTTACGACTTTTTTCCGGAATACCGAAACCAGGAGGGTTGGGACAAACGCAAGGACAAGATTACTTTAGGCATGCTGCTGACCATGACCTCGGGTTTTTCTTGCGGGGATTGGGATGATCCTCCCTACGCCTGTCTGACGGAATTGAGAACGACCCCGGACGGCCTTTCCTTTGCCCTGAACAAGCCCATGGGTCACGAACCGGGGGAGCGCTATTCTTATAACACCACCGCTTTGGCCCCCTTGTGGTTTCTGCTGGAAAAACAAAGCGGGATGCCGCTACCGGCCTTCGCCCAAAAATATCTTTATGATCCACTCGGTATCACCCCGGAGTGGCAAAACGGCAACGAAGGGAAGTTTCTGGGGACGAATTGGTTAAAACCCAGGGATATGGCCAAGTTAGGCCAGTTGTATTTGAACCGGGGAAAATGGAAGGGACAGCAGGTTCTTTCCAGCCAATGGGTGGAGGAGGCGACAACCCAAAAGATTTCACCGGATAAAATCTCTGGCGATTGGGGCTACGGCGATTTATGGTGGAAGGGCTATGTTTTTCTCCATGGGAAAAAAGTACCGGCCACGATCGCCTTGGGATCGGGAGGAGAATTCATTTTTATCGTTCCCCAATTGGATTTGGTTTGCGCCATCACCGCGGGAAATTATGGTGAAGGCGACCGATTCTTTTTTACACCGGTGGTTTTCTTTGAGAAATATGTCTTAAACGCGATTGATTGAACTAGGTTTAAAATTGTCCGTGTCAGGATACCCCGCATTGGATAGACCGGCTGCCTTGAAAGCTTTTTTAACAATGTATAATCATAGCGATGACTATAGCTATAAAGGGAGAAGACGCGTGAGAACAGTTCAAATGACCTTAGAGGATGCCCTGCTCAAGTCGGTGGATCAGGCCGCTAAAAAGCTGCATACCACCCGGTCGGCTTTCGCCCGGTTGGCGCTCAAGGAAGCCCTGCGCAACTTGAAAACCAAGCAATTGGAAGATCGGCACCGCAGGGGTTACCAAGCCCATCCTGCCGCGCGGACGGAGGTAGGGGTTTGGGAAAAGGAACAAGCTTGGGGGGGTGAATGAAGCGGGGTGAGGTGCGCTGGGATAAATTCAAACATCCCGGTAAAAAACGTCCGGTTTTAATTCTGGCCCGAAATTCAATCTTTGAATACCTCGGCGAGGTGACAGTAGCGCCGCTAACGACCACGATCCGGAATATTCCGAGTGAAGTTCAACTGGGCAAAAGTGACGGGCTGATTACGAATAGCGCCGTGAACTGCGATCATATCCAAACTGTCTCAAAGGCAAAGCTGGGGGGGCTCATTACCACCCTGCCCTCCTCAAAATTATCTGAAGTGAAACAAGCCGTGCTTTTCGCGCTTGGTTTGTAAACCGCTATTTTTAAAAATTTGTGCGATTGAGGGAGCTTTGAATGGTGACTGAAGAAAAAGTCGGCAGCATTTGCAACGGACTGATAGATGAATTCATTCAGGAATCAGCCTTTTTTCGAGCTTGGGATAAAAGCTCGGTTTACGCCTCCATCGCCCAAAGGTTTCTTATAACCTTTGATTCCCTCGTGAAAAGCTTTCCCTCCCTCATCGCCGCGGGCGCGGCGCGGATGGAAGATGAGGAAACCCGTACCACCCTGGCGGTGAACCTGTTTCAAGAATGCGGGGAAGGGGACGTGAAGCGTACCCACCACGCTATCTACCGCAAATACCTGGCGACCGCCGGGATTTCTGTTGAGGCCCTTGAGGAACCGGCCTTTGCCGTGGAATGGCGGTCCCAATTGGTGCGGTATATCCAGAATGGTTCCACCAGCGCTCCGGCGGCCTTGGGAGCCTTGGCGGCGGGCGAATTTTTGGCCCAGCCGGCCCTGAGCCGCATTTATGGCGCCATTGAGCCCCTTTATCCGGGAGCGGATAAGGAATATTTCACCAAGCACTTAGTGCTGGAGACCGAGCATGTGCAGGAGATTACTTCCACCATTGTGCGGCAAATGAAAAATGACCGGGACTTTCAGGAAGTGCTGACCGGTTTCAAATTTGGTTTGTCGGTCTGGATGACCTTTTTCCAAGAACTGGCGGACTTCATCTTAGAAAAACAAACTGTCTAATTTTCACCACAAAGTGCACGAAGTACACAAAGTAAGGCCTCGTTTTCCAAAAAATGCGTTCACTTCGTGAACTTTGTGTACTTAGTGGTGAAAATTGTGTTTAAGTTTTGTTGGGGGTTTTGATGAGATATTTATTTTTGGTTATCCTTTGGTTCCTTATGGCTCCTTCCTCTGTGGTTCAAGCGGGAGACGCCTCCAATCCGAATACTTCCTTCTTTCATTATGACTATCTTTCTCAATGGGGTGGTCTTGGGATTGAAAACGGGAAATTCGCATTTCCTTACGGGATCGCGCTGGATGGGCAGGGGAATATTTATGTCTGTGATTATTCCAATGAACGCATTCAGAAATTTGATTCCGCGGGGGCTTACCTGACCCAATGGGGCGGGAAGGGCATGGGATATGGGAAATTTCATCATGCCCTGGGCGTGGCGGTGAACGGGAAGGGAAATGTGGTGGTGGCCGATACGCTCAACAGCATTCTCCAGGTTTTTACACCCGACGGGGTTTTCGTGACGCAATGGAGCGCCCCGGGCCAGGGCAATGGGCAGTTGGAAAATCCGGTGGCTCTGGTTTTTGACGCTAAAAATGAGGCTTATGTGGTGGATGCCAGCAATAACCGAGTCGAGGTTTTGGATGACACGGGAAAATATCTGGCCCAATGGGGAAGCCTGGGAGCGCAAAAAGGACAATTCAATAATCCCACCGGAATCGCCATGGATAAGGCCGGGAATCTCTATGTGGTGGATACAGGGAACAACCGGATCGAGAAGTTTGACGCTTCCGGAAAGTTTTTGGTCCAATGGGGCGCCTATGGCCAGGACAAGGGACAATTTTCCGCCCCCGAGGGTGTGGCGGTGGATGAACTGGGAAACGT
>CAWKIY010000147.1:0-14039 GCA_963849245.1 candidate division FCPU426 bacterium | reverse complement strand
TCGTAATCGTTGGCGTAAAGCTTAGAGTATTGGTAACCGTAAAGCTATTCGTCGGGGTAATCGTAGGACTATTAGTCGGGCTATCGGTCAACGTTATCGTTGGAGTAAATGTGGGAGTAATCGTCGCCGTAACGGTAGGACTATAGACGGGACTAACCGTCAAAGTAAAAGTGGCGGTGCTGCTTGGCGTGGAGGTGCAAGTCGGCGGAGGATTGGGGTCAACAAATTCCAAGACCCGGGAATTCTCTTGATCGTTGACAAAAAGTTTTCCCGAGCCGTAAAAAACGGAAAAAGGGTTATACAAAGTCGTTCCCGTGACGCAAGACCCCTGGTTGAGAGCGTCGGTGGTGAAGCCGGTTTGGCCCAGAACCGAGTCTGCCGGAGCGTTGTTGGTCACGGGAATGCTGTTATAAACCAGCACCCGGTTATTCAGGTAATCCGCGATATAAACCCTTCCACTATTCACCCAAACACCCGTCGGCTCGTCCAGCGTTTGAGCGGTGGGGTTTCCCAAACCCTGGTTAACCTGAGTGGCCGACATGCTGGACTGGCCGATAACCACATTCGCCGAAGTATTGCCGGTAGCAGGAATACTATTGAAAATAAGCACCCGGTTATTCCCCGCATCCGCGATCAAAAGATGGGTTCCATCGCTGCTCACGCAAGTGGGCAGGTTCAGGCTATTGGCTGCGGGTGTCCCTCCCTGATTGACCTGGGTGGCTCCCATGCCGGTCTGCCCCAAAACCAGGCTGGCTCCAGCCCCGCTGGATGAGGGCACCCCATTGAAAACCAATACCCGGTTGTTGCCGGCATCGGCAACATAGAGGTTCCCTCCCACTTCCTTGACACCGTAGGGAACATACAGGGTGATCGAGGAGGGTGCCCCCCCTTGATTGGCCGTGGTCACCCCGAAACTAGTTTGCCCGATCACGAGGGAGGCCGTGACCCCGCTGGAGGTGGGAATAGGATTGTAGACCACAACCCGGTTGTTCAGGGTGTCCGCCACAATAAGGTTCGTTTTGTCGCTATAAATCCCGTAAGGAGTATTGAGGTTGGCCGCGCCGGAGCCCGAACCCACGCTTACAAAATTGCTTTGCCCGATCACGATGTTCGCCGCCGCGTTATTGGAGGCAGGCATAGCGTTGTAAATGAGGACCCGGTTATTCCCCGTATCGCCGACGTAGAAATTGTTCCCGTCGTAAAAAGCGCTGCCTGTCACGACTAAATGGTTGGCGCTGACACCACCGTCCCGGTTGTAATCACTGCTCACGAAATCCGCTTGTCCCTCCACCAGGTCGGCCGATACCCCGTTTGTCGTGGGAAGGCTGTTATAAATCATAAGGCGGTTGTTTGAACTGTCGGAAATAAATAAATGGGTCCCGTCGGTGGCCACTCCCAAGGGACCGTCAAGCACTGTCTGTCCCGCTGAACCGCCGCCATTGACGCCATCGGAAACAAAATCCGCCTGGCCCACCACCACGTTCGCGCCCGCTTCGTTGGCGGTCGGGATGCCGTTGTAAATGAGCGCGCGGTTGTTGCCCGCGTCGGCGACAAATAAGTTTCCCCCAGTAACCCAAACCTGGTTAGGCGAGACAAGTGTTTGGGAAGTCGGGGCGGAAAGCCCCTGGTTGGCGGTCGTTCCGGTGAAATCGACTTGTCCTATCTCCAAGGCGGCTGGAGCCCCGCTGGTCACGGGCATCCCGCCGTAGATCAAGACCCGGTTGTTGCCCAAATCGGAAATATAGATCGAGACCCCGTCGCTATAAACGCTGTTTGGCTGGTTCATTTTGGAAGTGCCGCTGCCCGAGGTTTTGGTAGTCAGGTTGGGCTGTCCAATAGCGATATTAGCCGCGGCGCCATTGGAGGTGGGGATACTGTTGTAGACTAAGACCCGATTGTTGCCCGAATCCGCGATAAAAAGAGTCGTTCCGTTGCTGTAAACACCCCGGGGCTGGCTTAACTTGCTAGAACTGATCCCAGAACTATTGGCGGTAACGGAAGCTTGGCCAATCACAACGTTCGCTGGCGTATTGCTGGAAGTCGGCAGACCGTTATAGACCAAGACCCGGTTGTTGTTTGAGTCCGAAATGAAAAGATAGGTTCCATCGTAATAAACCCCGTACGCTCCCGTCCCTAAGGAGGTCGCGGAAAGGGGTTGTCCTTCATCCGCGTCCGAACCTGTGTTGACATCGCACTGGCCCACCACCACGTCCGCCGGATCATTAAAGCTGGTAGGGATGGAATTGAAAATCAAAACCCGGGCGTTGTTGCTGTCCGTGACGATGAAATGGGTCCCATCCGTGAAAATATGCTCAGGCTTATACAGCGTGTCCGAAAGGGCGTCTGAACCGTCACGTTCCCTTTGGGTCAGGGTCTTATACCCAATGACCAAATCGGCCAACGGATCAATGGAAAAGGCAAAAAGCGGGAAGGGAAAAATAGAAGAAATAAACGTAATCAAAAACGATAAAAGAAGAATTTTTTTCTTATATAAAAACATTCAGACCACTGTTCATAAATAAATTAAGTAAAGGCGATATAACGGTTATTTTATCGACAAAAGAGGAGTTCTCGACAAAATTATGGCCTAGATAAAGATTAAAAACCCTTTAAACATGAGCCAATGGTGTAATTGTTAGAAATTTCCAGGATCAATATCAAATCCGATGTTGAGGTTTAACCGTTGCGAATCAAGCGGAAACAGGATCAAACGCTTTCGCTTCTTGAAACCCCTTTGCCCGTAACAGACAGGAATCACACCGCCCGCAGGGCTTGCCGTTGGCTTTCGGGTCGTAGCAGGAATGGGTCAAACCATAGTTAATCTTCAATTTTAATCCCGTTTGAATAATCCGGGCCTTGCTCATGCGGATCAGGGGCGTGTGGATTTTCAGCTTCCACTTCCCTTCCACGCCCTTCTTGGTCGCCAAGGCCGCCAGCTTTTCGAAAGCCTGGATGAATTCGGGCCGGCAATCGGGGTAGCCGCTGTAGTCCAGGGCGTTCACGCCGATAAAGAGATGTTCCGCCTGCAGCACTTCCGCCCAGGCCAATGCCAAGGAAAGAAACACGGTGTTGCGGGCCGGAACATAAGTGGAGGGAATTCCCTTCCCCATTTCTTGAACGCTTCGTTGTTTGGGCACCTTGAGATGTTTATCCGTCAGGGAAGAACCGCCGATGGCCGTCAAAGGCACTTCGAGTTGAAGATGCTTCTTCACCCGGTAAGCTTTCGCCACCCGATCCGCCGCCTTTAATTCCGCCTGGTGTCTTTGGCCGTAAGAGAGGGTGAGGGCGTAAAGCTCAAAACCCTTTTGTTTCGCGATCGCCAAGCAAGTCGTGGAATCCAACCCGCCCGACACCAGCACCACCGCTTTTTTGTTTTTCATTGAAACCTCAAAAGTTAAGCTCAGGCTCAGAACGAAAAAATAAAATCAAAAGAGCGGAAGGCCAGATTCCGCTCGATGAAGAAGGCCTGCGGCCGGAGTTCGATCCACTGGCGCTTTTAACGCCATCCCAAAAGCCCGACGAGCTTCTGAAATCCGACCCTCAAAACCTAGGAACACGCCTAAAGAATAATATAAATTGGCCGAAGGATAACCTCTTTTTAAGCCCATCTCCAGATTATTAATCGCACCGGATAAAGTACCGGAGGAAGAGTCATAAAAAGCCATTTTCTCCCAGTAAATTGATTCCAAAAACGGATCTTTCTGAAATAAAACATAACTGGATTCCAATCTTCTCGCCGATTCCACCGAATCATTATCAATTTTGGATTGAACCGACTCATCGCGTACCCGCAGCAACGCTTGATCCGCTTTCCACCAGCGGCGAAGAATTTCGTCAGTTGCCGGAACCCAAGGAATAAATCCCAAAAGAAGATTATTATTCCAGTTAGAATCGTCCCAGCTTAAAAAACGCCATTCCGCGCTTGGAAAAATCTTTTCTAAAAACGGTTGATAATTAGGATTCGTCAAAACAACCGCGTATTTCGGGGTTCTTATAAAATGGTCTTCCTTTTGATCTACGTTAATGCCATAGGTCGCAACCGTAAAAGCCGCGGTTGGTTTTAGCCCGAATTCAGTCAATAAAACTAACGGGCCTCGCGATTGATCGGCTTCCTGAATGAGCCGATAAGCTTTTGCCATTTCCACCGAATGCAGGGTCGTTTTGTTCTCCGGCAAAGCTTGAAATTCGGGATAAACCACAAAAAGATGATAACTATCCAGCGCCGCGGAAAAGAACAAGATAATCCAAAAACAGAACGCCCTCTTGTCGGCCGAAACAGAAGAAGCCAAAACCGACAAACCCCAAGAAGCCCCTGCTAAAAAAAATGGGCACAAAAGAAGAATTCGATACATCTCAAAATTTATCGTCAACAGCCCCGGCAGCCAAAGCAGAAAGAGCGCCGTCACGTACCAAACCCAATAAATTTCCCGTTTAAGAACAATTGAAAAAAGTCCCACAAAGAAAAGGGCTCCTAAAATCGGATTCAAAAAACCGCCCCAAAATGAATTTAAAAACAATCTTTCCGAAACAAATGGGGCCGCCAAATAAATGCCTGCGATCTTTAACCGTCCGGCCAGCGAAACGGTTGAATCACCGTTTCCGCCGACCATTCGCACATAATCCCAAAATCCTTCCTTCCAGGATCCCCACGCCAATGGAACTATCAGCAGCAATATAATCGCGCCATAAAGAACAAGCCGAATACCGCCGTATTTTTCTTTTTTAAAAACCGAAACCAAAAGGGGCAAAGAAAAAACAAAAGCGGCCGCGGGCCAGGCGGTAAATGTATAAAATCCACTACCAACAACCGCCGCCAATAAAACGGTTTCTCTCAATCGATTTTCGCCGCCATATTTCCAAAAACGAATCGAGCACCCAAGAGCTAAATACACCCAGAAAAGCATTAAGGGGGGCGGATGAGAAAAACGCCCGGAATACATCGGCCAAAAACTAAAGGCAGTAAACAAAGTGAAGGCCAAACCAAAAACCGGCTTTTTCATTTCATGGCCAACCCAAAAGGCGGCTAAAACAGTCGCGCACGAAATCAACGCGGGAAAAGCCCATAGCGAAAAAATGGAAGGTGAGAAAATTTTAAAAAATCCCGCCAGACCCCAGAGATAAAACGGCGGGTTCCGGGCAACGGCGTAAAAAAAATGGAACCGGCCCGTTTCCATTAAATTAATCGCCGCCAGCCCTTGACTGGCCTCATCCAGGGTTGGCCAAGTAGAAAGCGTCGTCAATTTATAAAATCTTAAAAAAAACGCGCCCAAAAAAATCGGAATCCATAACCACGAAGGAACAGAAAATAAAGATTTTTCCGGAAAAGCCAAAAGAGGATTCTTAAAAGTAAAAATCAGGGGGACGATAAGACCCAAGCAGCTTATTAATAAAACCCAATAAGTTTGGAAGGAACAAAATGAAAGAAGAGAAAATGTCAAAATCAAAAACCCGAACGCGATCCAGAGCTTCGACGAATTATTCAACTTATCCACACGGGCCTCATTTCCGTCTTCAAACAGGAACATTTGAAAAAATGTTACCTGCCTTTTGTATCGTCCGGCCAAATGTACTTATGCATCTGCAATTGAAACCGCACCGGCAGGCGGTCCGCCGTAATCCATTCCGCCAAATCCGAGGGCTTTAAATGCTCAAAGGCCGCGGAAAACAGAAGGGTGTATTTTCCCTCGAGGGCGTATTGCCGGATAATATCCTTGGAATACTCATAATCCACCCGGTCTTTAATCACAAATTTGATTTCATCCTGGTGCGGCGCCAATTTTTCGAGGTTATTCCAAAGATTACGGGAATCCTCTCCCGAACCAGGGCATTTAATATCCATAATTTTTACCACAGCGCGCGGCACCTTGCCCAAATCCACCGCCCCGCTGGTTTCCAGCAAAACCTGGTAGCCCTTCTTTAAAAGAGCTTCCATTAAAGGATAAACGCCGTCTTGTTCCAAGGGTTCCCCGCCGGTGATTTCCACCAGCTTCACGCCAAAGGAATCAATCCGGGCGAGAATTTCATTTAAGCCTTCATCCTTCCCGTCATAAAAAGCATAGGCCGTATCGCACCAGCTGCAGCGAAGCGAGCAGCCCGTTAGGCGGACGAAGACGCAGGGGAGCCCGGCCCAGGTGGATTCCCCTTGGACGCTCAGATAAATTTCGTTAATTTTTAAAGAAGCGGGGATTGAGGTCGCCATAGGTCCAGCAGTTTAACCGAAGGAGGCTTTCATTAAAATAATTTAGAACAGCAGCAAATCATTAAAACGACCCCGGTTTTCATTCGATATTTTCGGGATTTTCACCCCCCAAAAACCGGCCTAAAACAAATCTCAAAGTCTTGGTCGGAATAGAACCCCATCGGGGTTCTCAGTTCAATAGACCGAGTAAACAACCCGCTTTTCCCTAGATTTTCCTTTGTTTTCTTGTATTATGACAACTTCTTGAGCGCCCTAGGCCTACAAGAAGATTCAAATTTTTATCAGTAGAAAGGTTGTTGAAGTATGGCACAAGGTACCGTCAAGTGGTTCAAGAACGAGAAGGGTTTTGGTTTCATCTCCCAAGACGGAGGCGAGGATGTATTCGTCCACTTCTCCGCGATTCAGTCGGATGGCTTTAAGTCCCTGAACGAGGGTGACCGTGTGGAATTCGAAGTTTCACAAGGCGACAAAGGTTTGAAGGCCGAGAACGTCCGCAAGATCTAGTTCTTCGACGTCAAAAAAAGCCTCCGGGGTCACCCCCGGGGGCTTTTTTATTTTCAGGACAAATCAATTCATTTCACCACGAAGTACACAAAGTTTAAAATTCAATCTTTTATATAAGTCAACCAATGATTTCGACTCACTTCGTGTACTTTGTGTACTTCGTGGTGAAAAAGGTTTTGTTTTAACAAGTTCAGTTTTTTTCACTTTTCCCCACCCCCATTCCGTAATACCATTCCCACAGCCTATTCGGAAAGACCCCTATCGGAGGCGGTATGAGACTCCTCATTAAAATTCTTGGCGGCTTTGTGATTTTCCTTTTAATCCTGTGCCTGACAGGTTTGATTTATTTGGAATCCGCCTTTCCCAAGGTCACCCCGGCCGAAAATATTAAAATCGACATCACTCCGCAAAAGCTGGCCCGGGGCCGCTACCTGACCCAGCATGTGGTGGGATGCCTGGGGTGCCATTCGGACCGCGATTGGAATTTAGTCGGAGGGCCCATCAAGGAAGAAACCCTGGGCAAGGGAGGCTTTTCGTTTAATCACCAGCTGATGGGCCTTCCGGGTGAAATTTACGCCAAGAACATCACCCCCTATCATTTAAAAGATTGGACCGACGGCGAGCTGATCCGCTGTTTGAGAAACGGCCTCGACAAGCAGGGTAACGCCCTGTTCCCCCTAATGCCCTACGGGGATTACGCCCTCTTAACCCAGGAAGATCTTTATTCCATCGTGGCTTACTTGCGCGGCCTCCAGCCGATCGCCTACACGCCGCCGGAACGGCGCCTGGATTTTCCCGTGAACCTGATCGTCAAAACCATGCCTCAAAAAGCCCAACCCTATCTCGCCTCCGACAATAAAACCAATTTGCTGGCCTACGGCCATTACCTCATCAATGCCTCCGGCTGTCTGCACTGCCACACTCCGGTCGACGGCCATGGCAATCCCCTGGCGGACCTGGAGGCCGCGGGCGGGATGGAATTTCACTGGCCCGACGGCTCCACCGTCCGCTCGGCGAATATCACGCCGGATAAAAAAACCGGCATCGGGGAATGGACGAGGGATTACTTTATTAAACGCTTCAAATTAGGCGAGAAGCTCACCGCCAGCCATACTCCCGTCAAACCCGGAGAGATCAATTCCCCCATGCCCTGGGGAGAATACGGCGGCATGACCGACGAGGACTTAGGTGCGATTTATGAGTATCTTCACCTGGCCGTGGAGCCCGTGGAACACAACGTAGAAAAGTTCACCCCCGCAAACGTCCAAACCGCTTCGTCGGAATAGTGAGAAAGTCGCCGATCGCCTATTTTTCCTTGGGTTTTGTCCCCGCCGACCATGGTCACCAACGAACCAATCAAGAGATAAATGTTAGAGGATTAATCAAAGAGTCATAATCAATATACAGCTAAAAAGCTTTTACATGCCCCACTGGGGTGTGCACTCCTAAATATAACTAAAAGTTGAGCAACGAGTATGGGCAGGTCGATTTTATGGCTATCTACCGTGGTACATTTTGCTCAATACACCTGGTTTCGTTCACCAGGTCTATCGATTTTATTTAATCTTTTTTCTTAGTCTTCTTTCAATTACTTCTTTTGTTATATCCACTTCTTTTGCATATTCCGAACAAGACCTATTTATGCATGCCGCATACAAGTTATTAGTAGGCGGATTACCTTTTAAGATATGCCCAATTTTTTCCAAGATATGTCCACATGACTCACAAAGAATTTTTTCTGATTTCACTTCGCTAATCAAAGGAGTAATAAAGTCAAAGATTAACAATGCTAATCCATCTTTATCTTCTAAATATTCTTGGGGCATTGACTTTCTAAAAATATGCCCTTTTATTTGGAGAAAATAAGAAATGTTTCTTCGATCAAAATCACCTTCAGCCACTTCCCACCAAACCTTTTCGGGTGTTGCGTTAATGGCTTCCAGCTCCTTCAACACCATCGCTTCAAACGGTTTTTGATTTGTCATTTTTTCTCTTTTAGTTGATCTTCAAGCGCAATAACCTTGGCCCTAAGCAGAGAATTAGCCTTTTCACTATCTTTACTTTGCCTTTCCGCGGTCATAACTCGTCGACTAACTTCATTAATTTTTTGAGTCGAACCAGAACCCTGTAGTGAAATGTTCATCTCTCCCGTCAATTCTAATGCCTTTAGCAATTCTTTATTATCACTAGCAAGTTTAATAGATGCGTTTTGAACCTCTTCAAACCTAATTTTTGAAATCGGTTCAAGCCCAGCTTGCTCAGCCTCCTTAACCTTTCTTTCCGTTTCACCTTTGTGTTTGTACAAGAGATACCAATTCAACAATTTGGGCCCAAAATAAATGTATGTCCCCATACCTACGAGAGGCAAAACAATCAGATGGAAAGAATTATCCCAAAATGGATATTCGGTTTTAATCTTAGTAATAGTGTCGAATGGGTCTTTAAACCCGCCAAGCAAAGCGTAACAAATATCCCAATTACTAATTATCCAGGAAGTAATGAATGAGGTCACGAAAGGGTGTTGGAATTTATCTAGGAAAGTTTCAGGCTTAGGTGTGCTTTCTTGTTCTGCCACTTAAATGACCTCCTTGGTTATTGTTGACGGCTAAGTATTTTGCTCATATTTTCATTAAACTTATTAAGTCCATCAACAATCGCATCGCTAGCGATTTTTATTTTTTCTTCTTTTTGACTTAGGGGGAGTTCTTCGATCGCCAACGCGGCGATTAACGCCTTTTTAGAATCATCATCCTTAATCGAAAATTCAAAAGACACAAATCTGCCTTTGTCACCTACCGCAAAAGGAAAATGAACTTCCAAAACACCATGAGATTCAATTACCTGCGCAATATGAGCTGTATTCACATACCTAACACGAGCACTTGTATCAATTACCGTTACGAACATAGGTCACCCCTTTAATTTTTAGAGAATCGGTTTTTTAATGCCCACTCATATATCCCGTCTGTTCCGCCCTCTAACCAAATTCTTTTTGGCGTTAGTATTGAACAGCAATCAAACGGCTTATGAACAAAATCAATTACCGCAAATCCAAAATGCCAATTGATCAGGATATTGTCTTTGTGCATTGGCCATCCCATAGCAGAGGTCTTTTCCATTACATCCTTTATGATTCGTTCGGAAACTGTTTCTTTTTCTTCCCGATCACATTCGTCGAATATTTTTGAAATCTCCGCAGGACTAAGGCTCATTTGAATCCCCCCACCTTCAAAATCGAAACTATTACCCAACAATTGTTTCACCGCATAGAGAATCGTGTCAAGAAAAAAGTATACATGCGTATACATTAGAGGGGCAGCTTTCGTAACTTAAGGGAAAGTATTCGGAGCTGTTTGAGCTGCAGGCTAATGGTTGGCAACTACTTAGCCAACCAAAGTGTTGAATGTAGTCCTGGACTTCCTCCCCCTTATCACAAATTCAGCTTCATTTTCTTAAAATGGCATAAGCTTCGTTTATTACCTTCATTATCCGTTCCGCTTCACTTAGTTTTTCGGGCCCCAAGGGCCCCACCGTATCAGGATGGTGTTGCTTTGCCATTTTTCGATACGCCTCCGTGATTTCTTCTTTCGAAGCTGTCTTTGGAATACCAAGCACCGCGTGGGGATCCAGAAGGGCTTGTTTTGGAGTGTGAGCTGCAGAGGGACTTTGGTCATTTCTATGAGCCTGATAAACAGCCTGCCGAAACGAGGCACTGTATCGGATCAGATAAAACAACTCTCCCAAAGACAATGGACGCGGGCGCTGAATCCTATGCCTATATCCATCCTGAATAGCTGCCCTTTTAGGATAAAACTTATAACTTCTTCTTTTAAACGCCATTAAAATCTCCTATCGACTATGCCATTCCACCTTTACTTCTTGAAGCGACATACATAAAACCAGCCCCAACAGCAACAACAAGACAAACCATTAAAAATATTCTCAATTGTTGGCTTTCAGCGACTCCATTAATAATTCGGTTAACTGTGTGTTCGCAGTTATTTGCCAAAACATTATATTGCCGCCTTAACCGAGCCGCTTCTTTGGACTTCATAACAATAGACCAACGGCTTTCATCTTTCACTTTCGAGAATCGGACTACTTTCCCCTCAGAGAATTCTTCAAAGCTTGAAATGTGTTCTCCTTTTTCAGGAACATTGTGCAGAACCTCATTGGCGCCCAAATAAAGACCTTTGTGGATAACAACAAATCCAGGTCTTTCAATCACATCGCCCACTTCCAACATATTGGGATTCATCTCCGCAGCCTTTCTTACAGCTTTTAAAATTAAAAATTACAGCAACAACACTAACTTTTAGCAAAAAACTCCACAAACTAACACCAATAAACTTCACCTTCGCGAATCCAAAAATGACTTTTACAACCTTTTGTTCGTTGTATCGACGGAGTAATACTTACCAATCCCTTGAGATGCTCTCTGACTTTCCAACAAGGTCGGGCTGCCACGAGAAGATTAAGTTGAATAACTTCTCCACAATCACACGGACAAATTAAAGCTGCCGCACAAGGAGCTGCGCCTCCATTTTCAAGATATAGTGTGAAGCGATCCAAGGAATCTGGAAAATCTTCAACATGAATACTCTTAAAAAGTTTGGACTTAGTGCGTAAACCAAAAAACTTTTTAAAAGCTGTAGTCACACTTTCTAAAATGCTAAATTTTGTCAAACCATCTCTTTTCATTTCGCTACCTCTTGTTCACTAAGCTCTGGCATGGAAAGAAGCGGTTTAGTGTCTCCCTTTCCAATAAAAGAGAAAAACATTCGGGATGACGATTTTTCAGCCTCATGAGTCAACTCGCCAGCAACAAAATTCATTCTCACAACTGCGAATTCGCTATTACTGTCCAACCGATATGGATGAATCCGGGCAAGAAATTCATTAACAGCCATGCTAGCCATTTGCATATTTATACTGATAACCGCTGGTCTGTCCTCTTGAACGCCGTGAATGTAGCCAGCTTTTCGTCGGTTCTCATAAGCGGTTTTATCTGTTCGAAAAAGACCTTCAGCCTCTAGTCTTTTCGACGTATAAACATTTCGATCTAGTAAAGTGGAGCCATCGGGTCGAATATAATGAACGGCGCCGCAAGCTTCTGAAATTCCATCATTTCCATCGGATTCAAGTTTCACACCCACATCAAAGTAAGGAAGCAAGTAATAAGCTGCGAGGCGGTTTAAACAATGTCGCCCTTCAGCGCTATCAACACATCCAAAAACAACATCACACTCAGCAACTGCTTTGATTGCCTCAGAATCAATAAGATTACTTTTAACAATTTCGACCTCAGTACCAAAACCCATCGCTGCAATAGCTCTAGCAATTGCTTCAACTTTATGGCGTTTTAAATAAGCATCTTCTCTTGTCGCATTTAAAATTCGATTCAAATTCTTAGTTTCAATGTAGTCAGAGTCTACAAGAACAAGACGACCAACTCCTAGACGCGCCAATTGTTCAATCAAAGGACTGCCGGTACCAGAACAACCAATAACAGCTACTGACAATTCCCGAATTTTCCGGGTAGTACCTTCCCCAAAAAGTTGCATGTGTCTTTGGGTAAATGATGGCAACGCGCCATTTTGATCAGTTGTCCAAAACGAAATATCATCCCCAGGGATTAAAATTGAATGCAGAGGCTTAAAAGTTCCGTCGGATAATATTCCACGCCCAAACATGCGTCCATCAGGAAGCATTACCGAGCTGACATGCGGATACTGGCTATCAGTCCACCCAAATACTGAGTTAAATAAATCAGAATCAGACTCATCATCCGTCTGTGAAAATTGAGGATATCCACCTGGATGACTATGGATTTTCAAAACCGCCAGGTCACGCTTAGCAGCTTCTTCTAGGAGTGGTTTAAGCAGTTCAGTTGACCAAGTAACACGATCTGAGCGTCGGACCTTACATGCGTTATATGGAATATTAACTATTTTTTTGACCGACAAACAATGATCGGTTTTGCCCCGGCGTCTTCCACAAAGAGCAATGGAAACCGCTTCCAAACCATCACCCGGAAACAAATGCATCTTAAAGTTTAAGTGATCACTTTGAGTTAATCTTAATTTTATACGCATCAAAGACTCAGTTCTCGTTGAAGCCAAGTATCAACTAATAAAATATGGGAGCAAACACTATCTAAACCTATTCGCCATGGATTAGCTTGCGTCCGATGCCGCGACCATTGCTGATATTGTTTTCCTTCGATGTTGACAGGAGTAAGCCTTTGCATGACCTTCCCGCTGACAAGTTCAAGCGCTGGAAAAAAATTCGCCATATCAATCTGGGTATCTGGATAAGACGGCGAAATGCTTAACGCCATGTCAGCAAAACGCACTTTATATCCTTCTGGGATCGGGTAATCGCGGAAAATAATCCACTTGGCGTCTCCTACCTTTATCGCTTCCCACTTAAGTCCACGCGCATCCAGACCCGCAATATCTTCTTCAGGTAATTGAAATTCTCGTCTCATATTCAATTAACCTTCAGTGCAATCTTTTGCTAAGGTTTGGAAACGTTCAATTTCATGGTGATGGAATTTTACGATTTGATCAGCCTCGATTGGTTCGGTATGACCACCCCGACGTTTCTCGGACAATAAATATGTTTCTGGGGTTTTATTGACCAAGGCCAAGATTTGACGCCCCGTCATTTCGTGGACGGTAACTTCTTTGTATTCTTTATCAATTCGAATTTTATACCGCTTGGCCTTGTGAATTGGCTGACCTTTTTTCACACAATCTTCGACATCGATAAACTCTATCAAGATCACTTCCTCAACCGTAACCTCTGCATTTTCTAAATTGCCGCTCATAACGTTTTCCGCCTTTCGCATTTTAAATTTTTATCCAGCGATGAAACCATCTACTGGAAGTCTTAGGAATGTCTCAATACCGAGTTATTCTTCGGGAATGGCTGGGGGTGATCTGCGCGGGCGTAAAGCAATGCTTACGTCTCGTAGGCTTCTCAGCGTCATCTTGCGACTATAGAAAGTGTACCATCTTTTTCAAAAAATATGTCAATGTTTAAAACTTTATTTTATTAATATGTCAATATTATTGACTGTTTATAGAATTGACATTGGCCTGATTTAGTGGTATTTATTGACTATGGTTAATGCATCCCACCTTTATGCACTTATCGGTAAAGAAATAAAGAAACATCGCGAAACTAAAAAGTGGACCCAAGTCAAACTAGCAAATCAAGTTGGTTTAACCCGAACATCCATTACGAATATCGAAAAAGGCAACCAAAAGATATTAGTACATACCTTATGGGATCTAGCAATACGTAGTCTAACGAAGAGACGACAAGTACA
>CAWKIY010000146.1:0-28850 GCA_963849245.1 candidate division FCPU426 bacterium | reverse complement strand
CACAATATCTAATTTAATTAAATCCGCTTTAGCTCCTTCTGGATAAAGACGTGAAACTAATTGAAGCGCTGCCTGAGCCAGCCGTTTTTTCTTGTCCGGTGTATCAAAATTAACTTTAACGTCCTGGGAATTCCAAAAGAAATGAACGTAATCTGTTTTATCCTTAACAATAGCGTTCTTTTTAAACCAATTATCCCAAGGCACTTGGCTGACATCCCATTTCTTTAAGGGCGTTGCCGTTGCCGCCATAACAGGGGTAGCTGTAGGAACCGCTTCTTGGGCCCACACAGCGGGCCCTGTTAGGAGAGTTAAAATCAAAGCAATCCACTTCATGTCATGCTCCTTGAGAATTTAGGATAAAAAAAGATGCCGGGTCAGCTTGACAACCTCATCCATCGGATAAAAAAATAAAAGCCAACCGTAGGCCACAAAAATATTGGTAATCCCGATATCCACCCAGCGGCTGAAACGCCATGCGGCCCATTTTTGACCCGGGCTTGATGAACTCCACAAATTATGAAAAGCCAGTCCAACACCGTGATAAATCCCCCAGAGGCCAAAATGCCAGCTAGGCCCATGCCAGAGGCCGCATACAAACATGGTTACCATTAGGTTAATAAATTTTCGCACCAAACCATATCGATTTCCACCCATGGGAATATAGATGTAATCCCGTATCCAGCTGCTGAGAGACATATGCCAGCGGCGCCAAAACTCCGTGATATTCCGGGCAATATAGGGAAAGTTGAAATTAGCCGGAAGGTCCAAACCAATCATCTTGCCTAAACCAATCGCGATATCACTATAGCCGCTGAAGTCAAAAAGGATACGGATTGACAAGAGAGTCATCAGAAGACAGACAGGACCACAGGTTAAATCCGTGCGTTTCTCCAATAAATGAATCATCAATGTGGCGTTATCCGCGATGACTAACTTCTTAAAAAAACCTAACAACACCTGTGCGAGGCCTAAGGCGGCCTTCTGAACCCGAGGCCTTTCCAAACCGTGTTCCACTTGCGCGAGAAAGGGCTCATAGCGTTTTATCGGTCCGGAAACAATGGAGGGGAAAAAAATACAAAACAGGCCGAACTTGAAAGGATTTTTTATGGGAGGATTGCCATGATAAACATCCGTGAGGTAATGGACGAATTCAAAAGTGAAAAAGGAGATAGCTAACGGTAGGGCGGGCTGGAAAGCGTGCGCCTGAAGCCATTGTCCTGAAATCCCTCCTGACCAAGAAGCGACTGAAGTCACCAGCAAATGCTGATATTTATAAAATAAAAGCCCATAAACCGGGACCAATAAAGCCAAGGCGAATATCCATTTTTTCTTAGGGCTTTCCTGCGGCAATTGCGCCAGATAGAGGGCGAAAAAAAAGGTAATGACTGCCATAACAATGATAGGAGTAATGCCCGCGGGCCCGGCGAAATGATAATGAAAAATCGCGCTGGCGATCAGAAGATAAAAAAAACGGATCCGAGCCGTGGGCACGAGCCAAAGCAAAAAATAAAAGAGAAGAAAGAAAAGAAGGAACCAACTCGTATTAAAAATCAAAAGACGTTTCTCCTTTTAAAAATCGACATAAATAAATTTAGATGCCGAAAGATCACCGGAAAAAAGCAGGATGGCGAGAAAAAGTCCGAACAAAATAATTCCGAAACCAAACCCTTTCCAAAAAGAAATGTTTTTCATCGGGAGCCTCCCCCGATTAAAAGTCGGGTTAAATCCAAAGCGTATTGCTCGTTGCCTTCGGGCTTCAAATGACAATGATCTAGAAAAAAAGCGAACGGATAGCGGCCCGACCAATCTTCATAACTAAATCCAGGCCGGGTTTTTGTCTTCATGAGAACAGCTAAAGTCTTCCGGTTTTTCTCAAAACTGGAGGAGTCTAGATAACTTCCCAAAAATTTTAGGTTTTGCGGAGTCAAAACAACTGTGACAGAAATATGAAGCTGCGCCCATTGGTCTAAGATTTTTTGAAGTCTTTGCAGGGGCAGCGCGTCTTTTTCCCAAAAGTAGGGCTGATAATAAGGGGCTATTTTTTGAAGCAGCGCCGCTTCTTCAATATCCTGCATTTCGTCGTTTTTTCCGACAACTCTTTCTAAAACGCTTTGAAAGAAATCCTTTTGACTTGGGTAATACCAAAGAGTCTTAGCCATTTGGGTTTCCCGGAAAAGAACCCAGTCGCGGCAAAGACCGGCATAGAGCGAATCGCTCAGCCGTGATTCCTGATTTGGCGGCGGCTCTGGAGTCAGCTGTCTTTGAAGTTCCAAAGAAAGATCCGGCAAAAGAAAATTTCGGGAAAGCGCTTTAGGTCCCTCTGCGAAGTCCTTCGAAAACATCCGGAAATTTAGAAGCAGGAGGATTCGTTCGGGAGGATGCGAAACAAATTCAGCGGTCAAACCCTCGATATCGGGAAGCAGTAATCCATCTGAACCCAGACTAAGGGCATTTTCCTGACGAGACTGGAGGTCCGCTTCCAGAAAGCGCGAAAGCGTTTGATTACGGGCGCTCGGCAACCGGTGCTCCATTAAGGCACTGGCTCCCAAAACACTGTCGCCTAGAAGGAAAACGCGGTGGTCCATTGGAACAGCGTATTGAATCCGGTCCCGAAGTTCCGCCAAACTGGTCATATCCCCGGAAAAATCAAAATGCCGGTACCAAAAACCCGCTGGAACGGTTATTCGAAGGAATATCTCAATAAAAACCAATAGGCCGAAAAAAGAACTGAAAGCACCCAGCAGAAAAGGTTTATTCAGATTCATTAAAATCCCTTACGAAACGGCTTTCACTTTCAAAGCTGTTGAAAGTTTACCATCTTCTCTATGGTCAGAACCTCATTATTACATTCTCAAGCAGATTAACCCCCACAACATCCCCCTGATAAGGTAAAGGCCTCCGCCCAACAAACTTCTTTTTCTAACGGTTCCTGCAAAACAACAGGGGAATCAGGAAAGTTTTCAGGATCTCTTTTCTTGCCGTTGTTTTCCGGCTCCATGCGTTTCTCCTAAAACAATTTTCTCTTTAATAATCCATGTCCCTTAAAAAGGAAAGCCACAGTCCTTTGGGGGACTATGGCTTTTAAAATCGACTCTGTTCTAAAGCTTAGTGACGGCGGTTCGCGTGATCATCCGCCATACGAATCTCGTCCAAGGCGCCGTTAATCGCTTGAATGGCGCTTTCACGATGGCCGCCGAAATCACCTTTTGCGTACCACAAGTGCCTCTTCGCGTCCACTAAGGCCCGAGCCGCAGCCAGCATTTCCGGATGATGGTGCATCCTGCGGTCATTAAAATGAAAGTGGGCTTCGTTATCTCCGTCAATGTTCACGCTCAAATTAACTCCATCCGCTTTCGCGATAAAAGGAACCGCGACCGCTCCCGCCAAACTTGCTACCAGCAACATCTTGCGCAAATTGATTTTCATATACTTGCTCCTTTATTGAAATTTGAAATAAACTTCGGTTCAGCTAGAAATTCGGCGTCATTCTGATGTTTCAAAGCTCTTGAGAGTTTCACATAGGGTGCATTTCAAGACAACAAAAAATTCAGTGGTTTTTAGGGCTATTAACGCTAAAAACTTTAGGACCGAAGTATTTTGAACCGAAAATTCTAATTTCTTTCAAGGTATTCATCCAAAAATTAAATTATGAGCGTTGGAATTCCAAAAGCATTTAAGTTGCGAACAAAAGCGACTCTGCCTATATTGACTCAACCCTTGAGAAAAGACCCCAATTCTATGAATCCATCCATTCCGGCCCATTTGGAAACCGCTTATCAGGAATGCCAAAAACTAGCCTTCGGACACTATGAGAACTTTCCAGTCGCTTCTTTGCTCTTACCCGCTCAAAGCCGACCCCACGTAGCCGCCCTTTACGCTTTCGCCCGCACCGCGGATGATTTCGCCGATGAGGATCAATACGAAGGGAAAAGACTGGCGAAAATCAATCATTGGGAAAAGCAATTAAAAGAAGCTTTAAAAGAAAAAAAGTCCCCAGTGATTCTTCAGGCGTTTGCCCATACAATTAAAATTTTTCAAATTCCCATCTCGCTTCCCCTCGACTTATTAAAAGCTTACCGCATGGATTTAAGCATCAAGCGCTACGCTTCCTGGAAGGACCTTCTTTATTATTGCCGTCATAGCGCCAATCCGGTGGGCCGGATGGTGCTTTATATTTCCGGCATCCGGGAAGAAAAACTTCACGGCTATTCCGATTATATTTGTGGAGGACTTCAACTGATTAACTTTTGGCAGGATACTTCCATCGACTTAAAACGAAACCGTGTTTACTATCCCCAGATCGAGCTGAAAAAGGCCGGAATAAAGGATAAAAACCTTTTGTCCTTTCGGGATTCGGCTCAATCCCGATTATTGGTTCAAAATGCAGTGGATTATACTGAATCTTATTTCAAAAAAGGGTTTCCCCTGCTCGACTCGGTTTCAGGAAGGTTGCGATTAGAATTGAGGGCAACCTATTTAGGAGGCCGAGGAATCCTGAATAAAATCCGGGACATGGATTACAATGTGATTGAAAATCGACCCGTTTGGAGCCCTTGGGCTAAAGCCTCTTTAGCCTTTCGCGCCCTCTTCGGGTTCGTCCATCCCTGAATCGGCGAGTCTGCGTGAACCCAGAAACCGCGTCCCTTCAAAAGAAAACCAGCTTTTACTACCCCCTTCTTCTCCTACCGGCGGAAAAACGCCAGGCTATGGAAACTCTTTATCGTTTCTGCTGGGCCGCCGATGATATTTCGGATAACTCGGACCCACTTCCCCTCAAGAAAAAAAAATTATCGCGTTTCAAACAGCAATTAAAGCGCGCCCTAGCTGGAAAAGCTCAAGATCCTCTTTTGATAAAATTTCAGGAAGTCATCCGGCAATATCAACTTTCTTCCGAGCCCCTTTGGCGGATTCTTCAAGGCGTGGAAAGAGATTTGAAACCAATCCGGTTTAAAAAATTCACCGAACTTCACTGCTATGCCTTGCAGGTAGCCGGAGGACCCGGCTTAGCCAGCATGGAAATTTTCGGGTTCAAAGACAAAGCCCATCTGAGTTATGCGGAAAACCTGGGGGTTTTTTTGCAGTTGGTGAACATGGTGCGGGATTATCAGGAAGACACCGCCATGGGCCGGCAATATTTCCCTGCGGAGGACTTTAAACGGTTCCATTTAAACCCACTCCATATTGGCGAGAAGAACTCGAACTGGAAATCCTTTGTGGAATTTCAACTGGACCGGGCCTGGTCGTTCCTGGAAAAAGCCCGAAAATCCATCACCCGGCGTCAGCAAAGCGAACTTCGTACCGCGGAGGCAATTTCGGCCGTTTATGTGAAACTTCATCAAAAACTAAAATCCCAGCCTCACCAAATATTAAAAGGCCGTACTTCTCTTTCTAAAACAGATAAATTATTATCCGTTCTAGGATCCTGGGGCCGGTGTTTCTTGTGGAAATGGGCGGACGATTAATGCCCAAGGTGATTGTAGTGGGCGGAGGCTACGCCGGTCTTTCCGCCGCGACCACTTTAGCGGAAGATGGTTTTTCTGTGGAGCTTTTGGAATCCCGAGGGGTTCTCGGAGGAAGAGCCTATTCCATCAGCGCTTCCGAATCCTTTCCCTTTCCTGTGGATAACGGTCCTCATCTATTCATGGGCTGCTATACCGAAACCCTCAAAATGTTCCAGCGTGTCGGAATGAAAGAAGCCTTTCATTGGCTGAATCCGCTCTCCCTTAGCTGGCTGCTTGCTGGTGGAAAAAAAGTCTCGCTTCAATGCGTCCCTCTCCCCGCTCCCCTTCATTTAGTTTGGGGCCTGCTGACCTCGAACGCTTTTCCTTGGAACGAGAAAATTTCCATGGCAAAAGCCCTCAAAAACTTTTCCAAGAGGCCTTTTCGCCTTAAATCGGGAGTGGAAACGGTCGCTCAGTTTTTAGATTCCACCTCTCAAGGCCCGGCATCCCGGGAAAGATTTTGGATTCCCCTTTGCAACGCGGTCATGAATGTCCCCATTGAAATCGCTCCGATCAATGGCCTGGGGGAAGTTTTGCGCCGTGTTTTTTTTGGAAACCGCGGTGACAGCGCGCTGGGTGTCGCCCGGATGCCTTTGAGTGAAATCCTGTCCGCTCAAACGTTGGGATACTTAGAATCCAAAGGCGCGAAAGTACTCTTACATGAAGGTGTCCGCGAATTGAAGCCTATTGGAGAAAACTTTGAGATAAAAACAAAATCCGACCTCACTCTAACTGCGGACGCTTTCATCTTTGCTATCCCTCCCGCTCCTTTGACCTCTCTTTTGGGGTCTTCTTGGGAAAAAACCCTAACCTTGGATCGCTTGGGCAAATCCCCCATTGTTTCAGTCCACCTCATCTTAGACCATCCCGTTTTTCAGGAACATTTTATCGGCCTTTCCGGAGCTCAATTTGAATGGGTTTTTAACCGCAACGCCAATTGGAATTTAAAAGAACCGGGGCAATACCTTAGCTTCACCGCCAGCGCCGCTGCCAATTTGGCCCGCTTGAAAGATCCGGACTTAACTGCCTTGGCTCTCGAGGAACTTCGAGACCGTTGTCCTGAAGCTCGCCAAAGCCAAGTCCTGCATGCGAAGGTGACCCGGGAAATGGCCGCTACTTTCATTTGGAATAAGGAAACCGACGGTCTTCGGCTTCCGGTTGAAACGCCTTTTCCTGGTGTTTTTCTCGCGGGAGATTGGACCGCCACCGGCCTGCCTGCGACCTTAGAAGGTGCTTCTTTGTCAGGCCGCTTGGCCGCCGAAAAAGTTCGGGAATATCTCGCCCAAAACCCATAAGATAATGGAAATGTCAAAATCGCATGGATCGCGAAACTTCTCCCTTCCTTTTCAGCCCTGGCTTTATTTCTTTATTTTCTTTATGGCGAATCTTCTTCTCTGTTATTTCAACCTTTCTTTACAAATCAAATTGTGGATTGGTATATTCGGCCTTCTTCTCCCGTTGTTTCTAGCTTGCGCGGCTTGTCCTACCGCTCAAACAAAAGAAGAACCCATTTTATTCACCGAGTTTCTTTCCGCGCCGCGAATACAATTCACCATAGTAATCGGAATTCTCGCAATTTTTATCCGTTTTTACCGCCTCACGACTCTTTCGGGTTGGCCTCTGATGGATGAGGGTGTAAGTGGTTTTGAATCCATGAATTTATCTGAAAATCATTCTTGGCGTTTTTTCTACAGTGCCGCTCAAATTCCTCCCCTTTATGTCTGGCTGATGGGTGTTTTTTTTAAATTGATGCCACCTTCCCTGGAATCTTTGTGGTTTTTTCCAGCTTTTATTTCGCTTTTATCGATTCCTATTTCTTTTTTCTCGTTTAAAAGCTTCTTTAGCCGGTCAACCGCTTGGATTGGGACGATTTTATTTGCTCTTAGCTTTTGGCCTTTTTACTTGGGCCGCTACAGTATGCCCCATGGACTACTGGTATTATGGGAGCTATTGGCTTTCATGAGTCTGGGTTTCTTTCTCAAAGCGCAAACGGAAAAAGAAGAAAAGAAAATAGCTTTTTTATTAGGCTGTGTTTTAGGCACGGGGTTTTATACCGAATTCCATTGGCCGCTTTTAGCAATCTTTATCATTGGAATCGCGTCGCTGAAGAGAAAACGCCTCCCCTCGAAAAAATTTCATGTTTTAATTTATTTTTTGATTCCTTTCCTGGTGATTTTGATCCCCTTAGGAATCGCGGCGATCCAAGAAAAAATGGGGCATTATCTTTCAATGCTTTGGGCTTTTCACCCAGGTTCCGACGCGTTGTCTCAGTTAAAAATAAGCTGGGAATACTTTCAGGGAATTTTTTGGGGAGTTGAAACGTCGAGACATGGTTATAAACCTTTTTGGGGCGGATATTTAAACCCCATTTTGGACAGCCTATTTTGTTTAGGTTTGATTGAGCTTTATCGTTTTCGAAAAACGGTTTTCAGTCTTTGTATTTTTGCGGGTCTTTTTCTCTTTATGCTTCCAGGCTTATTAACAAAGGAACTGGAATTATTCCGCGTGATTTTAATTCTTCCCCCGCTTCTTCTGGTGTCCCTATGGGGACTGGCGGTATTGCTCCAAACAATAATCTGGAAGAATCGTAATTTGATTTTATGTGGTCTACTCATTGGATCAGCCAGCTTAGATTTCTACCATCTCTTAGGTCCCTATCAACAATCATGTCATTCGGATTATCAAACCTTTAACGCTTATTCACGATCTTTTGAGCGTTGGAAAGCCTATGAGTTTCTTAAAAAGACCAATGATGACAAGGGTCCCGGGTTTATTTTTACCGAATTTGAGTCCTCCACTTTTAATCAAACCCTTACTTTAGCGGTTTATCCTTTTAATGCCGCGGTCAATCCCAAGCTTCCGCCGGAAAATGTCCACTGGGCCGGTTTTCTCACGAATATTAATTACGCCCCTTTTTTATCCGGGCGTTTTCCTTCTATCCAATGGTTTGAATTGACTCCTCCCGCTTTTGAGTCGCAGGAAGTTCTTATCTTGGGAATTGTAAGCTTAGAAAAACCAGAAATACGAATGGTCATGAACCACTGGCTTTCTATCGATCGTGTTTTTCTTCCTCTCACCAATGAAACACTTAATTTTTCGTTTAATGAATCTCACCAGAAAGTTATCGAATCCTTAAAAAAAATGGAGCCGCTAACGAATGGCGATCCTTTTTTGAAATCAATCTTGGAGGAAAAAATTTACTACAACGCCATGACCGCTTCGGATGTGTCTCTCTGTTTTGGGGCTCTCAAAAAAGCTTTGACCGAGGGTTATCCTGCCGCCCATTTGTACAATAACTTAGGCGTCCTTTGGTATACCTTGGGAGACTACGCTAAAGCCCGAGAATGTTTTAAGGCCTCCTTGCGGTCGCCCCTCAATCATACAGTCGCCTTGGAAAATCTTCGGAGGATTCCCTCTTCATGAAACACCATATGAAAGGATCTAAAAGCTTTATTCCTGCGCTCGGAAATCCTTGGGGCTATTTCATCTTTTTTTTGGTTTCCAATTCACTTCTTTCCTACTATCCACTTACTTTCCAAACGAAAATAGGAATTGGACTTTTCGGATTGGCTCTTCCCTTCGGATTAGCTTGTTTTTTGCTTTCAGATAAGCCGACACAATTTTGGGAAAAATTCAAATTTCTACCATCGCCTTGGATAGGACTAGGCGTTTTTCTTTTGGCTATTTTCCTGCGTTTTTATCGTCTAACTTCTCTCTCAGTTTGGCCTCTATACGATGAAGGCATGTACGGCTACTATGCGCTTGAACTTTGCCGACATTGGGATTGGAAATTTTTTTTTGGCCCCAGTCAAGCTCCCCCTTTTTACCTTTGGGGATTGGGCCTTTGGTTTAAACATTTTGGAGTATCCCTCACAACCCTTTGGTTTTTTCCCGCACTTCTTTCACTCTTATGTGTCCCTATAGGTTATTGGGCAGCCCGTCAATTTTTTTCAAAATCTTTCTCAATTTTTTCCGGCGTGTTTTTAGCTTTTGGATTTTGGCCCATTTATGTCGGCCGGTTTGGGGTTATGACAGGATTAGTCCTACTGGGAGAATGTTTGATACTTGGTCTTTTAGGAAGCTTTCTAAAAGAATTAAATGAAAAAAAGCGCTCTTGGAAATCCATATTTTTGGGATTCGGTATTGGATTGGGATTTTACACTTATCTCCATTGGCCCATACTGGCAGCCTTCTTGTTCGCAACTGTTTTTTTTCTAATGTTCCGCCGATTTAAAAAGAGACCTTTAGGATCTTTATGGAATAGTATTTTATTTTGTGCCTCCTGTTTATTCGCCCTTCTTCCGCTTTTAATTGCCTTCTTTCTGGAAGGAGCCGGGCAAATCTTAAGCTACCTGCGCCATCTTTCAGCTTCTTCCTCTCATTCGCTCATCGATCAATTATCGGTTTCGGGTTCCTATTTCGCGTCCTTGTTGTGGGGGATGGATTTAAGCTTTCATACTTATCAACCCGTCTGGGGCGGCTACTTAAATCCAGTAATGGGAGCTTTTTTTCTCGTCGGCCTTTTGGAATGCGTCTTTCAAAGGAAAAATCCTCTTCACCAATGGCTTCTAGGAGCTTTAGTGCTCTTCATTCTTCCTGGGGCGTTAACCTTGGAGCGGGCCACTTCCCGCATGGTTCTGGTGGTTCCTGTCTTAATTGTTCTCGCCGGCATGGGCTTGTTCCGCCTTTTAAGCACCTTTTCGCCTTCTAAAGTAAAAATCGCTGTTGTTTTACTCGTCGTTTCATCCGTTTTGGACTTCAATCATTTACGGGCTTATGGCCAAATGTGGTCCGACATGGAGAACTGGAAAGGTTATGAAAAGTCCTATGCCCGTTATCAAGCCTATTTAGAATTGTATAAAATCGCTCAGGAAAAGGGCCCGGGATTTATTTTCAGTGATTTTGTCCCGGGCCTTTCCGATCAAACATTATCGGTAGCGGACTATAATTTTAACGTGTCTGAAAATCCAGCCTTGAATCCCGATCAGGCCTGTTGGGCGGCGATTTTGATGAATGTCCATTATCAGCCCTTCTTGAAAAAACGCTTTCCGAAAAGCAAGGCTTATTGGGTTTCCAAGAACTTAAACGATCCCAACGGGGGTTGGATGTTATGGGTACTTCCTGTCACATCTTTGAATCGAAAAACCATAATTGGTTGGCAGAACGCTTCTAGAGCTTTGGGGCCTTTTATCGAAAAAAACCTTTGTTACATATCCGGCCACTCTTATGAAGAAATTTCACGGTCGCTGCAATCCATTTATCCCGCTTTTCAAGGAGATCCTTTGTTGGAGTCTTGTTATTGGGAAAAAAGCGCTGATGTCGCCTTGAAAGAGGTGTTACGGACTGGCACAGCGGCGGATACGTCTTCTGTAATTCAATGCCTCAACCTAGGCCTCAAAAAAGGTTATCCAGCGGCCCATCTTTACCGAAACCTGGGTGTGGCTGAAATGATGAAAAAAGAAAATACTAAAGCCCGTGACGATTTTAAAAAATCGATTGAATCCCCGTTAAATTTCACTGATTCTGCCCGGTATTTGGAAATAATAAATTCCAAGAGTAAAAATTCACTAGGGAAGGACACTCAATGAGAAATCGATCTAAGACTTCTTTAGGCGGCCATTTTTTATTTCATCCGCCCGTTTATTTCTTGTTCTTTCTCGCCGTTAATCTTTTTTTATCTTATGGAACAGATTCTTTTCAAATCAAACTTTGGGGCGGCTTAATAGCTGTCATCCTGCCCTGTTTATGGATGATAAGCAGCCATAAACTCAAGTCCAAGTCTTTTGACAAAGCTCCCGCTCTAAAAAAAAATTTCTCAGAAGGTTACGGATTATTGTTCCTTCTGGCGGCGGCTATTATTTTCCGCGTATTCGCCTCGACCCGGCTTTCCGCTTGGCCCTTAGCGGACGAAGCGAGTTGCCCTTTCTATGCCATGGATCTTTCCTGGAAGGAGCCTTGGCGGTTTTTCTTCTCCTCCGGTCAAATGCCTTTGCCGCCTTTCTTCGTTTGGTTCCTGGCTCTTTATTTTAAGATTTTTTCGCCGGGACTTTTATCCCTCTGGATGGTTCCCGCTTTTTTTTCCATTCTCACTTTATTGATGGTTTACTTTACGGTTCGAAAATTTTTATCCGATTCCCTGGCTTTTTTTTGTACCGCCTTCAGTTGTTTTAACTTTGGGCTGTTATATACCGGCCTTTTTTGTATGCCGACATGCCTATTTTTATTCTGGCAAATATTAATTTTCGCCTGTTGCGGCGCATTCTGGAAAGCTCGGACCCTTTTCTCCCAAAAACTTTGGGCGATTATCCTGGGATTGGGTGTGGGATTGGGTTTTGGGACCTGGATCGCCTGGATTTTTGTGGCTTTTATGATTTTCCTGGGGATTGGATATATTTGCCTTAAAAAAAGGAAAAACCTTTTTATATTTTTCACCGTGCCGCTGCTTTTGTTGTTCTTTTTTTTCTTTTGGAGGTTTGTGTGGGAAAGCGGGTTTGATTACTTGAGACAAGTTTGGGCCCTCTATCCAGGGATGGAGGGTAAAAAGCAGGCCGTTTATTCCCTCTCCACTTGGACTGCCTTCTTCTGGGGGGATCCATGGAAATATACTTATGGCCCGCTTTGGGGCGGCGTTCTCAATCCACTGGCGGCCTCGCTCTTCTTCGTAGGAATCGTGGAATGCGGAAAGAAAATAACGTCACCCTTTACAGTGTGGATAGGGGGTGCTTTATTTATTTTTCTTCTTCCCGGACTGGTTTCAAGGGATTTTGAATTTTTCCGGGCTTCCGCCGCAATCCCCCTTTTAATTCTTGTCCTGGCGATAGGAGCCAAGTCTGTCTCTTCCTTTCTTCCTGGAATCAAACGAATAATGGCGGTTTGGGTTATTATCGTTCTTTCTGCTGGCTTGGACATTTATCACCTTACGGGTCCATATCATCAACAATGGGGTGTCCCCAATGACAACTGGCCTCACTTCAAATCTGTCGAATATTGGAAAGCCTGCGAAATACTCAAACAAAGCGGGGAAATCCGCGGACCAGGTATTCTTCTCGCCGACTTTCAAACCACTCTTACCGATCAAACCCTAACGGTAGCGGCTTACACCTGGGACGCGGTTCGCCGAGAAAATGTATCTCTTCAAGGAAAAAATTGGTTAGCCGTTATTATCGATGTCCATTATAAACCTTTCCTTCAACATCGTTTTCCAAAAGGCCAATGGTTTTGGTTAGGGAACCAACACATGAACCAAGGCGGAATCATGCTGGCCTTGATTCCAATTGATGCGATTGATCAACCGATTCTTCAACGCTGGTGCGAAGCTGATGTTCGCTTGCATTCCGTGACTCGAGCAATCATGGACCACAAACCGGAACAATCCCAATCGGCCATTCTCGAAAAACTTCGAACCATCTATCCTTTCATGAAAAAGGATCCTTTTTTGGAATCCTGTTTTTGGGAAAAAGTTCTCTATCATGAAAAAATACAAGGAAACAAGACCGCTGCCCTGGAAGCCTCTCGTCAATGCTTAAAAAATGGCTATCCTCTGCCACCAGTCTTGAACGATGAAGGGGTGCTTCTTTTGGAATCCGGAAAAATCATCCAGGCTCGCCTGGCTTTTCAACAAGCCGTCCAATCCACCCTGAATTTGACTCCTGCCGCTGAAAATCTTAAACGATTGGACAAAAAAGAATAAACTTCTTGAGGAAGGCATGCGCTAAAATTGGTCGATGAGTCATTCTGATTTTTTAAACATGAATTTGGCGGCAAGTTGTGATGACTTGGCCGGGGAAATCAATAAGGTTTATCAGCATCTGCCTTGGGCTATGAAAAACGAGGCGGTGTCCCGAATGAAACGCCAAGTCCACCAACTCTCTTTGAAAGTCCATAAGGCACAAGAAGCTTCCAGCCCTGCCCCTACTCAAAAGCACCTGCAAGAAGCCATCGCGCTAGTCCACGAATCTGTCCCCCTACTGGACCTCTGCCTGAGAAAAGTCTTGGTTTCACCCGAACTTCATCAGCGCTGGATTAAAAGGTTGGGAGAAATAGAAAAACGCTTGGTCGTCTGGCTGAAAGGAACAACACTTCATTGAAAATCCGGGTTAAGACATCTTGACCGTAGAGTTGGAATAAACTGAAGAGAGCAAAGATACTTCCGCTTTCACCTTCAACTTTAGAAAGCGCCCATTAAAACTGCCGGATTACGGCTCTAGTTCGCAGTTTCAAACGCTGGTTAAAATTCCAGCCTTAAAATAGATCGGTGATTTTCATAGAATTTAAACTTGCGGCCCGTGCATCCGGATTCGAGCCGGCGCTTCCAATTGCAGGGTGGAATGATGGATCCCATAGTGGCTTTCCAGCCATTGAGAGGCCTTCGCCACCACCTGCTGGGCCTCGCTGAGGGAACGATCGTCCACCACCAGATGAGCGGTCAGGTGAATTCCGCCCGCCCCGACTTCCCAAAGGTGGACATGATGAACTTCACGGATTTCTGAAATCTCATTTTTTAATCCCGTAATAATTTTCTCCGGAGTTAGTCCTTTGGGCGCGGATTCCAAAAGAATATGCAGAGCTTTCCAAAAGAGTTTAAAAGCTCCCGAGGCAATTAAAAGGGCTATTCCCAAACTGAGGATGGGATCCACCCAGGTCCAGCCGGTTTTGGCTATGGCGACAACCCCGATCAACACTCCCACGGAGGACGCCAAATCCCCCATGACATGAATCCATGCGCTTTGAATATTGATATCATCTTTATCCGCTCCATGCAGAAACCAAGCGGACAAGGCATTGGCCAAAAGCCCAATCGCGGCGATCACCCCCATCGTTTTCCAATCGGGCAAAGACGGATGAGAAAATCGCTGAACCGCTTCCCAGCCGACGCCTATCACCATCAGAAAAAAGGTAATCGCGTTTCCTAAAGCGGCTAACACTTCCAGCCGGGCATAACCATAAGTATGGGTTGAACTCGCGGGACGTTCCGCCATCATCATGGCGGCAAGGGAAATAAGAAGCGCGGCGAGGTCCGTCAACATATGACCAGCGTCGGAAAGAAGAGCTAAACTTCCGGAGACAATTCCACCCACCGCTTCGAGTACGAGAATCGAACCCGTAATACCGATCGCCCAAAGCATTTTGTCTTTACGATTGGGTCCGTGCGAATGAAACATCTCTCCCGCGCCATGACTATGTTCATGCGAATGATCATGGGGGGAATGCTCGTGTTTGTTTTCGGACATGGGGTTATTGTACCTTTATCACCTGGGAATAGCGCAAGAAGTAAAGGTAAGACTCTTTCACTTTCAGTTTCGTGAAGGTTTCCAGAAGGCCGCTGTAATAGCCGAGCTGTTTACGGTAGGACTCCAGACCCCGTTGAGGATCCAGGTCGGTTTTATAGTCCACCACCACCCAGGCATTGTCCTCTAAAAAAGCCAAGTCGATGACCGCGTTCAAAAAAGCGCCTTCAGGATTTTTCCCTGTGAGGGATAATTCCCTAAAAACCCGGGAAGAGCCTTTAGCCCTTTTCAAGAGATCACTGGCTAGAGCTCCCACAGCCAAATCCACAGCTTCCTGACCCTTTTCGCTGGAAAGCCCCGCCAGAGGGGCCCAAAGCAACGCGGCCCGGCGCAGGGTTTGATCTTCCCAATCCCAACCCTTTTCTAAAAGTTGATGGGTCAAAACCCCAAAGGCTTTCCCTTGCGCTTGCCCGTCCTCGGTTATGGGGATTCTTTCGCCTTCCAGGGAATAACCTTCCCTCTCCGGCTTATCGTCCTCCGTATGAACCAGTGAAGTGACGGAAGACAATCGGCTTTTGCCCCGGCGTTTTTCGACCAAAGCTTTTTTATCATCTTGAAGTTTTTGTAAAGCTTCCATCCGCGCTAAAACAAGGACGCTCTTTTTGTCTTTTTCTTTCAAATCAACCGCCAAGGCTAAAGAAACACCTTCTCCCCGGGTCAAAGTCACCGAGGTTCGGCTTAACGCGTCGAGATCAAATTGTGTTGTGATCGATTTTAAAAAATCTCCGCCTTTTTCCTGAGAAAAAAGCGGTAAAACCAGACTTTCACGGGCGCGGGTACAACCCACATAAAGAAGCCGTAAAGTTTCGGCGGTTTCCTGAGCCAGCTCCTCATCCCGGGATTTTTCATAGGCGCTGGTCCAAAGTTCCAGCCCCGCCTCTCCGGTCTTAAACTGCGCCTCACTAAGAACTCGATTCACAATGAAATTCGACGGCTTGGGTTTTTCTTTCGCCGCTCCCGACAAAATGACCACCGGAAATTCCAACCCCTTGGCTTTGTGTAAGGTCATGAGAGTCACTTGATTACCCGTCTCTTCCGGTCCCGGCGCTTCCCCCTCCATCGCGTCTTCTTCCCTTTGGCGGGAAAGCCATTTCACAAAAGCCCGGTAAGTAAAATTCTGGGATGATTCTAAGTCCCGGCATTGGTCCACGACTTTCATCAAGTTCGCCACCCGCTGCTCCCCATGGGGCTGTGACGCGGCGACCGCCAACAGATTAGTTTGGTCATAAAGATAAAGAAGCGCCTCCGCGGGCGCCTGATCGCGGGTTTTAAAATGCCATTCCCTCAATTTTTCAAAAGCCTCCCCCATTTTCCCAGGGACCTTCCTTAAAAACTGAAAAGATCCGCCCGATTCACGGTATAAAAATAATTCCTCGTCCGTAAAACCAAAAAGAGAGCTGCGAAGCAGTGCCGCCAGACCCGCCTCATCCGCCGGCGATTCTAAACAGGACAGCAGTGTTTCTAAAACCACAATTTCAGGCCGGTTATAAAACTTTTTTCCGCCAACAATTTGAAATTGAAGGCCCTGTCCCCGAAGCGCGTCTTCATAGACCGCTTCCGTATTCGAAAGCTCGCGGAAAAGAATGGCAATATCTCCTGCCTGAACCGGCCGCCGGAGTGGATTATCTTTGGAAGACTTTGGATCCACAATTTCCATTTTTTCTTTAACGATTTGGTCGATAAAAGAAGCGACGGTCTTGGCTTCTATTTTTCGAAACGCGTCCGCCTTTTGCTCTTCTTCAGGTAGTTCAGGAATCTCTAGACCAATAAGAGCCTGTAGAATTTGGGGATTTTTCTCAAAAAGACGGCTGGCGTTTTGGATGTTATAAGGAAAAGGCCCGGTGGCGAACAATTTCTCAAATCCTTTATTCACCCATTCCACAATTGGGGACAAGGTGCGGAAGTTTTCCGTAAGTTTTTCCACTTTTCCACCGGAAGCCAAAAGCTTGGCTTTGGCCTCACTGTAAATTTCAACATCCGCCCGGCGAAAACGGTAAATACTTTGCTGGGGGTCTCCGACTAGAAACAATTTACCCGGTTCCAGTTTGACGTCTTGCCATAATCTGGCGGCAGATTCACCTGCCAAGAGCCCACCAGACGAATGGCGAGCCTTGGCTGTACCAACTGCTTTTGCAGTTGGTATTTTCTTTTCCGAAAGGAAAAAAACAATCTCAACCTGTAATGGGTCGGTGTCTTGAAATTCATCCACAAAAAGCCGGTCGAACCTTTTTTTCAGCTCTTCCCTTACTTCCCCATGGTTTTTCAATAAATCACGGGTTTTAGAGAGAAGATCGTCAAAGTCTAAAAAGCCTTGTCCCGCCTTGGTCCGGCTGTAGGTCTCTAAATAATCCCAGAGCCAATTGGAAACTGAACGGAGAACAGAGTCTTTAACCCCGCTGGCGAAAGATTCTTGGGTTTCTTTAATATGGACCAGCGATTCCCGAATCTTGACCAGAGCTTCTTTATCCCAATTTTTCTGGTTGCCGCTCTTGGACCCTTTGGTGGCTGGCACGTCTAAGATGGCCAATTTAAGCGCTAAAGCCTCGCCTTGAAGGCTTGCGCAAGCCTGCAAATCCTTCTCAAATCCTTTGAGGGCTTCCACTAATCCATCGCCGTCTTGACCGCTGGAACGCAGGGACTGTATTTGGTTCCAGCTTTTTTCGATGAAAGCCGCTGTTTCTTGTCCATCTGGAATAGGAGTGACTTGAGAACGGATGAGCAAAGACCGGTTCTTGAGTAAGTGGCCCTTCAGGTCTTCCACATGGCCGAAATGGGCCCCTAACTTGAAGAAAGCCATCAGACATTCCACCCGGTCCGCCAAGACTTTTTTCAGCCAGGTTTCCCAAGTTTGGTTTTCAAGAGCGTCCGTTTGAACCTGGTCAAGAACCACAAACTGCGGGTCCACCCCCGCTTCCACCGGATATTCCCGAAGAATGGAGGAACAAAAGGAATGGATAGTGGAGACCGAAGCCTGTTCCAAATCTTTAAGCGCTTTGCGGATAAGCTTTTCTTGGGCTTGCGCCTCAGGCCCGGATAACTGCTCAAACTTTTTTTCCAATTTATCCCGCAGCCGTTCAATGAGTTCCCCCGCCGCTTTGTCCGTAAAAGTAATGGCCGCGATACGGGGAAGCGGAATTTCTTCCCGTAAAAGAATGGCGATAAGCCGGTCAATGAGAAGGGTGGTCTTTCCCGTACCCGCTCCGGCGTCCACCGCCAGGGAAGTGGAAAGGTCCGTTACAATATTGTCCCGGGCCTGTTGGTCGGAAATCATGGTAGTTCCTCCAACTGATAGTAGCGTTTAACTTGCGGGTCTTCTTTTTTTCGCTCTCCCCGATTTTCCATACCGGTCCCGCAAAGTTTTCGATAATCGCAATGCTCGCAGGCTTTCCCCGCCGCGGGAAAGAGCCCCGCTTCTACCCCTTGGGCCACCGTTGAAAGAACCTGATCGAGAACCGGCTCAACCGGGCCCGCTTCGGTTAAATCAAAGGACGTTTTTTTATAGTTACCGCGGCGGGTAATAAAATCATAAAGCGCTTCCCGGGAATTTTTATCGGGATAAAGGTTTTTCAACGCCCAGAGATAAAAAGGCAATTGAAGCTTGGTACCGCCTTTGACGCTGTTATTCTTCACGCCGGCGGCACTGCCAGTTTTGTAATCCACGACCCGTAAGAACTTTCCCTCGGTGGAAATATCCACCCGGTCCATACGGCCTTGAAGCTTCAGCGTCTTGCCATCTTTCAGGGCGAAATGGACGGGATGACCCTCATCCCCAAAAGCCACTTCGAAAGCAAAGGGCGTCCAATCCGCTTCCGTGAGAACCCCCGCAAGAACGATCGAAAGATCTTCGCTCATTTGTTCTTTTTCCCACTGCCACAGCCCCTCCGCTCCCGGGACGCCTTCTTTTTCAAACCATTTAAAGATTTCGACCGATTGTTTTTCGAGCGTTGCCAGCCCTTGAACCAGATCTTTTTTTGGAACCCAGCCCTCTCGAAGGCCTTGCTCCAGAGTTTTTTCCAAAATGTCATGCATCAGGTTTCCCCGGTCGGACGCCTGAAGCTGCAACACTTTTTCCGGCTCGGGATGAACCTTCACATTAAGCACATAGCGGTAAAAATAGCGGAGCGGACAGGCCGCGAAAGTCTCCAACCGGGAGGCGGAGATGGAAACCCCTTCTAAGCTGTGGTTCTTCTGAAGCGCCGTTTGAGCTAAAGCCCCGGCCAAAATGCCGTCATAAGCGGTAAAGAGGGGTTTCGCTTGCCGGTCTTTTAAAAGACCACAGCCTTCAAAATAAAAAGGTTTTTGCTGCGCAACTGCCAAAGCGTTAACCGGTTGACCCTGCCGGGCCTGATGCACTACCGTTAAAAGGGTTTCCAGCGGGTCGCCGCACTCGGCGATATACTTTTTCACCCAATCGTTGACTAAAACCACTTTTACCAGCCCCGCGGCTTCTCCCAGACGGCTGAGTCTTTTCCCTAAAACCGCTTCGGCGGATTCAAAGAGGTAAATCGAGGGAGTACGGGGCGAGCCCGAGGAGGGATTCAGGTGCGGCGCCGTTAGAATCACCGCTTTTTTCGCGCTACGAACAGCTAAAAGAAAAAGAAGCCGTTCTTCAAGAGCGCCAAATTGCTTCAAGGCGATAAAAGTTTCGGTAGTTCGGCCGTTTAAGAGTTTCCGCTCCTCATCCAAAAGAAGAGGATCTTGCCTGACCAACCGGGGTACGGATTTTTCAACTAATCCCGGCAGTACCACCACTTCAAACGAAACCCCCCGGGCTTGCATCAAATCGACAACCTGGGCGCCTCCAGGCTCTAATTGGCGGGCGGGGCTTTGTTTTTCCTCCAGCATGGCCGCCAATAGGCTTCGAAAATCCTCGGGACTCAGGGTTAAAGTAAAAGACTCGCTCAAAAGGATAAAGGCCTCTAATACCCCCATAACCTGCTTCAGTGCCTCCGAAGGCGTCAAAAGCCTTTGAAGGACACCCTTTAATTCGTTCACTTTGGCTGGCCATTTTTTAAGTTTATTGAATCGCGCTTTTTCCTCAAATAATTTAGCTAAAACTTTTTCAAACGCCTGCGCCGCTTGGATCTCCTCGGTAACGGGCAAAGCTTCTTCTTCCTCGGCGTTCTGTCTTTCCTTAGAACGGCGCCAGGCGGTAAGCCGGTTGATCCATTCCATTTCCCCTTCCACAATGCGGGCTTCACGGCTGAGCACATCCCAATAAGAGGGATTCCACTCCTCAGGCGAAAGCGAGAAACCCTTGGGCTTTAAATTGGGGCAGGACAGCAGATTCATCAGCCCATCCCGGGGAAAATCCTGTAAGAAACAATCGAGAAGGAGCAAAAGCGCCTTGCTTTCAGTCGCTTCTAAAAGCGGCGATGGCAGGCTTCGGGAAAGAGGCACTTCCTGAGCTTTAAAAGCGGGCGGCATAATTTTACGGTAATTACCTGGTTCCCGTAAAACGATCCCGCAATCCGAAAGAAACACGTTCCGGCGGTCCGCTTCCTGAAGAACCAGCCGCGCGATTTCCTTCGCCTCCCGGGGCTCGCCCGGACAAAGGAGTATTTTGCAGTTGGATGTTTCAAAACTTTCGGTGGCGGCATCCTGCGGCTTTTTGCGCTCTTGGAACAACGAGTTTTGTAAACGTTTCATCGGAGTCGTGTCTTCCGGTTTCCATACGGTTTCCCCTCGGATCTGGCCGAGACTTTTGGCCCAGTCCACAAAAGGTTTCGCGTACTCAAAAGCCGGATGACCCTCTTCATAAGGAATAAACCAAGAGCTGTTGGCCGATTGGGTTAAATGCCGGAGTACCTTTTTTTGAAGTTCCGCAGCGTCATAAAAACCATAAATCCATACGGAGCCTTCGGCCTTTTCCTGAGTTTCAAGAACTTTGCGGTAGATATCTTCACGGTCCAGCCAATGGCCTTTCTTTTTCCAATCTTCGTAAGCGATTAAAAGCGCTGAGAACTCTTTAAGCTTGCGGGCTAATCGTTCCTCTTTAAAACGGGCAAAGTGGGCGGCGTGGGCCTTCAGCGACTCAGGGGTATGGAGTCCTTCTTTTAACTCGCTCAGGGTTGAGCGCAGCGAGTGGTAAAAGCCCGGAGTGTCTTTGACCGCTCCAAAAACCAAACTTTTCGCCAGCACCGAACGGGAGACTTCTTTTAAAACCAGAGGAACGAGAACATCCGGCAGGGTCTTCAAATTATCCATAACCGCTTTTTCTTCCGCCGCGGCTTCCATGTAATGCCGGAGTGTGTGAACTTCCAAATTAAAAAGGTTCTGGCCCTTTTCCGTCAAAACTTTGCGTAAATGCCCCACCAATAAAAAATTCGGAACGAGAACTGTGACTTTCTCAAAAGGATTCTTTTGACGGTAAGCCTGGAAGGTTTGGAGCAGTTGTTCTTCCAGAAAAGGCTGATAAGGCCCCAAATAGAGGGAAAAACTCACAGAAAGTCCTTTTTGAGGAAAGAAGAGTTTAATTCAGGTTTGGTCATTAATATAATCAAATTCCTGTTTGCTTATTGGTCAAGCCATGACGGAATATATCTTGATTGTTGCCTTAATTAAAAGGAAATTGCTATGCCTCGCGAAATTCAAATTGCCAATGCCGCCGGTTTTTGCTTCGGCGTGAAGAAAGCCATTCAAAAGGCTGAAACCATGGACCGTGCTTTCATTTTTGGCTCGCTTATCCATAACCCGCAGGAAGTCGCCAGGTTGGCGTCTCTCAATAAGAAAATCGTTCATTCTTTAGAAGAGGTTGAGGATAACCGGGTCGTCATTACCGCCCATGGATTAGACATTAAAGTGCTCGGCCAAATGAAGGATAAGGGCATGGAAATTGTGGATACCACCTGCCCGCTGGTCACTAAGATTTACAACGAAGGGCATAAATTGGAAGCCCAGGGTCTGCAGATTGTCATTATTGGTGATCCGAATCATGTGGAAGTCAAAGGCATCGCCAGCCGTATGAAAAACCCATTGATCGTATACCATGTTGAAGATATGGCGCACATTCCAGAAGGTGCCCGAGTAGGTGTAGTCTGTCAAAGTACTCTTCTAATGGAAAAGTTCGATAAATATGTGAACTTGTTGAAAGCCCGCTGTTCGGAAGTCATTCCCATTAACACCATTTGCAAACCAACCAAAGACCGTCAAACCGCCGCCGCCGCCCTTTCAAAACAAATGGAGATCATGATTGTGATTGGTGGCCGTAATTCCAGTAACACGCATAAATTGGCCGATACCTGCAAAATGAATCTGCCGAAGGACACTTACCATGTGGAAACAGCCCAAGAATTGGAATCCAAATGGTTTGAGGGAAAAAGTAAAGTCGGTATTACAGCAGGCGCCTCAACGCCCGATTATTTGATTGAGGAAGTCATCGCGAAAATTCGCTCTTACGACGAGTTAATCTCCGCTTAAGTTAAAATGACTTTCCCAAGTCTCCATTTAAAACCACATTCGGTTTCAAAATAATAGTGGTGTCCTTGCTCTTTAAAGCCCGGATGATTAAAGAAGAATCTTTTGAATTTTGATCGGATTCTTTTAAAACGTATCCTTCCCGTTTAATTAAAAAAGCGTGCACAAAATCCCCATCTGGAACTTGTATCTTTCCGCGGGAATCGCTGTTTCCATCCGCCAAAGATTCCGCGCCTTCCAGCCAGCCGCCCGGATTCGAATTGGACCAAAACATAAAACTTCGAACCCGAACTCCCTCTAAAGGTTTTCCTTCTGTATCGATGAACCTCAGGAATTTGGACCGAGGTCTATGAAAAGTAACTTTTAACTCCGCTAATTGATGTTTCATCATCGGTAGAGGTTTCCCGCCGGGAAAAAGAATGAGAACACCCTTTTCCTGATCATTTGAAGTCGAGCCCATCCAGGGAATCGGAACGGAACAAACCGGCGCGTATCCTGGAGCCTGCAAATATAAATAAACCTTCTCCAAGTCCTTAAAGTGTTTTTCCTGATCCAGCCAATTTTTTTTCAGCCAGTCACTGTCCAAAAAGAGATCTAACTTGTCATCCGTAATGCTTAGGGGAATCCTTCCTGTGTAATTCCATGCCGCGAGAAGTAATTCCGCTTTGGATAGTTGAACCTTTTGGCCTTCTGAATTTTGAAAGCTAAGATAAATTTCAGTGGCGGCGCAAAGCTTCTCAATGCTTAAAAAAAGATAAAAAAAGACGAAACAGCAAAAAGAGATCCGATAAAAGAAAGAATGAAATTGTCGGGTCACCCATCACTCCTGAAAGTTTAAAATCATCTCATTTTGGCTTCGTTTAATTTGCCTGCCCCTAAAACAAAAAAGCCCGCCCCCTTGCGGGAACGGGCTTTAAAAAAGCGAAATCAGAAATAATCGACTGGAAGCGTCTGACGGGGCTGGGTATGGGGCACATATTTGGGTGTGTCTTGAGCCAGCTTCTTAGCGTGTGCCATCTCGTCATCCGACAAGCCTTTTTGAATCTGAAAGCTCTGCTTCGGATAGATCAAATCCGGATCCTTAATTTGGTCCCGATTTGCCTTAAAAATAAGGGGCCATTCAAAGGAATCGCTGTAAGCGACGGACTTTCCCGCGATACCCCAAAGGGTGTCGTGAGCCGCTACGGTGTATTCATCAGAGGAAACCGGTTTGGCCTTTTCCGTCACAGCTGGTTCATTGCTCGGAGCCTGTTTCGGAACTTCCGTGCTTTCCACCCGCTTGCTGCTTCCGCAGCCATAAAGCAATCCACCTGTCATCAAAAGCGCCAAAGCTAGAACAACTGGTTTTTTAATCATTTCTTTCTCCTTTTTTCCGGCATCAGCACTGCTTTTTTAAATCAAAATTAGGGCCAAGGTTGGGCCGTCTCTTACCTCTAATTTCGTTCAGAGAGGCGCAGAAATCAAGTAAAACCCACTGAAAGAACGGTTCAACCCGGTTAAACGGTAAAATTTTCAATAATAAATCACTTTACTCAGCGCCAAATTCCAATTTTAGCCTTGGACCTTGAAAAAGTTAAAAAACAAATAAATTTCTTAGAAAATTATAAATAAACAAAAAATTTGCATCATCAATTAGGAAAACGACTTTCCTTATTTCTTCATGTTTCAGCTTTTTTTTGAGAGTCGAGAGTGTTAATTTCGAATTGAAGAAAAAAGCGCTTTTTATAACTGAATGACCGCTTGAAATACGGTTCGAATCCAATCCCCCGGAGGAGAACTATGACCAACGCTCAAGTGGTTTCTATTCCCGAATTCCAAAAAATTTTTCTTGTCCAATTAGTCCGTGATTTTCGCGCGGCGTTAAGTTATGTCTCGTTCTATTCCGCCGATAGTCCTTTTGTCGTACAGGCGGTCCAAAAACTTCACAAGGATTTACAAAAGATTTTGCAATTGGTGAGTCCGCTCGTTCTTTACGTAAAGGAGGGGGAACTTTACGCGAATGACTGTGTGCTTTCCGAATTAGGGGACCTTTTAAAAATATTTCAGGATAAAAATATTCAAGGCGTGGAAATACATAAGGGTCTGCCTGCCGCCGAGTTAACCATTTGGCTTCAACAAATTACTTTTCCCATTGTGGAACAAAAAAGCGGATCGGAAAACAGCCCGATTTCATCTTATATTCGTTTCATTTCCGCGGATGTCGAAGTAACGAAACCGGAAGCGGTTGAAGCTCCGGTCATCGCTGAAATTCCGGTTCCGGAAGAACCCGCTGAAAAATTGGCGCAAATCATGAGTGAAATACCTATGGAAACAACAGCCGTTGAACCTCTTTCATTAAAAGAATTGGAAATCCCTGCGGAAGCTTCCATTCTTCAAGTAACGACTTCAGCCGCGGACAATCGAGACAGTTCCGCTGATGAAACGAACAAGGCTCTTCTGAGTTTTATAGCCGAAGCTTGGCAATTTTCACAGCTCCAGCGCAAAGCGTTGGAGGAAACTCCCGAAGTGGCGAATCTTTTACAATCGTTCGATAAGCTTTTCGATCGGCTTTTGGATCGGATGCAAAAATCCTCACCGGCCTTCAAAAATATTTACGCTTGGTTTAAAACACCGCAAGGCGAGCTTCTGGAGGGTGACGCGATTATTTCCATGTATCCTCTTTTGGAAACGGCGATTCGTAATAATTGGACTTCTGTTTTATTCGATCCTTCTACCGAAGGTCTCGTAAATGATTGCCTAGCCTATTGGGGCGCGAACGGGGAACACGAACTCGTGGAAAAAACGGTAACTGCTTTAGCCGAAGGCTTAAACGGCGACGGCTTGGAACGGCAATTATCCTTGAATCATTTAATGGATGCCCGGCCTTGGGTAAGAAATCCCGAGCTTTTGGAAAAAGTTCTGGATCAATTGAATTCGCTGCTTGCCAATGAAACCTATCCCGGCATCTACCAATCCGCCTTACTCTTAGCCTGGGATTTAATGGAACCCGCCATGGAATTGGAAAAAGACCAGCCGGCGTTAACTTTATTATCCACTTTGCATTTTCACGCGGATGAAGATGTGGCTGCTTTTCCTGAGCGTTCTCATATTGCTCGATATTGGCTCTTTGAACATTTCACCCCCGAACTTATCCGCCGTTTCGTTTACTGCGCGCATAAGGCGGGACAATTGAATCACTTTCCCCTTTTAGGAGAAATGGCCGCTCCTCTCTTGTTGGAAGATTACTTTTTGGCCCCTTCAACGGAAAAACCCGAGTTCTTTAAGTTATTCAATGAAATTAAGGAGCCTATCCGTTCCGCCTTGGGCGAATGGCTGGCGGACCTGCAGGAAGAAAATGACGTTCGTATGATGATCCCGGTTTTAAGAGCTTGTGGAATGGATCCGGGATTATCTCTGCAGCTTTCTTCCTGGGTCTCCAAAGGAAACCGGGAGTTAAAACTAAACCTGATTGGTTTGATTGAGGAAATTAATGAGCCGGCCGGCGGGCCCGCTTTAAGGCTAGCAGTCTTTGATGATTCTGAGGAAATCGCTTCTATGGCCGCGCTGGTCATTGGGAAAATTCGTTATACCGCTGGTTTACCGGTCTTAATGAAAGCTGCTAAAATCCGGGAAACCCGTTTTGAGAATAACGACACATTCTTAATTGCCGTCTGCCAATCTCTAGGAAGACTTGGGCAAGTGGAAGCTCTCCCGTTTCTTCAGGACATCGCCCGTAAAAAACCTCTCTTGAGGGGAAAAAACTTCTCATTACCGGTGAGGTTGGAAGCGATCCAAGCGCTAACCCAGGTGAATAACCCGGAAGCTTGGCACTTCTTAGAAACGCTGATGGAAGAAAAAAATCCAACCCTTCAGGAAGCTTTAGAGAAAATTATCCATGAAAGATCTGAAACGTTATCTTCTTAAGGGTGGGACCGCTGGGGAGAAAGACGTCCCGAGACGCTTTCCCCGGCGGTTTTTATTTTGGATAAATTCAAACCCCAATAATTGATTATTTGTCTTATCTAAATTTTAAATTCTTAACTTTCCGTCAATAATTTTTCCCACATCGTTTCGTTCACTAAAACTTTGCTGATAAAATCTTTTTCTTCCGCGGAAAGGCTTCGGGCCGTCGGACTTAAAGGAAAAGTTAAGGTAAAAACATTTCCTTTACCATTTAAACTTTGCGCCGAAATTCTTCCTCCGTGGTGATAAATAATAAAGAAACAAGTCATGAGATAAATTCCGTACTCTTGCGGATTGCCGCTGCGCACAAAAAAAGGATCAAAAACAGAACGCAAACCTTCCTGGGATAAACCAGGACCGTTATCTTCCATTTCGATCTGGATTTCCTGCGGACCCTCTTTCGGCCCAACCGTTCGAGCCGTAAATTGAACCTTTCCCTCCTGGGGCAAGGAAGCCGCTTCCTCTTTTAACAAAAGCTCGAAAAGGCGCTGAAATTTTTTCAAATCCACTTTTAAGTCAGGAAGAGTTTCTGGAATTTTATTTTCCACACTAATTTTTTTCTTCTCAAGATCCCCTTTGGCTTGACCCATAGCGTCTTCCACCACTTTTTTAAGCTGAATCTTATCGGGAAAATCGCCCGCTGGTTTTTCAGTGGATTCCCATAAGTCGCTTAAAAGAAAAACAACTTTGTCCATTTGAGATTGGACCTTCTGATAATAATCCTTCCAAAAATCGGGGTTTCGTAACTGCTCCAGATCCAAATTTTCGTCTTTCAATTTTTTCGGGGCTAAGTCTAAAAAGGTTTTAACAGCCACCATGGAATTACGGATATGATGGCTCAAACCGGTAGCCAGTACACCTAAGCTTAAAATGCGGTCGGTCAGCATGACGTTATAAAGGGTGGACATCTTTTCCCGTAATAATTGGTCTCTTTCCCGTTGAACGATAAAAAATTCGTGGCGGCATGAATGCCCTGCGCGGCCATTCGAACATTCAGGGGCTGACCGACGTCGGACTGCTGTCGAACCAGATGCCCGGCTATCTCAATCTGCCGGTCGACACGCGAGAAGACGTTCGACGACTACATGAAGACGCGGCAGTTCAAGCCGCTGCGTCCGGGCCAGATCAGCTACTATCAGAACTACCGCAAGTTCTTCGTCAGCTTCCAGAAGGCGATCTACGGCGACGCCGCGCGCGCCGACAATGACTGGGCCTATGACTGGCTGCCGAAGCTCGATATTCCGCTTACGACATCATCAGAGCCTTCGAGATGATGGCGAACGGCGAGATGAACGGCTACATCTGCCAGGGCTTCAATCCGCTGCAGGCTTTCCCGGACAGGGGCAAGATCCGAAGGCCTGAGCAAGCTGAAATTCCTCGTCACGATGGACCCGCTGGATACCGAGACCTCGCGGTTCTGGGAGGATTTCGGTCCGCAAAATCCATCCGACCCGGCGAGCATCCAGACCGAAGTCTTCCAACTGCCGACGACCTGCTTCGCCGAGGAGAACGGCTCGCTGGTCAATTCGGCGCGCTGGCTGCAATGGCACTGGAAGGCGGCCGACGCGCCGGGCGAGGCCCAGTCCGATATCTGGATCATGTCGCGGCATTTTCCACCGGATGCGCGAGATGTACCGCAAGGAGGGCGGCGCATTTCCCGATCCGATCCTGAACCTGACCTGGAACTACACCGATCCGACCGATCCGGATCCGGAAGAACTGGCAAAGGACATGAACGGCCGCGCGCTGGTCGACCTTAAGGACGCCACCGGCGCGGTCACGGTGCATGCCGGACAGTTGCTCGACGGCTTTGCGCAGTTGCGCGACGATGGCACCACCGCATCGGGCTGCTGGATCTTCTCGGGCTGCTTCACCGAGAAGGGCAACCAGATGGCGCGGCGCGACGCCACCGATCCGCGCGAGCAGGGCATCGCGCCGAACTGGGCCTGGGCATGGCCGGCCAACCGGCGAATTCTCTACAATCGCGCCAGCGCCGACCCGGCCGGAAAGCCCTGGAATCCGAAGAAGCCGGTCATCGAGTGGAACGGCAGCCGGTGGATCGGCATCGATGTGCCCGACTATACGCCGACCATCAAGCCGTCCGACTGCGGTCGGTCCGTTCATCATGAACGCCGAGGGCCTCGGCGCCTGTTCGCCCGCGACCTGATGGCGGAAGGGCCGTTCCCCGAACACTATGAGCCGTTCGAGTTGCCGTCGGAAAACGTCCTGCATCCGAAGGTTCGCTCCAATCCGGCAGCGCGGGTGTTCGCCGACGACCTGGCGGTGTTCGGCACGGCGTCGGATTTCCCCTATGTCGCCACCACCTATCGGCTAACCGAGCATTTCCATTTCTGGACCAAGCACGCGCTGATCAACGCGATCCTGCAGCCGCAGGAATTCATCGAGATCGGCGAAGTCCTGGCCGGAAAAGGGCATTGCGCAAGGGGGCTGGGTGCGGGTGTCCTCGAAGCGCGGCTTGATGTCTGCAAGGCCTATGCGACCAAGCGCATCCGCCCCCTGACGGTCGACGGGAAGACTACTCATGTGATCGGCGTGCCGCTCCATTGGGGTTTACCGGTCAGGCCCGGAAGGGATATGGCGGCGATACGCTGACCCCTGCGTCAGACGCCAATACGGAGACGCCCGGAGTTTAAGAGCGTTCCTGGTCAATGTCGAAAAAAAGGGCGATGGGGAATCCCGCCAT
>CAWKIY010000145.1:0-9600 GCA_963849245.1 candidate division FCPU426 bacterium | reverse complement strand
ACCCTTCATCTGGACAATAACTCCGACGATTTCGTTTTCGACAATGAAATGCTTTCGCAGATCCATTACCTGGGGTTCAAAATCGCTGAGATCACATGCCCGGCGAAATACTTTGATGACGCTTCTTCCATTAATTTTATGAGGAGCAGTACTTATGGTTTGGGCTGTCTTTGGACGGCCCTGCAGTTTCGTTTGGCGAAGATGGGGTTCAAGTCAAAACTTTTCACTTTTGATTCCAAGAGCTGATGAAAAAGACCCCTGCGCCCTCCTGGGCGTCGAGTGAAAAGGCGCAGTTGGGTCTTTTGGTCTTTTTTTCGCTGACGGTTTTTTTCGCCAAGCTGGGTTTGAACGGCATGGCCAATTTCGACGATTGCTTTTACGCCGAGAAGGCGAAGGAAGTCCTTCAAAGCGGCCAACTCTGGACTTTGACCTTTAACCACTTTCCGGCCTTTGAAAATCCGCCCCTTTATATGTGGCTCGCGGCTTTGTCTTACAAGATTTTTGGGATCAATGAATACGCCGCGAAGTTTCCCTCGGCCCTGATGGGCCTTTTCAATGTGGTGTTGATTTATTTCTTTGGAAAATTTCTTTTCAACCGCTGGGTGGGTTTTACGGCCGCTTTCATCCTGGCGACCACTTATCCTTTCCTCAAATACGCCCGCCACGCCATGGTGGATGTGACCCTGACCTTCTTTGTGGTTTCCGCTTTGTTCTGCCTGCTTTTGGGACTACGAAAAGACAAGCGCTATTTTCTGTTATGGGGCCTTTGTATCGGTTTGGGGATCTTGGTGAAGAGTGTTTTGGGAATTTTTCCCCTGGTGATTTCAGGCGTTTTTATCGTACTGGCGTCCCAATGGAAGAAAATCGCGAATGTCTATTTTGTTTTGGGGTGTCTGTTAGCGCTGGGAGTGGGGTGTAGTTGGTACTTGGTAGAAACCGAGGCCTTTGGAAGTCAGTTTTTAAGCGCCCACTTCGGCTGGCTTATTTTTCAAAGGGGTTTTCAAGGCACTCCCGAACTCTGGTACCGTCATTTGGGATTTCTGGTGGATTTGGCGACTTATTACTGGCCCTGGCTGCCTTTGGCGGTTTTAGGGATGGTTTTGATGTTTAAGGCTAAACGCTGGAAGAACGAAAACGTTCTTTTTATCCTGGTCTGGTTTTTCGTTATTCTCGGCATTATGAGCCTCATGAAGGCCCGGGTGCTTTGGTACATCATGCCGGTTTTTCCGGCCCTGGCCCTGATTTCGGCCTACGCCCTGGAGTATTCACTAAAAGAAGCCTCGAAAGAGAAGTTTACCAAGGCCTTGATGGTGATGGGGGCCGTCGTGGTGGTTTTAGTGAATGCCTTACCCTTTCCGCTGGATAAAGACCGGGAAAGGGATGTGAGGATCATCGCGCCCTATGTTAAACACTTCGCGGACGAAGGCGACAAGGTCATCGCTTTTCGGGAGGAATATTACGGCCTCAATAACGCGCTTCTTTTTTATTCGGATCACACCGCTGAACCGCTCTATCAAACCGTTGGCGATGTGAACGGCATTTTCAAATCCTCCTCTTTGGTTTTGTGCGTGGCACACAAGGGCGACTTGCCGGAGATTCAAAAAACCATCGGTGAGTGGTACCCGGTGAAGTATGGGGAAGACATGATTCTCATATCAAATCGTCCGTTGGATATTCACGATGTCCGGACCTGGTGAAAAGACAAGAATTCGACTTATTTACCCCTCTTTTTTGATGGGCCGCTTTGTTATAATGCTTTTCGGAGGCTGTTTATGAACGAAATTATTTTTATGGTGGAAGATTCCTTAGAGGGCGGTTACACGGCCCGGGCCTTGGGTGAATCTATTTTTACCGAGGCCGATAATCTCGACCAATTGCATGAAATGGTGCGGGACGCGGTGAAATGCCATTTTGATGAAGATAAACGCCCCAAAGTTGTTCGGCTTCACTTTGTCCATGAGGAAACCCTTACTGTATGAGGCTTCCCCGAGATCTGTCGGGAAAAGACCTTGCTAAGAAGCTAAAAGCTTATGCTATGAAGTTACCCGCCAAGCGGGAAGCCATATGCGCCTAACCACCCTTCAAAACGGCCAGCATCACATCACTATCCCTGATCATGACTCCCTTCGAACCGGTACTCTTTCCGCCATTCTTTCCGATATTTCAGATCATCTCAAAGTAGACCGTTCTACTTTCATTGAAAACCTTTTTGGGAATTAAAGGAGCCGGTATGTCTAAGCTCATTCTAGCGATCGACCAAGGCACTACGGGCACCCGGACTTATCTTTTTGACGCCGCCGGCAAGGTAGTGGGAAGCGCTTACCAGGAATTCACCCAATATTTCCCCAAGCCCGGCTGGGTGGAGCATGACGCCAACGAGATTTGGCGCACCGTGGAAGCCACCGGCAAAAAAGCTTTGAAGAACGCGGGGGTAAAGCCCCATCAAGTTGCCGCCATCGGCATTACCAACCAACGGGAAACGACGGTTATTTGGGACCGCAAGACCGGGAAGCCCATTCACCACGCCATCGTCTGGCAATGCCGCCGCACCGCCCACCGCTGTGATGAGTTGAAGCGCCAAGGCAAAGAAAAGTTGTTCCTGAACAAGACGGGTTTAGTGCTCGACGCTTATTTTTCCGGCACGAAGGTGGAATGGCTGTTGCAGAACATACCCGGCGCCGCGAAAAAAGCGGCCAAGGGCGAATTAGCTTTAGGAACAATTGATACTTGGCTCTTGTGGAACCTCACCGGTGGCAAATCCCACGCCACCGACTACTCCAACGCTTCCCGCACTTTGCTCTTTAACATTCGCACTAAGAAGTGGGACCCGTCACTTTTAAAAGTCCTGCATGTTCCCGAATCCCTTTTGCCCAAGGTGCAAGCTTCCGCCAGTGACTTTGGCGTGACCTCCTCCAAAAGCTACTTGGGAGCAGGTATTCCCATTACAGGTATCGCGGGCGACCAACAAGCGGCCCTCTTCGGACAGGGTTGTCATGAACCCGGTACTTTGAAAAACACCTACGGTACCGGCTGTTTCCTGCTTTTGAATGTGGGCAAGAAACACGTCACTTCCAAGAACAAGCTTTTAACGACCTTAGCCTGCGACGGCAAAGGCCAGCCAGTCTACGCCCTGGAAGGATCAGTCTTTATCGGCGGCGCAGCGGTTCAATGGATTCGAGACGGGATCGGGTTGATTAAGACCTCGCCCGAGTCCGAAGCCATCGCCGCGAAAGTGCCCGATACGGGCGGGGTTTATCTGGTCCCGGCCTTCGTAGGTTTAGGCGCTCCCTATTGGGATGGCCATGCCCGGGGAGCCTTGGTAGGCCTCACCCGCGGTACCAACCGCGCCCATGTGGTTCGGGCCACTTTGGAATCGTTGGCCTATCAAACCAAAGACCTGGTGGACGCCATGTTGAAGGATTCCCACATGAAGCTGAAGGAACTGCGGGTGGATGGCGGAGCCTGCAAGAACAACCTCCTAATGCAATTCCAAGCCGACATGCTAAACGTGAAGATCAACCGCCCCAAAGTGGTGGAAACCACCGCCATGGGCGCCGCTTTCCTGGCGGGATTGCAGGTAGGGATTTGGAAGAACAGCGCCCAGATTCAAAAGATCCGTCGGGTGGATAGGGTTTTTAGTCCGAAGATGAAAGAAACAGTGCGAAAGTATTTGTGGAGTGGGTGGAAGGATGCAGTTGGACGGGTTTTAACTAAGTAGTTGTTACCGAGAATAGTTATTTAGATCGAAATTAGGTGAGTTGAGAAAAAAGTATTCCGACCGAATAAAACAAGGTTAGTTTTTAAAACGTATTATTTATTCAAATACTTTTTTATAAAATTTTTCCACTTCCTGTTCTTCTTCCTCCGCTTCTATTAAGTTAAATATGTTTTTGTAATCGGAGCGAAGAGATAAATTTTTAAACAATTTAATTGGCACGTTGCGTTCTAACAGCCAACACAAATGGGTATCTTGTATTAGCTTGTTACTGATTTTGATATCTGGTCCCAAGTCAACCCAACGGTTAATTTCTTTATAACGTTTATTCAAAATGCTGCGTATGACCTTAGTTTTTCCTGAACTCAGTATAAATTCTTTCGTTTGTGGAGTTGGAAAATTAGTTTTATATTCGTTTAATTTTTCAACTATGTATTTTGTTATTGGTAAATAAATTTGTTCTTTTTTAAATGTAACTTTTACTTTAGCTTTTTCAGGGACTTCAAGTATAAAATCTTTCCACTTTAGTTTAAGTATTTCCCCCGCATCCAAACCCGTATACAAGCCTATTAAAACAGTTAGGCTGATTTCACTTTCGATCCTACCTTCGAATTTAAGGTTATCTAACAATTTCTTTCGTTGCTCTTCATTAAGTCCTCTGATTTCTCGGTCGGATACCTTCATTCTCAACTGATCCAAAATATTAGAAGGATCTTCCGAGATGAATTTTTCTTTTTTCATCCAACTGAAAAAATTTTGATAACAAGTTATTCTTAAATTTATCGATCCACCACTAAGCTTTTTTTGTGTATTAAAATAATCAAGAAGATCTTGTTTCGTAACTTCTAAAACTCCCGTTTTGTTTTTTTTCAGATATTTTGCAAGAGATAATAACTCGCCCCCGTAAAGCTCTTTCGTTCGGGTGTTTTGATATTGGCTAAGAAAACCTTTGTAAGGTTCACTGCTTATTATTGGTTCCATATTAAAATCTCCATTTATTGACATTTTTGATGATATGTTTTTATTGAGTCGCTTTATTAAACAACAAAACCCGCAAGGAATCTAATGTCCGTGCGGGTTTTGTTGTTTAAGGACTTAGTTGTTTTGGCTGAAGTCGAAGGCATTCAAAATGTTGGTGGCGTTCTTATCCCTCTCGTTCAAAGGCTTTAAATCCCAACGGTTTTCGATGAATTTCAGCAAGGACATCGTGTCGTAGGGGGTGGAGTCAATGTTTTGTTTTTTGGCAAAGGGGGAAACAATAATTAAAGGAACCCTGGTTCCGGGGCCCATCCAGTCGGTTTTGCCGTCCCATTGTCTTGTGGTGGGAGGGGCGACGTGGTCCCAACGGCCGCCGTGCTCGTCGTAGGTGATAATAATCACGCAATCGTTCCAGTATTTGCTTTCTTGAATGCGCTTTACTAATTCATCCACTTGGTTTTGTCCGTCGACCACACTGGCATAGCCGGGATGTTCGTTATCGGCGCCGATGTTTTTAATCCAGCAGACTTTCGGGAAGTTCTTCTCGTCCATGTCCTTCAAGTCTTTATAAAACTCATCCTCGTCCTTTAAACAGGTCTTGCCCAAATCCGTTAAGGTGTTGGGAGGATTAGACTTCGCGTATTTGGAAAAATACATGAAAGGTTGATGATGAAATTGAAATTCCTCATCCGGGTGGCCTTTTAAGGCGTTGTCGAATCCGCCGGCGTACCAAGCCCATTTGATTTTCTTATCGTTGAGGCGGTCCCCGATGGTGCTGAAGTTTTGGGGAGGGATAATTTTGCCGCCGTTGACGGGATTGGGAAAGTTAACGGAGAAAGCGGTGTCAACCACATAGTCACCCACGTTCTCAGGCGTGACACAGCCGCCGTTATAAAGGCCGTTGCTTTTGAAAGTGATTCGGTAGGCGGGTGGTGCCTTGGGCCAGGTCGGGGGAGCGGCGGCGATGAGAAACATGTGATTGAGAAAAGAACCGCCAAAGGCTCCATGGAAATAATTATCGCAGAGGGTGTATTGCTTCGCTAATTTACCCACCGGCAAATCGCTGGCGTCGAAATAGCTCATCACCAGCCCACCGTTATCGCTGTAGGCGGCGAACAGATCCATCTTGCCGCCGTCGATTTGTTTCTGCTCCGTATAAAATTCGTGGAGCAGATCGCCGGTTTTTTCGTTGCGCTTCACGTATTGCGATAAATCGTAAGGCGCGACGGGAAGGGGATTGGGGAAACGGGTATCGACGACTTTTTTATAAGTGTCCGTGTAAGGCGTGGGCAAGATGTCCATCAGAGTTCCGTCTAATTTTTTCTGTTTCACCGCGTCGCCCGCGTTCGCGATTCCGTTAGCGCCTTTGAAATTTCCATAGAGCCCATCGAAGCTCCAGTTCTCTTCGTAGATGATAAAAATGTGGTTAATCTTTTTGACGTCTGCCGCGTCTTCCGCATGAACACCGGCCCAGACGGCTAAAACCGCTAAAAAGACACCCAACCGGAATCCCCACTTGGTCATACAAGGCTCCTGAAAAGCTTTATTTGAGGCCCTTTTTAGCCTTTTTGAGGCTCTTTGGATAGGGCTTTGAGGGGGTTTAACCCTCTTTTACCTGTCGGGGTCCACTTCAAACCACTCGGATACCCCTTAATTTACATAAGAAAACATGAGAAACCGCTTGACGGTTCCTAGATTTCCCCACATAATGGCGCCAAGTGGGGAATAGTGGAGAAAAGTGGGGAAATGGTCTAAAAAGCCCTTATTTTTCAAGGTTTTCCCATTCTCATGAAATAGGAGTTTCAACGTGTTTCGAGGGATCTTTCACAACTCTGTCGATGACAAGGGCCGGATGAGTATTCCGGTTCGTTTTCGCGAACAGATTAAAGACAGCCACGAAACGCCGCTGGTGCTGACTCTGGGATTCGATCAATGCCTCTTCCTCTACCCCATGGATGCCTGGAAAAAAATTGAAGAGAAGCTCTCTTCGCTCGACACACTCAACTCCGAAGTCCGCCAGTTCGTCCGGACGGTTTTAAAAGCCACCGACGAAGTGGATGTGGACCAGCAGGGACGTATCGTGATCTCGCCGGTCCTGCGCAAAGAAGCGGGACTGGGAAAAAACGTGGTCATCGTCGGGATGCTTCACCGCATCGAGATTTGGGACAAACAGAAGTACGAAAACTATCACGCCCAGACGTCTCAGTCGCTGGAGCTCTTGGGCCAGAAGCTGTCGGATAAAGGCATTCAGTCGTTAACGCTGTAAACCGGGAGGTCGAACATGGAAGTCGGCGTCGAAATCAAAGAGAAATTTTCCCTGGTTACGGTGAACGGCGACGTGAGTGAGGATGATTTAGAGAAGATCAGCGCCGCGATCGAGACGTTGATGAAAAAAGGGTTTTTGCATGTGGTTCTGGATTTGACGAGCGTTTCGTACATGACCGCCAATGGTTTGGGGACCTTGGTGAATCATTGGAACCACATCCGCTTCAAGAGGGGGGACCTTCAGATCGTGGGGCTTAACAGCCGCCTCATGCATCTGTTTAGGGCGATGGGAGTCGATCAGGTATTTGAGATCTATCCCAGCGTGAATGTGATGATGGAAAAAACCGGCAGGATGCCGGCGATTGCTTAGAAAAGTTAAAAGTGAGCAATTGGGAGTTTAACTTCGCACTCCTCACTTCTAACTCAAAGCTCCGGGGGTGAAAAATGGCCGTCGCTTTAAGATCGAATGACACCGAAACCGTCACTGTTCTCCGCCTTGCGGGTGATATCAGCTTTGACGGAGATGGACGCGCTACTACGTCACTATGACGGACATGGTTTTGGAAAACCAGAACGAAAGTGGTTTTGAACTTCCGGCAAGTCAACCATGTTTCTCTCAACGCCATTTCGAAGTTGGCCGAACGAAACCAACGCTTTCGGGCCCTGGGCGGCGATATCAAGTTGGTGGGTCTTATTCCTTATGTCGCGAATCTCTTCAAGTTAGTGGGTGCTTTTTCCCACTTCGACATGGCGATCGAGCGAAGAGGAAGCCGTCGCCCGCTTTGAATGCTGATTCCGTTCATCTGCCGGTTCTTTTAAAAGAAGACGGTGGATGGTTGTCCCCTCCCGCCCAACGGGATGGTGCTGGATCTAACGGTCGGGATGGGCGGCCACTCGAAGGAGCTTGTTGAACCCGTATTCCGAACGGCCGTTTGATTGGTGTAGATCAGGATGTCGATGCCCTTCAACACGCTGGCCTAGCACTCAAGAAAGACCCTCGGGTCTCTCTGTTCAAGGCTAACTTCGCCGACCTCCTGTGGGTGCTGAAAGACCTTTCAATAGACGAGGTTGACAGCGTGTTGATGGATATTGGCGTATCCTCTTTACAACTTGATAACGCGGACCGGGGCTTCTCCTTTCAACAGGACGGCCCTCTGGACATGCGCATGGACACCGCCAGCGGCCATACCGCCGCTTTCGTGGTGAATACCTACCGCGAAGAAGAACTCTCCAAAGTCATCTTTGAATACGGCGAAGAACCCAAGGCCCGGGCTCTGGCCCGCGCTATCGTGAAGGCCCGCGAACAAAAACACTTCGAAACCACCTTTGAATTGGCCGGATATCGCCAAGCGCATCTGCGGCAAACCCAAGCGTTATGGGGAGCCCCAAAGGCACCCGGCCACCCGCCTTTTCCAGGCCATCCGCATTGAAGTCAACCGTGAACTCAAAGTGCTAGAAAAAGCCCTTAAAGTCGGTCTGGGAGTTTTGAAACCCGGCGGCCGCATGGCGGTCATTACCTTTCATTCCTTAGAAGACCGCATCGTGAAACAGTTCTTCAAATCCGAAAGCGTGGACTGTATCTGCCCTCCTCACATTCCTCAATGCGTTTGCGGCCATAAAGCCTCCCTGAAACTCCTCAATAGTAAACCCATTACCGCCTCCGATGCGGAGATTGCAGATGAACCCCCGTGCCCGCAGCGCCAAGCTTCGGTCTGATCGAGAAACTTCCGGCGGGAGGGGCCGCTTGAAAAATAACGACGCCGCCTCCATGAGAGAACAATTCTTCGAGACGGCCAATCAGGCCTTCGACGCGGGACTCTTTTGGCGGGGCAACCTGGCCAAGGCGGTCCAGCAAGCGGGATTTCAAGGGAACCCTCTGGGGCGTTTTGATCCTGAGCCTCTTCTTGTTCTTTTATGTTTGGCAGCACATGCAGGTGGTGAAGCTCAGCTATGAGGTTCAAAGCCTCAAGGGCAAAAACAACAACTGACCAACGAATATTACTACCTCAAATACAAAATGTACGACGTGAACAGCCTCTCCCGGGTGGAAAAAGTCGCCCGGGAACAGCTGGGGATGGAGACGCCCCGCACGGATCAAGTGGTCATTCTAAACGACGATTTTTCACTCTATCCGAAGTGGTTTTCTTTTTGGACCAACGCCATGAAGAAAACGGAGAAGCCATGAGCTCCATCCGAAACTTCACCCAAATGCAAAAGCGGCTTCTGCTTTTGGAAACCATTATTTTGATCGCCTGCCTCTGCGTGGAAGGCCGCTTGGTTTACCTTCAGGTTTTCAAGCACGGGCAATTCCAGCAATTGGCTTTCCGCCAGCAATATACCCAGAAAGAAACGAACGCCTCCCGGGGGATGATCGATGACCGTCCGGGGCTTTGCTGGCCATGAACATCGGCTTGTTCAATGTGAGCGCCCACCCGAACCAAATTGAGGACAAGGCTCACGCGGCGGCCGTTCTCTCAAGGGCGTTGGGAGAATCCTACGGCACGCTTCTTTCCAAACTTTCCAACGGCAAACAATTTGTGTGGCTGGCCCGGCAGGTTCCTTATGAGCGCTCCGAAGCGGTGGAGAACTTGAAACTGGAAGGCGTGGACGCCATCCGGGAACAACGCCGTTTTTATCCGGAC
>CAWKIY010000144.1:0-17734 GCA_963849245.1 candidate division FCPU426 bacterium | reverse complement strand
AGGCCAACGTGGAACAACGTAAATATGGATCGGGCATGGACGGACTGAACAACGCAGTGATTCCGGGCCACGCGACGCCCGAACAGTACACGCGGGAAATCACCGTTGCCAACGACGGCATTGTCGATCAGGAAGCGGTCTATGCGTACGCAAAGCACAGCTTCACGACGATCGAGCAGCTCGACCGCTGGGGCGTGAAGTTCGAGAAGGACGGCACCGGTGACTACGCGGTCAAGAAAGTCCACCACATCGGCTCATACGTGCTTGGGAATTTACCGACGGCCACGACATCAAGAAGGTGCTCTACCGCCAGCTCAAGCGTGCGCGGATTGCGCTCACCAACCGCATTGTCGCCACGCGGCTCTTGACCGATGCCCAAGGGCGGGTCTGCGGCGTGCTCGGTTTCGACTGCCGCACTGCGGATTTCTACGTCGTCCCGGCGAAAGCGGTGATTTTTGCTGCGGCGCAGCGGGACGCCTGGGTTTGCCTTGCCACTGGGCTATCTGATGGGCACCTACGAAAACCCGACCAATGCCGGCGACGGCTACGCGATGGCGTATCACGCCGGCGCTGCGATGGCGAATCTCGAGTGCTACCAGATCAACCCGCTGATCAAGGATTACAACGGACCGGCCTGCGCCTACGTTACCGACTGCCTCCGGATTCGTCTCCAAGCACCTCCCAATCATCCGTAGATCGGATCAAGCATGTAGCCGGCCCCAAGGCCTGCGAGTAAGTTGGGTTTGCGTGCGCGACCGGCCCAACACAACGGAACGCTCAACGGCAAGGCCTCTCTCCAGCCCTGGTGCCCGACATCGAGGTAGGCCGTTCAGCCAACTCTCCAATGACGTCGAAAACATCGCTCTCGGGAGCTCAAGGACGCTTTGCGCGATTGGGTGTAGATGAAGATGAGGCCGGCCGATGAGAGATTTGTGGGGAGAGACTCACTTCGGACGATGCTCTTCCGTTCTCGAGTGCCGCACTGGAGGGCTGTGTCAAGCTTCATTTGGTTCGTGAGCTGTGCGTAGAGTATTGCATGTCTTCCATCCCGAGAGACAACGGCTGTCGAGGCGATCCAGTTCCTTTTCGAGCGTCTGTCTCTCCGCTTCGAGTCTTGCCGCATCCTCCTTCAGCAGCGTCGGCTTGGGCGAGCATCTGCAACCTTCTGGACGTAGGTCTCGCCAGGTAATTGATCTACCAATCACCATCGTGCGAGGAAATATAACTGGGTACGTCAATAAACAAAATTGGCGTCATTGGGGGACTGAAAACCCACATATTGCAATTTCTACACCACTTCATCCACAACGAGTAACAGTTTGGTGTGCTATGTCATCAGAGGTCATCATAGGACCAATATTTATTGAAGGCACAGTCACCAGTATCAAATACAAGGAGATGTTGGAAAAAGATTTTTTCCCAGAAATTCGTCGTCTTCGAAATATCCGTGGTTTTTGGTACCAACAGGATGGTGCTACACCACATAGAACTATTGAAGTCCTCCAGTGCCTCCACAACATCTTTCAAGATCGATTAATTACTCTAGACTATGAAAAAGTGACAGAAAATGGACTAGAATGGCCACCATATTCTCCAGATTTAAACCCATGTGACTATTTTTTATGGGGTCACCTGAAAGACAGGGTATATCAAGGGTCACCACAAACCATCGACCAACTCAAAGAAGCTATCACAACGGAAGTTAGAGCCATCGGAAGTGAAGTGCTCAAACGAGTTTTTGAGAATTTTGAAAAACGTGCTCGTCATTTGATAGTTAGCGAAGGTCATCAGTTTGAAAATATGGTCAATTAAACTTTAATGTTTACTTAATTAATTGGTATAATAATAATATTAATAAATCTTTGATTACTATTTTTAATTTAAAAAAGCAATTAAATACATCATTAATTGTCACCCTGTATGTGTTGCAGTGTAAATTTAATTAATTGGAGAGTTTTCATTTCATCAATGAGAATAATTTAAATAATTGTATTACTTATTTTTCATATAATAAATAACTCTGATCAACTTAATATTATGTAGTAAATTTTTAACTTTTTCATCTAAAAAAAATAGACAACTTGCGTCGACCTTTGTAAATTGAATGAACATCTTACCATTAAACTGTAATATTTAATTAATTATCATGTTAAAAAAGTTCTTAGGGCTCTAGCCTAATGTTTATGTAAATAAAGTCACCCGTACTTAATAAACACCTACTATACACAAGCAAAGGGACATTTTACTCATAAAACTATGTCTCTAGATAGTTTTTATCAGAATTACCCCGCCTCTATAATAATAGTGAAATTCGAAATTACAGCTGCTTTTACCGAGGTAAAACAACATTTTAGCCATCAAAACCTTATGTGAATTTGAATTTGAGCACACAAATGATACTCAAATTCGATTCAAAAATCTTGAAAAGTGATTTTTGAATGCCATTCCTCATAAAATTTTTGACTAATAAAGATGGAATTTGGCAGCTGTAATTTCGTATTTCATCACAATTGTAAACTTTAGACTTGAAAAAACTACATTAGAACAAAATTTTATTCGATAAAGTGTACCTTTACTTGTGATTAAAACAATTTTTTCAAATAAATAGATATAAATTTTAGATTTTTATATCAGATTTAGTGTGTTCTCAGTCTCCGGCTCGTTTTTTCATATAATTTTAATATAGTACTTTATAGTACTTATCGTATTAATTAATACTTACTACCCTTTATCAGTATTCCAACTTTTAATTTGACCTGACACAAGAAAAAAAATTTCATAAAAAAAAGAGATACATTTCAAAAAACTTTTTTTTCAACTAAAAAATTCAACTCCACCAAAAAACCCAAGTCTTTCACTTTTCTTCAATTTCTGACCATGTTTTGTGCAAAAAAAGCCGACACGCGACAATTCGACGAGAGATTACAAATTTGTGGAGTTTTTTTTCTCTAGACATTCTGAAACTTAACATTGAAATTTGAAAGGAGATGGTTGGAAAAAACGGCGCATGATTTTTTGATCCGTCTTGATTTCTACAATTTTTCCCGAACCCAAATCCAATTTCTTCCATTTTTTGACCAAAAAAGCTCGAACTTGAAAGACTTCACTGGCAGCATTTTTCTTCAAATTTGAGCAGAAAAATTTCTTCAATTTTTTTGGAAATAACAAAAAAATACCGATCCCACCACATTCCCGAAAGAAAATGAACACTTTGCATCTCGAAAAACTTATCGTAATTGTAAAACGACCAAAAACGAGGGAAAAAACGAAAAAACTGTTGTAAGGAAAGCATCTCAATTCTCAATTCAAATTCGGTTATAAAAAAGTTCCACAATTTCAAAATTTCTGGTGAAAAAATGGCAGTTGGATCTCTGTGTAAATTTTCCCATTAAAAAAAATTTTGTTGCTAATTTTCCATGTCAATGATTGAAAAATTGATGAAATGTGAGAAAGAAAGTTTTTTGGTTGGCTTTTGCTTCGAATTTTTGATTGCCCATTTTTGATGAAAGTTTTTCTTAAACAATATTTTCTAGTAAGACCAGTCAAAGTGTTGAAATTTGAAATTCAAGTCATCACAATTTGGCAAAAAAAAAAAAAATTAACAAAGTATCTGACGAGGTCACAAACAACAGAACAAACAGACGAACAAAAGTTTTTGGATTTTTCATAGAAAAAATAACAGAGTTTTGATGAGAACGAGAACGTAAGTGTTGTTGAAAGTTGAAATAATTGAGGCAAGGAGAGAAACACGAGGGATAATGTACATAATATAATGCAACTACCCATTGAATACTCAAATGATAATAAAAAAATTAAGAGGAGTAGCTTGTCGATCTTCCAGCCACTATTTGTATAATTAACTAGAGTTCCATATGTAAATAATAACAAACACTATTTATATGTTCTAATATATTAATATGTATAACGAGTAAAAGTTTTTAAAAGTGAGATTTTTTTCCTTTACAATGAACCTTAAATATTATAGAGTTTATATCAGTAGGAATCCGAAGTTTCAACCGAATAATTTCTCTCCTAAGACTTTGTCCATTCCATACTTTACTTTTCATTATAAATTACATAATTTGATCCTTCATATAAACTGTCCATCACCCGATCATAAACATCAATCTCATTCTTCATCCTCAATTTTAGGCTTTTTTCCATTTTGGGCAGAAATTTCTGGCAGGTTTCGGTTTCCAAATTTTGGGTAAAATAAGTCTTTCCGACTGGCTTGTTTTATCACAAGAGTCCATATCATCCTTCACTCCCCCATTCTGTACTTAATCCTCAGGTGTATAATTTAATATTTATATATAAATATCTAGTCTTTGCTAAGTTTTCTCACTTGTTCTGTCTTCGCAAATAATTAGCTTTATTATTACAAGATGTCGTCGTAGAATTAGAAGTAGAAGGGGTGGTGCTGGATTCATTTTCATTCTACATTACTAGATATAGTGGTACGTGGCCTTAACTGTTGTCCATTTAATTGATGATCATTGTCATAATCGCCTACTACGTCGTCATCGTCAACCAAAAATCTTAGTAGCTCTTGGCCCCTTTTAGTTCTTGGCCCCTTATCGTCATGCAAGTGTTGAGAAAGATTTACAGTAGTTTTGGCAGAATTATGATTATGGTGGTGGTGATGCTGGGAACTTATGGATGAACCGGCAGGAACATTTACATTGAGAACAGTTGATTGCTCATGATTTTGTGGCATTTTGGAGGAAGTTACAACAGTAGAAAAGTTTTCAGGGATATTATTAGTATTCTTTTTACTAGTAGAAGATCCAAAATCACTAAATAATTTACACTGATCATCAGTCACACCATCGCCACCTATACAACAGGTATTAGTCCTCTTACCACCAACACTACTACTACTTAAATTTTGATTGCCACCACCCGAATTTCTCAATTTTTCGCCGATTCACATAAAATAAATCGCATCCAACACCACCACCAGAACTACTGTTACTAATTAATGAAATCGTAGAGCTGGCAGCAGACATCGAACCCGTTGGACAACATGATGTCAAAATATTTTTATGTTTTCCAGGACAATCGATTCGAAGGATGTGAGTGTCGACATCAAAGCGATGGATCTTCACGGCTTACTCGCGCGGGTATTGTTTGTTTCCAGCGCTTTTCCAACAGCGGTAGTGACGGTTTTATTGGGGATCGAGTACGACAAGGAACCGACTTTTATGGCGGATGTGGTTTTCATTACCACCTTGCTCTCGGCGCTGACCGTAACAGGCGCTATCGCCTTATCGACCATTCTGTTCTGAAAAACCGTTCAATTCAGGCCTTTTCGTAAATCCGTTTACCTTCGGAATAAGTGACCATCATTTTAAGATCTTCATTCCCCAGGTTTTTAAGTTGATGAACCGTTCCAGCGGGAGTAAACAGCGAATCGCCATGTTTCAAAATGGCTTTTTCCCCATCTAAAGTCAGCTCTACTGTTCCTTGAAGGACATGGATCATTTCATTGGAATTGGGATGACGGTGGGCTGGCGGATTCATTTCTTTTTTCACCACCATCAGGGCCACACTCATATTCGCCCCGCTAATAAGCGAATCGTCCACCAACCATTCCATTGTCCCCCATTCTTCCGCGTAAAGTTTGGTAGGTGCGGCTTCTGTTTTATTGAGATTTTGATTCACGATTGTCTCCTGTCAGTTCATTGACTTTCTGCTAAACTCTCACGAAATTCAACCCCTCAAAGGAAAAGGTCTTATGAAACGTTTACAAATCGTGCTGATTCCGCTGATTCTGGCTTATCTCACAATTGTGGCGGGATTTTATTTCGACCAAAAGAACCTGATTTTTGTTCCCAGGCCCCTCAACGGCACGACTCCGAAGAAATATGGACTTACCCAATATACCGACCTAACCTTTAAAACGATGGACGGAATCCCCTTGAACGCCTGGTGGATCCATCACGACGACGGCAAGCGCCGTCCGGTGCTTTTGTACTGCCACGGCAACGCCGCGAACCTTTCCTTATTATCCGAAGTATCAAAGCTCTTTTACGACTATGGCTTCGACGCCTTAATGTTTGACTACCGGGCTTATGGAAACAGCGGAGGTAATTCCCAAGACTTAAGCGAGAAGGGTGTCGATATGGACGCTTTATCGGCCTACCAATGGCTGAAAGCCAAAGGTTTTCAGGACAGGGAAATTATCATTTGGGGCCATTCTCTGGGTTCTTCCGTCGCGGCCGAACTGGCGACTCAAACTCATCCCGCGGGCCTCATTTTGGAAGGGGCCTTTCCTTCCAGTTACGCCGTCAGCCGTGCCCGCTTCCCCTGGCTTTTTATCTTCCCCTTTATGATTCATGATCCCTTCAAAACCGAAAAATACGTCGCCGAACGGTCCTGCCCGCTTTTAGAGATTCACGGGGAAAACGACACGATTATTCCGATTGATTTGGGAAGAAGGGTTTTCAAGGCCGCCGCCGAGCCAAAGCAGTGGATCGAGATACCGAAAATGGACCACTTGGATTTTCCCAGCCTGGCAAACCAATACAAACAGCCGATTCTGGATTTCGTGGTAAAGTGCCTGGAAACAAAAAAGCCGGGCTATTAAAACCAGGCTTCGAAGTTCAAAAACCGTCTCAACTTTTAAAAAGTTATTTGCTGTAATCCGTCAAAAACCAAACCGCCAAAATCACGGCTCCATTAACGATATAAAAAAAATCGGCAGCCGGCTCGGTTCCGAATTTCAAAACAAAAGGCAAAGCGATCAAGCAGGGCCCCACCACCAGCTCAATCATTCCATGGAGCTTCAAGGGGATAACTTTGAGGGCTCCAAAAGAAAAGTCAGTTAAAAGCGTAAGAACTAGATGGATGACCGCTAAACTGTAAGAAATAACCGTAGGCACCTGAGAAAAGTGAAGCAGACTGGGTGCCGCCGCAAAAATCAAAACCACCGCATAATCCAAATAACCATGAACCTTCGAGCTAATGATCTTCATATCGCCTCCTGTTTTTATGACCGGTTAAGTTTATGACCGGTTAAGAAGGAATACGGTTAAGACCGGGTGCGGGTTACCGCAATACGGCTTTTACTTCCCTTTTTGAAATAAAGGGGATTTTAACTTTTGGTGATTTGATAGCGTTTGACGCGATCGATTTTTTCTAAAAGGAAAATGATCGGCTCGCCGATAAAAGACTCCAACTCATAATCCGCCTTCAAGTTTTCGCCCGTCATCGTGACGCAAAAAAGACCTGCGGCCTTTGCCGCCAGAACCCCTTCCGAGGCGGTTTCCAAGGCAATCGCCTTCACCGGGCGAACTCCCAGTGTTTCCATAACATTGATATGCAGGTCCGGATTTGGCTTTAAGGAAGGAAGCTCCTCGGCACAGCGGATACAGTCAAAATCTTCCGCCAGGTTTAAATGATGCAGTTCGTCGATCACCTTTTTCTGGCTAAAGTTAGAGGTCATCGCCAGGCGGATTTCGTACCCCCGCAGCATCCGGAAGGTTTCTTTTAAACCCGCGCTTAAAATGTGAAGGTTTTGATGGTCCGGCATCGGATGCTGGGCCTTGGCGACCTCCCGGACAATCCAATCGAAATCAAAGATGAGCACTTTGGTCAACCAAAAGCTTTCGGGAACCATGCCCCACTGGACATTACGAGGGTTATTGATATCTGAAGGGCCAAAACCGACAGGGCTCATGAAAGTTAAGAATCCAGCTTCTTTTTCAAAATTTCATTTACGAGTTTGGGGTTAGCCTTGCCTTGAGTGGCCTGCATGACTTTTCCGACGAGGAATCCAATGACGCCCTGCTTTCCGCCTTTGTAATCCGCGACCACGCTGGCATTGTCAGCCAAAACCTTATCGACTGCGGTTTCGATGGCCTTCGGGTCGGAAACCTGAGCCATGCCTTTGGACTTTACAACCTCGGCGGGTGAGGAGCCGTTATTAAACAGTTCCAAGAAGACTTCTTTGGCCTGCTTGCTGTTAATGGTTCCAGCATCAATGAGTTCGACGAGCTCGGCCAGCTTCTTTTGGTCAAACTTCAGGTCTTTGAGTTCTTTTTCTTGTTCTTTCATTTGAGCGGCCATGTCACCCATCACCCAATTGGCGAAGCCCTTGGGGTTCTTAGTGATTTTAGCGCCCACCTCAAACCATTGACCCAATTCCTGTTCAGAAGTCAAAACACCGGCGTCATAAGGCGTCAAACCATAGTCAGCCTCAAAACGAGCCCGCTTGGCGCTGGGCAACTCAGGCAATTCCACCTTCAGTTTCTGGACATAAGCCGGGTCCAGAATGATAGGGACGAGATCAGGTTCAGGGAAATAGCGGTAATCATGCGCTTCTTCCTTGGAACGCATGGACTTGGTTTTATTCTCCGTCACATCCCAAAGACGGGATTCCTGAACAACCCTCTCGCCTTTGTCTAAGAGCGCGGCCTGGCGTTTGATTTCATATTCAATGGCCTGCTTTACAAACTTAAAGCTGTTCATGTTCTTGATCTCAGTACGGGTACCGAAAGCTTCCGTCCCCTTCTTGCGGATCGAAACGTTGGCGTCACAGCGCAGGGAACCCTCTTCCATGTTGCAGTCCGAGACAGCGATATAAAGAAGAATACTCTTCAAAGCCGTCAAATAAGCGTGAGCTTCTTCGGAACTACGGATGTCAGGTTCGGAAACGATTTCGACCAGAGGAATGCCGCCCCGGTTATAGTCGGCCAGCGAATAATCGGAAGAATCCAGACGCCCGGCCTTTCCGCCCGCGTGAACCAGCTTGCCCGCGTCTTCTTCCAAATGAGCCCGGGTAACACCGATTCGTTTGGTTCCTTCTGTGGTAAGTCACGATATCCAGGTAGCCCTTATAGTTCAGGGGCATGTCATATTGGGAAACCTGATAGGCCTTCGGAAGGTCAGGGTAATAGTAGTTTTTACGGTCCATCTTGGAGTATTTGGCGATTGAGCAGTTTAAGGAGTGACCAATCTTAACCGCGAATTCCACGGCCTTTTGATTCATGACGGGCAAAGTCCCAGGCAGCCCCAAGCACACAGGACAAACCTGCGTATTCGAGTCAGAACCAAAAGTTGTCGGGCAGCCACAAAAGAGCTTCGTGGCGGTTTTTAATTCACAGTGAACTTCAAGACCAATAACTGGTTCGTAGTCTTCGAAAGCCATAAACTCTCCTCAAAAACAAGTTAGGAATTAGAAGTTCGAAGTGAGAAGTTAACTTCTAACTACTCACTCCTAACTTCGAACTTACTCTAGCTTTCTTTCAATGTCGGTTTTTTCTTATGCCAATCCGTGGACTGTTCATAAGCGTAAGCCGCTTTTAATAAAGTGGCTTCATCAAAAGGTTTCCCGATAATCTGAAGGCCAATCGGTAAATCCGTCTTGGACAAACCGCAAGGCAGGGACAAAGCCGGAACCCCGGCAATATTGATGGAAATCGTAAAGATGTCTTCCAGGTACATGGTGAGGGGATTATCCGTCTTCTCGCCGAATTTAAAGGCCGGGTTCGGGGCGGTCGGGGTCACAATCACATCCACCTTTTCGAAGGCCTTATCGTAGTCCTGCTTAATCAAACGGCGTACTTTGAGAGCCTTTAAATAATAGGCGTCGTAATAGCCGGATGACAGGGCGTAAGTGCCCAGCATAATGCGGCGTTTCACTTCAGGCCCAAAACCGGCGGCGCGGGTCTTGGAATACATTTCCACAATATTCTCGCCAGGCACCCTTAAGCCGTAGCGCACGCCGTCGTAACGGGCTAGGTTGGAAGAGGCTTCCGAAGGAGCCAACACATAGTAAGCGGCCAAGCTGTATGGCGAATGAGGCAGGGAAACTTCATATACTTCCGCCCCCAGACTTTTCAATTGTTCAATAGCTTTTTTAACCGCTTCAGAAACTTCCTTATTCATCTCATCAGGAAAAAACTCTTTTGGAATCCCGATCTTGAGACCTTTGATGGATTTTTTCATTTCCACCGTGTAATCCGGCACGGGTACATTAGCTGAGGTGGAATCTTTTTCATCATGACCCGCGATGGCGTTCATCATCAAAGCGCAATCTTCGACATCTTTGGTCATCGGACCGATCTGGTCCAAAGAAGAAGCGAAAGCGATCAATCCATAGCGGGAAACCCGGCCATAAGTGGGTTTGAGTCCCACAATACCGCAAAGAGCCGCGGGTTGGCGGATAGAACCGCCCGTGTCCGAACCTAAAGAAGCAAAAGCCTGATCGACGGAAACGCAGGAAGCCGAACCACCCGAAGAACCGCCCGGAACACAATTAAGATTCCAGGGATTTTTGGTTTTCTGGTAATAAGAGGTTTCGGTGGAGGAGCCCATGGCGAACTCATCCATGTTGGTTTTCCCCACCATAACGGCCCCGGCGGCATTCAGCTTTTCCACCACCGTGGCGCTATAAGGCGGTTTAAAGGTTTCCAGCATCTTGGAAGCGCAAGTCGTGCGGATACCCTTCGTGCAAAGCAGGTCTTTAATACCCAACGGAACCCCGGTCAAGACGGTTACGTCTTTGCCGGAAGCCAGTTTCTTATCCGCTTCCGCCGCTTGGGCGAGAGCATACTCTTCCGTGACTGTAATAAAAGATTGAACTTTAGGCTCCACCTCTTTCAAGTGGGCCATAGTCGCTTTAGTCAATTCGACAGAGGAAAGTTTCTTGGCTTTTAAATCCGCGGCGATTTCGTGAATGGTTTTTTGATAGAGTTCCATGATGGCCTTACATGATTTTCGGGACTTTGAAATGACCGCTCTGAACCTCAGGCCCGTTGGAAAGCACTTCGGCCTGGGTCAAAGACGGCTTTACCACATCTTCGCGAAACACGTTTTTCATATCTAAGGGATGGGTCAGAGGTTCCACATTGGCGGTATCCAGTTTTCCCATTTCCTCGATATAACCCAGAATATTGCCCAATTGCTGGGTGTACTTTTGGACTTCTTGCTCGGTGATTTCCAGCCGGGCCAGCTTGGCGACATATTGAACGTCTTTTTCAGATAAGGCCATGAGTCTCTCCTAGGGGTAAAAGGACGCTTATCTTGCCAGAAGAAGGAAAAAAGCTCAACATTCCTCAGACTATAAAATCTATCGCTTAAAAATTTTCAGTTGAACGGCTCATGTCCATGGAACCATGAATTACCGCCAAGACATCAATTTGATCAGGTTTGATGTGATAGATGATTCGATAAGGACTTTCGATGACTTCCCGGACTTGGTCAACGTCATACTCTGGTACACGGCGGCCCGATAAGGGAAAGTCGGCTATTTGTTGGGAGCGGCGGGTAAGCCGGTCGACGATCTGTTTTGCGTATTGGGGGGAATCCCTGGAAATGTGATCGTGGAGAGCGTCAAGGTGCTCTTCGGCAGTGTTCGTCCAGCGAACATTCATTCTGGCAGGCCGTATTTCGCTCGAACCTCTTTCACACTTTTTGTACGTCCGGCCTCACTATCGGATAATCCGCGTTCGATGACTTCCCGGACATATATTTCATGAATGAGATCATCCCAGGTGGCGTTGGAAGGCAAATTATCGATCAACTTGTGGGCTTCTTCTTTTTTAATCAAGGACATAGCCAGGCTCCCTTCGGATACGGGTTAGTTTAACAGGGAAAAAATCCGGAATCAATTTCGGGATGGCTTAGGGACCTTCTACTCGATCTTCTCTAAATTCGCCAGTTTAGCCAGCAATTGCTTTTTCCCGTGATTGGGGAACGAAACCGTCACTTTCAAATCTTCGCCCGATCCCATAAGGCCCAGCACCATTCCCTTGCCGAATTTCTTATGCCGTACCGTATCCCCCAAATGGAACGGAACTACCACCGGGTCATCATCCCATTCCGGGTCTTTGAGCTCATCGAATTCTTTGGCCTTAGCCTTTGCCACCTCATAAAGACCGCCCTGGGTGGCCACAATATTGGCGGCCTTACCCGTAACTTGAATCATATCTTTTGGAATTTCCGAGAGAAAACGCGACGGTGCCCGCCACTGGGCCACACCGTAAACATAGCGGCAGGCCGCGCCCGTCATATAAAGAATGTCCATAGCCCGGGTCATGCCCACATAGCAAAGACGGCGTTCCTCTTGGACTTCCTCATCCGCCTCAATGGAATTGTTATGGGGGAAAAGACCTTCTTCCATGCCGGTGATAAAAACGATCGGGTATTCCAGTCCTTTGGCGTTGTGCATGGTCATCAGGGTGATGCAGTTCTTTTTATCGTCCATCTTGTCGATGTCCGCCACTAGCGATACTTGATCCAGATAGGCTTCAAGCGTGGGAGTCTCGGCGCCCATTTCGTAGTCGAGAACCGAGTTCACCAATTCCTTTAAGTTTTCCGCCCTCATCTTGGATTCAATTGTGTCATCCGCGGCTAAATCCGTTAAATAACCGGATCTTTCTAAAACCGCCTTCACGAATTCGGAAGGCTTCACCACTTCTTTCAATGCGATGAGTTCGTCCATCATCCCCACAAAAGTAGCCAAAGACTGGGTGGCCTTCTTGGGAAACTCGCCGTTCAAAGAGGCTTGACGGGCCGATTCCAACAGGGTGATATCCTGCTTTTTCGCCGACTCTTCCAATTTCTCAACCGTTCCGCTTCCAATTCCCCGGATGGGCACATTAATCATTCGCCGGAGACTGACGGAGTCCTGGGGATTTACCAAGACATGCAGATAAGCCAGTAAGTCTTTCACTTCCTTGCGGTCATAGAACTTCAAACCGCCCACGATGATATAAGGCATATTGTGACGGCGGCAGGCGTCTTCCAAAACCCGGGACTGGGCGTTGGTGCGGTAAAGAATAGCCACACTGCGGAAAGACCGGCCCGGCTCGCCCAAACGCTCGTAAATGGTCTTCAGCACAAACTCAGCCTCATCCTTATCATCCTCGGCCTGGTAATAAGTGACCGTCTCCCCCATCTCCCTCATGGAAAAGAGTTCCTTTTCCTTTCGCTGGGAGTTGTTCCGGATGACCGCTTGAGCCGTTTGGATAATGGCTTTAGTGGAACGGTAGTTTTGTTCCAGTTTAAATACCCGGGCTCCGGGAAAATCGTTTTCGAACTTCAAAATATTGCGGATATCCGCTCCACGCCAACCATAGATGGATTGGTCCGGGTCCCCCACTACACAAAGATTATTCAAAGGCGAAGCGATCATGGAAATAAGCTGATATTGGGCGGTATTAATGTCCTGGTACTCATCCACCGAGATATATTCAAACCGGCCGCGGTACCCCGCGAGAACTTCGGGGTATTGTTGAAGCAGCATGACCGCGTTAAAGAGAAGGTCGTCAAAATCCATTGCGTTATTTTGTTTGAGTTTGGTTTGGTACCGGGGATAAATTTGAGCGACTTTTTCCATGAAGATGCCCGCGACCATCTCTTCGTATTCTTTGGGATTCTTCAGCTCGTTTTTTGCCGCGCTCATAAAAGAATGCACCGCGTTAGGATGAACCTGTTTCTCATCCCATTTCAAATCCCATAGACATTCTTTAATCAGCGCCTTCTGGTCCGAATCGTCATAAATGGTAAAACCCGGTTTATACCCGAGTTTGTCCGCGTGCAGCTTGAGGATTTGAAGGCAGAGCGAGTGAAAGGTGCCGATAAAAATATCTTTGGCGTTGCCCCGGCCGGCCAAAGCCGAAACCCTCTCCCGCATGGACTGGGCCGCCTTGTTGGTAAAGGTCACCGCGAGGATGCGGAAAGGGGAAACATTCATTTCTTCAATGAGGCGGATAATACGGTAAGTGACCACCCGGGTCTTGCCTGATCCCGCCCCGGCTAAAATGAGCGCGGGCCCGGTATTGTGGAATACCGCTTCCCGTTGTTCTTCGTTAAGGTCTTGATAGCTCTTTTTCATGGCTTCCAAACACAGGGTTAAAGGGCATAACCGGACACAAAAACCACAATGAGAACGGTCGCAACGCCTTATTCGCCTTAATTTAAGGATAAAAATAAAAAATCCCAACTCCAAAAGAATTGGGACGAGGAATTGTCGTACAAAAGGATTTTAAATACCAGCGGGATTTTAAGTTGTTTAAAGGGAAATGGAGACAGACCAGCCTAGGTTTATTTCTGCTTATCCACGAAGGATTGAATTTGCTTGCGGGTCTCATCATCCAAAACAATGAATTGCAGCCCGCAGGAGTCTCCGCTCTTCCAAGCCAGTTTGGTGTACACATCCACGGATTTATTCTTTTGGATTTGAAAGTTCACTTTCAAAATTTTGCTGGGGCCGGTGGAGTCCGCCAATTCCAAACGGATACCGCCTTCACTCACATCCTGAGCCTTCACAACGATGGGATTGCCTTGAACCTCGAAAACATTCCCGGATTTGGACTCAGTGACTTGATGGATGGTGACTTGATCGTCAAACTTAACCCTGGGGAATTTTCTTCTCTCGTTTTTTCCGTGATCGCTCATAGGACACTGCCTTTGATATAGATTCAAAACTAACTGAAATTAATTTTACTTCATTGAATCGATTTATCAATTTTTCATTGGATATATTTAGTGTTATTGGTGAAAGCGCTCCCACGAAATGCGGTTTAACAAAATAGATTATTTAAGGATTTCGAAATAAAAAGCCGAAGGGATCCATGAAACGACCAAATTATTTTTGACCCACTTGATGGGCAATTTTCCTGAAAGGGCTTTTCCATTGATATCGAGAGCCCTCACCTTTAAGCCCGGATCTTTTTTAAAACGATAAAGCACAATCCTCGCCTCCAAAGGCTCAACCAAAATAGGGCCTTTGCCTTTTTCCAAAAGTTTGGTTTTGGTTTGGTTATAAATCATTCCGGTATTTTCCATGCGGGTCACACCGGTCACCAGAAGATGATCCGAAACATTAATCGCTTTGCGGTTCAATGAAATGATTGAAAGAGACGCGAAAAGATTGGGAGTCTCTACGTTCCAAACCGTATTGTTAAATTTACGGTGGCTTAAAAAGCCGATCAGCGCTTGAAAACGGGGACTTTCGATTTTGACCACGCCCACGTTGCCCTGCCAGGAAATTTGACCTGTATCCGTCGTAAAACTTTTCTGCGCCGTTTGAATTTTAGTTTTAAGGTCCGCCGCCATATCGGTTTTGATTGTTTGACTTGCTGGGTTAAAACCGGACTGATGGGCCAAGGACTTCAAACAAAGAGTGATATCAGCCGGTTCCGATTCACTTTTAACCACAAAGAGCTTCCCTGCCTTCAAGTCCCCCCGTAAATAAGCCAGCGCCGCCGTGGGCCAAAGCGCCCGCAAAACCGGCTTCTGTAAAAAATCTTGATTCACCTCCAGCGAATTTTCTTGGGAATTATCTTCCCAAGTCATCCCCAGGGAAGCCTGCCAATTCTCAAAAGAAGCATAAGCGGACATTAAAAGCGGCACCTCTGCCAGATATTCCCCGGGCCATCCCGCTTCCCATCGTGCTTGATAAGGCCGGCCCAAAGCCCGGTCCGAAGCCAAATGGGCCGGAAGGCTTTCCTCCGGGTGAAGCACCATCGGATCATCTTGAAAACCAAAGGGCACCTGGGAAGTTGCCGGGATATTCCACTGGGCTTGGGCCGAAGTAAAGAAATCACTGGAAAGAACACTTGAATCATTCAAAATCGATTCCGGTAAAAGCTTAGCGTCCCCCTCAAAAACAACATAAATACCCTTAGCTTTAAGCGCATCCATGCAAGCTGAAAGATTTACGGCTGCTGGCGATTGTGGTGAAGGCCCTTCTATTTGAACCAAATTACATCCCAGAGAAGCGAGTTGGTCAGTCATGGCGATCAACGCGGCTGGACTCATCGCGGTCCAGCTCTTACCCAGCCTTGTTCCCCAAAAACGGGCTTCGGTGCCGTCCTCAAATTGAATTTTTTCCCCATCAGCCTTCAGTTTTCCGTGCTTACCCGCGGGAGCGTCTAAGAGAGCACCCATATCCAAAGCGGTCCCGGACAAGCTTGAAAATCCAGACGTCAAAGGAATCCATTTGGAAGTATCCGTTTGAAAGGTCTTTTCCGGCTTAGGAGACACGGCGGAAATAGGAACCTCTTGATCTGAGACCGTCACCGCGAAAAGAATAGGAACAGGCATTTTCGAGAGGGATTTAAAGAGAATGGTTTGAATCCCGATGCCCGGCCTCGGATTTTTCCAGGGAAAAAGATTCACGCTCATTTCAGCGCTTTTGTATTTTTGCCACCAGGCGACAAAACTCGATGCCGTATCGTTCGCGTACCAGAAATTGGTCAATTCCACGCCGACATGCAGTGGAATTACCAGCACTTGGCCGTCATCGTAAACAACGTCATATTCCGCTACTTTGATATCGGGGGCTGTACCGCCCCAACGACAAGTGTGAAGAAAAAACAACTCAGCGGCTTTTAAATGATCGGCGGAAATGGAAACCGCTTCAGGAAAATCAGGCTTACGGCGTCCTTTTAAGACCACAAAAGCATGGCCGTTATTCTTGGTCCCATCAAGAATTTGAAAAGGAATACCGCGGAAAGTTTGAATACCAACTGGAATATTTTTAAAACCGTTCTTTTCCTGCAAATCTTCCACCGTGGAATCGGCCCCGTCAAAGGACTCGCTCACGCCCCGGTTCGCGCTTTTCGAAAGGTCTAAGTAATGAAAAGAAGGGTCCGCCGCGAAAACGGCCGACCCTAATATCCATCCACAGACAAGAAACAGCGTCTTTTTCATCAAGGTTTAGAGAAGTTTTTTATACTTGTAATAATGCGTGATAATTTTCGTGACTTCCTCAGGCTTATCCACCACTTGAAGAAGATTTAGGTCGCCCTTGTCGATATAGCTGTTCTCAAGAATCGTGCTTTTAATCCAATCAATGGCGCCTTGCCAAAATTTACGGTCGACCAAAATAATGGGGAAAGGGTCAATCTTATGAGTTTGAACCAGCGTCAAAACCTCAAAAAGCTCATCCATTGTTCCAAACCCTCCCGGCATGACCACCACTGCTGAGGTGTAGCGTAAAAACATCACCTTCCGGATGAAAAAGTAATGGAAATTTACCGGTAGGTTTACATAAGGATTCGACTTCTGCTCAAACGGCAGCTCAATATTGCAGCCAATAGAGCGGCCGCCTGCCTCATGAGCTCCCTGATTCGCCGCCTGCATGATGCCAGGGCCTCCACCCGTAATAATCGAAAAACCCTTTTTGGATAAGCCGAAAGCGATATTACGGGCTAATTGGTAATCCACCGCGTTCTCCAGCGTGCGGGCCGATCCGAAAATAGTGACCGCGGGACGAATATTGCGAAGCGCCTCAAAGCCCTCCACGAATTCCGACATAATGCGGAACATTCTCCAAGTATCCTGATCCTTGAACTCATTGGCAATATAGGGGCTCGCCACGCGCTTGTTGAGGGGACGCGGAGTAGACCTTCTATCCGTTTTCATTTTCTTCTTGGAAGCGGCCATATTTCCTCTTTCTAAATATAAAATAATCTAAACGATCACAGCCCCAGGATGACCCGCATAAGCGTCTCGAATCCTTTGGACGTGGTCCGTAATCAAAGCGGGCAGCTGAGTCACGGCAAAATACTTGATCTCACTGGTTTCTTCACTCGGTGTCATTGTACCACCAATGATTTTACACAAAAACGAAACACGGATCGTGTGCCACTCCGGTCCCTGGGCGATATGAAGGGAGTTTTGCGGGTCCGAATAGATTCCTATGAGCCGGACCACCTCGCCTCGAAGCCCCGTCTCCTCAAACAGCTCCCGAAGACAAGCCGTTCCTAAAGTCTCTCCT
>CAWKIY010000143.1:0-21746 GCA_963849245.1 candidate division FCPU426 bacterium | reverse complement strand
ATACCCGCTTTGGCTAAAATATACCGGAAAGTTAAAGAGCAAAGTGGTTCTTTGCCCGCGTGGCGCCTTGTATGACAGTGCACTGTCTGTAAAACCGTACAAAAAAAAACCTTTTATTACTTTGTTCAGGTTAATGGGCATGCAAAAAAAAACCACTTTTCATGCAACTAATAAACGTGAAGAAGATGCTATTGAAAGTGACTTTTTAAACAATATTTGGCGAAACGGGCTCTTAAAACATGATCATGGGGATTCCGTCGGACAGCGTCTTTGAACTTCTTAAACTCGACGCCATTAACCAGCTTTTTGAGAAAGTTAACGAATGGAGTAGCGATGTTTACGAGAAAACTCATAGGTGAATTTTATCACTACCTCAAAGATTGTCAAAGTTTTAGACATAAAAACCATGAAGAAGGGATTAAATTTTGTTAGCAATATTTTCGACTTATACAAAAAAAGCTCCTGGAGTAAAGTCCAGGAGCTTTGCCATAAACACTCACCAGCATTTATAAACCGGTCAATAAATGGATTAAAAAATCTCGTCCGAAGCGGCGCTTTCTTTCACTTGTAAGGACTTTAAAAGGTCCGCCTGCTGGGGCGTCAAAATCTTCTTTTCCAATTCCAGCGACGCTTTAATCCGGGCATTCAAACGCTGACCGTAAAGGCCCCCGATTTCGGCTGTCAAAGCATCCAATTTGACCGCGTCAGGTTCCGGTTTCTCTAATTCGCTTTCCAATTCCACTTTCTTCACTTTTAACTGACCGTCTAATTCGGCGATCTTCTTTCGAAAAATAGCGCGAGTATGAAGAATGAGTTTCTTTTGGTCGCTCGTCACTTGCAATTTTTCTAAAAGTTCATGACGGGTCAAATGAATGGCTACGGTTTCCGTTGGCTTCGCTTTTGGAGCGTCAACGGAGGTGTCCGCCAAAACCTGCCTTAAACCCATAACAAAAAGAATTGCGGCAACGATAAAAATGCTTTTTTGGTTTTTCATCATCTCTCCCGCGTATTTAAAATTACAACAATTCTTCATCAGCGGCAATTGGGGCTAAATGCTCCCCCACTTTGATATCCGGCACTGAAACAGACGGCTCGGTTAAAAGAACAGGCACCTTCACAAAACCAAGTTGTTCTCTCGTCACATTAGCCGTGGGGTTTGAAACCGAGATAAGATAAGAAGCCATTTCGGTTTGTTCGACTGAGTTCTGATAATAGAAAATACCGGTTAAGCTCAAGCAAAGGCAGGCCGCTAACGCCACCCAACGAACCGGATGGCCTAAAGGACGCCAAACAAAATGATCCCAAACGTGTTTTTTCCTCGCGGTGAGCTTATCTTCAATTTTAAACCAAGCGCGCTCAAAGACAGCCTCTTCCGTAGAAGTTTTGGCCATATTCTTGAGGGCTTTTGTAATGTCTTCGTCTTTCCAAATGCGTCTCATACTTTTCCTCGCTTCTCCCTTAAACATCATCGGGCGAAAGACCCTCTTTTTCCAGAGCTTCCTTCAAGAACGCTTTCGACCGATGGATATTCGATTTAACCGACCCCAGGGAAAGGTTCAGGGCCTTCGCAATATCCTCATAACTTAAATCATCCATTTCCCGCATCAAAAGGCACGCCTTTTGTTTTTCCGGGAGCTTCTCAATCGCCTTCACGATCACCGGGCTAAACCCTAAATCAATCGCCTTGTTGCTGTCTTTCTTATCCGCTATCTCCGGGGCGTTTTCAAACCCCATGAAAGAGAGTATCTTTCGCCGTCTCAGAATATCGAGACAATGGTTCGTCGTCATCCGATAAAGCCAGGTACTGAAGGCCGAATCACCCCGGTAGTTCTTTATCCGGTCAAAAACCTTCAGAAAGATTTCCTGTAAAACATCCTCAGCGTCCTGCTGAGAACCCAACATGCGCCACGAGAGGTTCAAAACCTTGCTCCGGTGCATTTCAAATAAAACATGAAGCCCGGCGATGTCGCCCTGTCGGCAATGTTCAATGGCTTCTGTTTCAGTCATTCATCACCTAGCTGTTCCTGCAAATAAGACGATTTACCAAAGGAAATGGTTTCACGGATTTGCTTAAAAAACAGGCCCTGGAAACAGAAAGATCCGCCAAGGATCCTCTCAATTCCAGGACCATTTTCATAAGATTTAAGCTTAAAATCGCCAGCCCCCGTTTAAGAGGTCCTTAAAAGAGTCAAGAGGCTCCGAACCATTAAACCAGTTCCGCCATAGGTCAGATAAGGGATAGAAGGGTATTCCCTTTCCTGATAGGCAGGACCTGCGATATCTAAATGAACCCAGGGGGTTTCCCCCACGAATTCCTGTAAAAACAACCCAGCCGTAATGGTTCCTGCCTTTCCGGGAGCGCCAATATTTTTAATGTCCGCTACTTTACTCTTAATATCATCCACATATTCCTTGACCAGGGGTAATTCCCAGATTCTCTCCCCCTCAGCCTCAGTAGCCTCTTTAACCCTCTCCAATAACTTGGGGTCATTCGTCATGGCACCCGAAATTAAAGAACCCAAAGCAATAATACAGGCGCCTGTCAGAGTCGCCATATCGATGATTCCATCGACTTTTTGTTGAACCGCATAGGACAAACCATCCGCCAAAATGAGACGGCCTTCCGCGTCCGTATTTAAAATTTCCATGGTTTTGCCGTTGATCGCTTTTAAAACATCCCCCGGCTTGATAGGCCCGGCCGCCCGGCATATTCTCCGTCGTCGGAATAATTCCGTGAACCTCCACATTGGGTTTGAATTTTGCTAACTGGCTGAAAACTCCCAAAACCGCCGCGGCACCCGACATATCCATTTTCATGGTTTCCATAGCGCCCGCGGGCTTTAAGGACAATCCGCCCGAATCAAAAGTAATTCCTTTTCCCACAATAGCGATAGATTTTTTAGGCTTGCCGGCGGGTTTATAATGCAAATGGATCAAGTAAGGTTCCTGGGCGCTTCCAATATTCACGCCCAAAATGCCGCCAGCCCCCATGCGTTTGAGATCTTTCTTGGTATACAACTTTAAACGGATCGGGCCTTTTGCGATTTTCATTGCCGTATCCGCCAAAACTCTAGGAGTCACATCACTCGGCGCTCCGTTAATCAAATCCCGGGCCAGAATGGCGCCCTCCGCGTAGCTTTCCGCTGTCTGAACCACTTTTTTACCGCTGGCGACTAAATCCGAAGGCACTTTAAAAATAAATTTCCGAATCCCTTTCGGAGCGTCTTTCAATTGAGTTTTATAACGGTTGTATTGGTAAGACCCTAACAAGATTCCTTCGACAAAAGCTTTGATTTCCTCATCCTTCAATTGACGGGGCCACTCGACCGCGACTTCCTCAACCCGAATTTCCCGGGCTTTGCGGGCCAACCGTCCTCCTACCCGTCGAAAAACTTCAGCCGAAACTTCTGATTTCAAGCCCAAACCTAAAACAATCAATCGCTCAGCAGTAAATCCTTCTTTGGGATGGGCTATGGCAGCCTGGCCCTCTTTGGCAGAAAAACCCTCTTCCTCAATCTGTTTCCAAATGGCTTTACCGGCTTTACCCGGGGCATTTAAAAAACTTTCTTCCTTCTCGAAAGCTAACAGCGCCATGGTTTTAGGAAGAGCGGCTTTAACTGAGCTTGAAATAACGGAAAATTGAGTCACAAGAGCCTCCGTTGAAGTTGATGAATGGTTCCCATTCTATCCAAGGAAGCCAAAAAGATACAAGCGAAGCTCAAGATTTGAATTGGGAATAAATTTTTTGTTTGCGGAGACGCTTTTCAATCAACTCAAAAGCTTTTTCCAGCTTTTGCTTATTCCCCGGCATATAGGGCCAAGGACTGGCGCCCGAGGGATGGGGAATCGGAATAATCCAAGCGGGACCACCCGGCAGTTCTTTTTGAAATTCCTTTCCAATGACTTCAGAAAAGGGCTGGGCTCCCATGATTCTCTCAATAGCTAAGCTTCCGATTAAAATCACAACAGAAGGGCTCAGTAGCCTTAAGGCTTCATCCAAATATGGAGCACAATTCTCGACTTCCTGCCAATTGGGTTTACGGTCCCCTTTGCCAAGTTTAGCTTTACCGGGATAGCACTTCGTCACCGCCGTAATGTAAGCGTACTTTCGAATATTTTCTTCAGCCATGCCGATTGTCAGAAACCACTGAAAAAGGCGTTTGCCCGCTGTCCAAGCGAAGTTCTTTTGGGCCAGCGGTTCTCTTATTCCAGGCGCTTGCCCGATTAAAAAGAGGCCTCCTTTTTTAGCCTGACCCGTTCCAGAAACAGGGCAATTGTCCCCTTTTGGAAAACATTTAGAACATTGCCGAATTGTTTGATGAAGATGATTAAGTTCTTTTTCTAAGATCATGCTATTGATTGTTCCTTAAAAAAATAAAAGCGGGACATTATGGCGAAATGTCCCGCTTTTGGATTAAAAATCGAATTAAATTATTTCGTGTCCCCGTTATCATCGCCTTCTTTTGGGTCAGGCGTCTTTTCCGCTCCTGGAGCCGAATCATCCTTCGCCGAATAAGCCTTTGCCGCCTCCGGATCCACTTCCCTTAACTCGTCCAAGGCCATCTTCAGCATGTCGTTATGAAAAGAAGGATCCAACGCGTTGACCTGATAATAAGCCTCCACCGCTTTTTTCAAAGATTCTTCTTTTCCTTTTCCAGAATCGTAATAGGTCCAGTAGCTGTAGGCTAAATTATTTAAAAAAAGTTTATCTTTCGGCTGGTCTTTTACTGCTTCCTCAAAATAAGCGACGGATTCATGGGGCCGGCGAGCGGCCAAAAGCGCCAACCCTTCGTGATTGGCGGCGCTTCCTTTCGATTTCGCGGAAACAGCCACATCCGCAGCTTGTTTAAAAATTTTCAAAGCAAGATCATATTGACCTTTTTCTTGAACCGAATCGCCTAAAGCCAAAAGGGCTTTAAAATTCTTGCCCGTCAAATCCAGATCGGGTTCAGGTGTGGCCTGGGCATTACTTTCTTCCCGGCTCAAGGCGCCTTTAGCACGATCCAAGAGTTCCTGATTTTCACCACTGGCTTCCAGATTTTTAATTGCCTCTCTTAACGTTTCAATTCCCTCAAATCCGTATTCATAAAGATAAAAGGAACAGTAGCCTAGATTTTTTAAAGCGATCTTACTGTCCGGGTCTTCTTGAACAGCCCGAGTCAAAACCACTTTGGCTTCCGCCCATTCGCGGGCTTTAATCAGAGCCCAGCCAGCGGCATTCGCGGCTTGGCTTTTACTTTTAGCGCTCATCGCCAAATTCTCGGCGGCAGCATATGCCTCAACCGCTTCCTGAGTATGATTTTTTTTCAATCCCTCATTACCCGCGGCATAGGCTTCTTTAAAAGATTTGAACGAAGAGGCGTTCACGGTGGACGCGGAAGGCTCTTTTGTGTCCTTTTCTTGTGCCTGAACCCCAAGAGGTATTACGACAACGTTCAGAATAAGAAGAAATAGGATCTTTCGCATAGGTGTTCCTTTAAGCTTGTTGGCTTCGGATTTCATTTTACTTCGTCCCCGAGACTACACCAACATTTCTTAAGTAGTAAAGGTGAGACTAAACCTTTTATCCTTAACCTTGCTTAAAGTAAGGCAAAAATTCCTTTGTTTTAGGTGATAAAATAACGTATTTTGAACTGCATCCGGGGTAGACATCCATCGAGTTTCGAAAATCCGGATCGATTCAATTACTTTAAAAATCATCAATTTGTAACTAAGGAAAAATGAATGTTATCCCAAAAGCGCACATGGATTGGCCTCGTTATTGTGGCTTTCTTCTTTTACTTCATATTCAGAAACATTGATTTACAAAAACTCACCGAAGCTTTTAGTCACTTTAATAGTTTTTGGCTTTTACCGGCCTTAGCCATTTATTCTCTGGGTTATATCATTCGAAGCTATCGTTGGGGAATTCTCTTGGCCCCAATTAAAAAATGTTCCTTTAAAACTCTCTACCCCACGCTTTTAATCGGGTTTTCGGTGAATAATATTCTTCCTTTTCGCTTAGGTGATTTTTACCGTGCCCATTTAATAGGAAAAAAAGAAAATATAAGCCGCAGCGCCGCATTAGCAACGATCATCGTCGAAAAGCTTTTCGATGGCATCGCGATGCTTCTCATCTTGGGCATTTCCGTTTTCATGCGTCACCCCGCTTCGACTTCGGTATCTCAAACTGTTGAATCTTCAGCCAAAATCGCGTCTTACATCTTCGGAGCCGGTTTTCTAGTTTGTTTTTCTATGCTGCTTTTTAAAAAGCAGACCATCAAAATAATCAATTATGTTATCTCTCATGCTCCCAAAAAATATCACACACCGCTTGAACGCGTGGCGCATACCTTTCTGGATGGCCTCAAGATTCTTCAAGACGCCAAGGAATCTTTTACCGTTTTGATTACTTCATTGGCTTCCTGGAGCTGTGAATTTATGGCTTTTTTCTTTATTGCCGTTGGATTTCAGTTAGCTCCTGAGCCGTTACACATCAATTCCTCTGCCCTTATTATGGTGATCACAAACTTGGGTCTAATGGTGCCTAGTACCCCCGGAGGATTGGGTGTCTTTGAGTGGGTCGGAGTTAATCTTCTAGGCATTTACTCCATCTCTAAAGAAAGCGCTTTGGCCTATATTTTGATTGTCCATGTGTTGGTTTGGCTTCCCATCACTCTTATGGGTCTTTATTGCCTTTTCCACGAGGGTTTAACCCTCAAATCCATTGAAAAAGAGAAACAAAACTCATGAAAATCGGAATTGTTGGAGGAGGAGTCGCCGGTTTAACCGCCGCTTACCGGTTGGCAAAACAAGGACACGAAGTAGATGTTTTTGAGGCTTCTGATCACGTCGGAGGACTTGCCTCAGGATTTTCAGTAGCTGGAACTTCCTTAGAACATTATTACCACCACCTTTTTACCAGCGACATTCAAATCCGGGGTTTGGTGGATGAATTGGGTATCCGTGAAAAGCTTCATTGGCTTACCAGTCAAATGGGATTCACATATAAGGGCAAGCTCTACCCTTTTGGTACACCTCTTCAACTTTTAAAATTCACCCCCCTCCCTCTTTGGGAAAGGATATGGTTTGGCATTCAAGCGCTTTATTTAGGCAAGGTCAATAACTGGAAAAAATACGAAACCATAACAGCCTACGACTGGATGAAAAAATACTCCGGCCCCACCATTTGGAAAGTTATTTGGGAGCCGCTTTTAAGCGGTAAATTCGGACGATATTTCGACAAGGTAGCTATGGCCTGGCTTTGGGCACGCATTCACACAAGAGCCTCTTCTCGTAAAGGTAACCAAGAAAAACTCGGATACTTTAAAGGGGGATTTGAGGTTTTTCACAGAGCCTTAGCTGAGGCGGTTGAAAAAGCCGGTGCTCATATCCATTTGAAGAAACCCATCAGCCGTGTTTTAACTCAAAGCGGCAAACTGACAGGTTTGAAGGTGGATGGACAGGACAAAATCTACGATCGTGTTATTTTTGCTGCAGCCACTCCCATTTTGCTCAAAACCTGTTCTGATTTACCCGCCGATTACATCAAACGGATGACTCAACTAGACTTTTTGGGTGCGCAATGTTTTATTCTGGTCATGAACCAAAAGTTTAGTGACATGTATTGGATCAACATCGCCGATTTAGATATTCCAATTCTCGCTTTGATTGAACACACTAACTTCGCGCCTATCGACTGGTACCAAGGCAAACATTTGATGTATATAGGTAATTACCTTCCCCAAGACCATAAATATTTCAAAATGAAAAAAGAGGATATCTTCGCCGAGCTTCTTCCCCAATTAAAGAAGGTGAATCCCCAATTTGAAGCCTCTTGGGTCGAGGAGCTTTTTCTATTTCAAGACCTTTACGCCCAACCAGTCATTCCTCTGCATTACAGCGCGGTTAAACCCAGCTACGAAACCCCTATTGAAAACCTATACTTGGCCAACATGGCTCTAGTTTACCCGGAAGATCGCGGTACCAACTTCGCCGTCAATGTGGGCAATAAAGTGGCCCAATTAACAGATCCCGGCGTGACAATTCCAGACTTTAAAGAATGAGAATGCATCCCCGCTCCAGTCGTTTTAAGGCCTTTTTCACTCTCAAAAACGTCTAAAACAGTATGATTTATGCGTTGAATTTCAGTCTTAAGAAATATGAGATGTGATAATATTTTTCCGCTTTTATTCACCCAAGGAGACGACATGCCGAAAGTAACATCTTTATCTGTCTTTTTCCCCTGCTACAACGAGCAAGCCAACGTTGAAAATATGGTCCACAAAGCTCAAAAAATTCTTCCTGAGGTGGCGGAAAAATGGGAAATCATTCCCGTTAATGATGGTAGCAAGGATAAAACAGGCGAAATTATTGAACGGCTTGCTAAGGAAGACCCCAATGTTCACCCCATTCAACATGTCAAAAATCAAGGGTACGGAGGCGCCGTTATCTCCGGTTATAACGCAGCCAAATGTGATTTGGTTTTTTTTACGGACGGAGATCTGCAGTTTGATTTACGGGAAATCACTCTTTTAATTGATAAATTAGATGAGGGAGATTTAGTTCTTGGCTACCGTAAAAACCGTCAGGATCCATGGAACCGCAAGCTCAACGCTTATCTTTGGGGCTCTCTAGTAAAGATGCTCTTTGGTTTTCAAGTAAGGGATGTGGACTGCGCTTTCAAACTCATCAAACGCAAAGTAATTGATAAGGTCCATTTGAGCGCGGGCGGAGCAATGGTTTCCACCGAACTTTTAGCCCGATCCAACAAAGCGGGATTTCGATTTGTGGAAGTCGGAGTCACCCACTATCCACGGGTCGCCGGAACCCAAACCGGGGCAAAACTTTCCGTCATTCTTCGGGCTTTTAAAGAGCTTTTTAAACTCTACTCTAAAATAAAACACCAGCCTCAGTAAACTAAGGCTATGTTGAACCAATCAAATTTAAGACTTTAGCTTTGAGCTTGTAGAAAATCCAAGTGGCTCTTGGCCTGTTGAAGTACTTGAGCGCTATCAGAATATTGAAGTACTTTCTGCCAAGCATCTTCCGCTTCCTGCTTTTTTCCCAACTTCTCATAAGTAAGAGCCATGTCATTATAAAAAGCCGCATCGTCCGCTTTAAGTGAAACTGCTTTTTGAAAAGCCGGTAAAGCGTCTTCCGGACGGTCTTTTTCGTAATAAACTTTACCCAAGTGGTATTGATATTCGGCGTTTTCACTGTTTGATGCGACTGCTTTTTGAAGCAGCGGGAGGGCGTCATCATAGTTGCCAGCGTAAAAATACATCATGCCAAGATTATGAATCGAATCCGCGTGATTAGGGTCAAACCTCAAAGCCATTTCATACATACGAACTGCCGCGTCGTTCATATCAAAACGGGCGTAAAGATATCCTAGACCATAATAGGCCTTACCATAGGTCGGATCGATTTCCAGCGCTTGACGCAAAGAATTAAAAGAAGCCTGGTATTGGTGTGAATCGAACTGCTTTTTTCCTTTTTGGTAAAAAGTATCCGGCGAACCAAGTTCTACCACAGGCTTCTCCATCACAACAGGAGCAGTCGGTTTGGGAGTCATCACAGGCTTCACATGGTTTTTGTGAACCGATATTTTGGCCAGCATTGGTTTTTGAATAATCACCGCCTCTTCCTGATCAGAAAAACGGGGCGGCCAAGTCCAATGACCTGCCTGCATCACAAACCCAAAACCAATTAAAAAGATGATTAAAAGCAACCACAAGAAGTCAAAGAGATCTCTACTAATGTCTTTTACGCCAAATCCTTTTGAAGAATCAGCCATCACCGGGGTTTTAGAAGAACCCGTTTTCGGAAGCTCAGTTCCGCATTTAACGCATATTTTTGTTCCTTCGGGATTTTCGGCATGGCAAGCCGGGCAAACAATCATTGAAAAACCTCGATCCAAGAATAACGTTTACAGTCAGTCAAAGACTCCGCAAAACCTCGTTACTTTAACCCGCTGGCGCAAAAGCTGTCAACAACGTCTATCGTTTATGCGTTTTAATCATTTTTTAATATTCTCAAGGGTTATCTTCATTTTTTGCGAAAGCTTTTGTACTTCCGCCAAATTCCCTTCCACTGATTCAAATCGGACTCGAACCTGATCCCCTGCTAGGTATATCTTATTAATCAACTGAACTAGTAATTCATTGTCGTTACGTTGATCATCCAAAGCCTTCGAAATCTCGCTTAATAAAGCCCCGGCTTGACGGATAGATTTAACAATGTTCATGAAAACATCACCCGCGCTATAAACCACATTTACGTTTTCTTCGATTTTGCCCGTGGTGCTAATCAACGAAATAGCACTGGCTGTCTTAGAACGGATGTCATCCACTAAATGTTTCACGTCACCCGAAGCCTTGGCCGAAGCTTCCGCTAATGTTTTAATTTCGCTAGCAACCACCGCAAATCCCTGGCCGTGTTCTCCCGCCCGAGCGGCTTCAATTCCAGCATTCAAGGCAAGTAAATTGGTCTTTCTGGCAATCGCCGTAATGGTTGCCAAGAAATCGCCAATTTGTTCTGAAGCCAGGCTTAGTTGTTGAATTACCTCCGCGGAAGAACCAATGGTAGCCTTTATTTCGGTCATCGCTTTTATTTCTTTACCAACCGCCTTAATACCATCTGTGGCTGAGCGGGCAGCGGCATCCGTGTCAAACGCCACTTTCTTGCTGTCATTCACGATAAGTTCATTTAGCTGCAAAAGCGATTTATTAATACGACCCGCTTTTTCAATATTAGAAGACCATTCCCGAACAAAGTCTTTGAACGAATGAAAGGTTTCAAGCCCCCTCTCCTGTTCTCGGATTAATCTTTCCACACTTTCTGTTAATTCCAACGCAGGCGAATAGTTAACTTCTTGTTCAGAAGCTAGCGCAGAGTTTTCGAATTCAATGTTTTTTTCTATCGATTTTTTCAAAAGAATTCCAAGAGAAGAACTTGCCGTTTCTGACGACTCAAGAATAGCGCGAGCGATTTCAGAGGTCGAAAACTCTTCCAACATTTTACGAATGGCTTTCGTTTCGCGTCCACGAATAGCGCGAAGGAGGAAAAAAAAGACGAGCCATAAAAAAAAAGATCCGGCCGCGAACGCTAAAGGATATCTTAAAAAAGAAATTCCGAAACCAGCAGCACCGCCAAAAAGAAAAGCGAGATACCAGTAAGTAAAGAAAAAATCACGAATTTTTAAATTCATAATTCTATTATTTATCGTACGAGGTATTATTAAGGTAGTTTTTTAACGCGTCCACATCATCTTCTTTCATGGCCAAAAAATGTAGCCCGCCGCCCGTTTCGTTTGCCCAAACTACTTCCGCAAATGCTGAAATCAAAGAAGATTTATCCGGTAACGAAATATCCAACCGCAAAATACTGCCGACGTTCAACACTTGATCGGCAACGATATAAAGTCCTCCCAAGCTGACATCCATCGTCTTGGTCGTCTGTTCTTTCTTTTTTCGTTCAAATACAGTTTCGAGTTCTTTTTGGTCTTCAATAATCCTATATTTCACAGGAATTTTGATCGAAACACGGGGATGAATTCGTTTTTCAACAAACATATTTGCGTCCGGCATGATCGCTCCTCGCCTAATATTAAATCGGTCTAAAAATTAACGATAATGAAAAGAGCGCCCCAAAATCAAGCTGGGGTAAATAAGAGACTTGGCCTTCAGCTGTAAGTTCTTTGTCCACTCGAATAACTAACCCTCCAGTAGGAAAAAAAAGCTGATCCGTTGTATTTCCTTGCGCATAGGTGACCGGTTGACCATTGAACTCCATTAACCCGGACATGCGCATCCTTAATTCGATAAATAAACTGACCAACCTCTGGGATCGATGAAGAGCTACCCACTCAATTCTTCCCAAAGCGTTAACGTTTTCCGGCCATTGAAAAGCACCCGAAGACTGAGAAAAAGCGTTAAATGTATTCAATGTCATCGACTGTATTTTTTCATAGTCTATACTTTGAAAAAGGGAAAATCCACCACCAAGTTCCTCGCCCAGTGCTAAGCCAACGGCCTCGCTTGAGGCGCCTTTACCCGTTGATAAAAGCGGATAGGTTTGCGTGAAAGGATTCGTTCCTGTCGCGAAACGATAAGAACCATTCACACTGATAAAATTTCCTTTTTGTCTTTTGCCTGCTAACAAATAGGTAGTTTCAACTTCCAAATCGCCAAAATGTTCCAAACTATGCGTTGTACCATTTAAGTCTTCGAGAGCGTTGGTCTCAAATGGGATTACGATGCCAAGCTTCCATTGATCTGAAACCCACTCAGTTGCTCCAATTCCATATTCCATGCTTCGAACCGAATAAATCCGTGAACTTGGGGTTTGTGAAATTTGACTTACTCCTGAAAAAAACGCATCCGGCAAACCAATATTCGTCAAATAGTAGCTGGGCCTTTCTTCTCTAAAAAACGAAATGGACGTTTGATCATGAGAAGATTCATAAACCGGATAGGGATCAAGTTCAATAGCATGGACAACCGAAGAAAGATCCAACCCCATAAACAAAAAAATAAAAATTAAAAAAAACTGTCCGCGCTTAAAACCAACTTGATTTTTCATGACCACACCCGTTAAAAATTGTAGGCGAGACGGGCGCTAGGGCGGGGAGCGAATCCGAAATCAAACGTTAGATAGTTTTTCTTATTGTAGTTTGTTGCCGTGTTATAAGCGTCCTGAATTCCAAAACCATAAACTGCTAAGGTCGCCAAACCAAATAAACTACCTAAATCTTCGTTTTTAGAAACAAGAGTACCGTCCGAAGACCGCACCAATTGAAGATTATCAATTGTCTGCCAAAGTCCTAATCCAAAAAGCGTCGCAAAAGCTAAACCTTTCAAGGGATCGCCAGCATAAACTTGCCCAGATCCTGGAACAACGACTGAAAATAAAGCTGCCGCAGTAGGACTTATTGGACTCAAACCGGGTCTTGGGGTTGGAGTAGGACCAACCGCTTGAACTGATGGAGCTGTTACGGGAGTAGGTGTCGCGGTCTTATACCCGCTTGGTAATTGATCGCTCTGAACATTCGGAGCTTCAGGAGGAGTCGGGGTAGCATCTTCACTCGTCCAAAATTGCGGGCGCGCTTCAAGTGTTGAAACTAATCCACAGGCTAAAAAAGCGGCCAAAAATAGAAAGGCCATAATTGCTTTTAATTTCATAGACATTAAGGTATCCCTCCCCTGAGGACCTGTCAAGAAAACAGCAGTATCAAGAAGCCTTCAATTTGCTCTATCTTCAAACTACATGCTTCTGACGGGCGAAAGTCATTAAAAGGTTCCCTAAAAGTCTAAAACTTAACGAATTTCAAATCTTGAATATGAGGAATTTCGCGTAATTCTGCCATAACTTTCTCAGGAACATCGTTGTCAACGTTGACCATGGCAATAGCCTTACCGCCAACTTCCTGACGACCAACATAAAGACCTGCGATATTTACGCTGTTAGATCCTAAAACCGTTCCCAAGCGACCCACAATGCCAGGACGATCATGATGTGCCATCCAAATCATATTTCCTTCAGGAGTAAAATCAGTTGTATTGCCATCCAAGCTAACAATTCTAAATTCGGTTTTTCCAAAAACGGTTCCGGCGATAGTATGAGTTCCCTTTTCATTTTTAACAGTCACTTTTATTAAAGACGCATAATCGGCGGCGCTATTATTAACCGTTTCAGAAATTTCATAACCACGTTCTTTAGCGATGAACAAAGCGTTAACATAATTAACCGACTCGCTCATGCCCTTTTCAAGAATTCCCTTCACTAAACTCAAAGTCAGGGGTTTGGTATCAAACTTTGCCACCTCCCCGCTATATTCAACCTCAATTTTCTTAATGTAGGACTCGGCTAGTTGCGCTTGAAAAGCTCCGATTTTTTCTACCAAAATCAGATACGGTTTTAATTCTTCCAATACCTTCGGATCCAAAGACGGCATATTTACCGCGTTTTTAACCCGCCCGCCTTTTAAGGCTTCCACCATTTGCTCGGCGACGACGACCGCCACATTCACCTGGGCTTCTTGAGTGGCCGCTCCCAAATGAGGAACACAAACAACGTTATCCAAAGTTAAAAGCGGGTTGTCAAAAGGAGGCTCCTTTTCAAAAACGTCCAAAGCCGCGCCAGCCACCTTGCCACTCTTTAAACCCTCGTACAAAGCCGTTTCATCAATAATGCCGCCGCGAGCGCAATTGACCAACCGGACACCGTTTTTCATTTGCTCAATTTGTTTCGTCCCGATCAAGCCCTTGGTTTCTTTGGTTAAGGGCGTATGGACCGTAATAAAATCCGCCCTTTTGACAATCTCATCAAAAGTCACGATTTCAAATTCGTGGCCTTTGTTCTTAGCTGGGTCGACATAAGGATCAAAAGCCAAAATACGCATCCCCAGGCCTATCGCTTTACGGGCTACGTTGGTTCCAATACGGCCCAAACCCACGACTCCCAAAATCTTTTCATTTAATTCACAACCCGTGAACTTACTGCGCTCCCATTTTTTTTCCTTGAGGGATTGTTGGGCTTGAGGAATTTTGCGGGCCATTGCCATCAACATGGCTATCGTATGCTCGGAGGTGGAAATGGTATTTCCATCCGGCGTATTCATCACAATAATGCCGCGTTTAGTGGCGGATTCGAGGTCAACATTATCAACCCCAACCCCGGCCCGGCCGATAATTTTCAATTTAGTGGCGGCGTTAATCAGCTCCGCGGTCGCGGTGGTGCCGCTGCGGATAACCCAGGCGTCATAATCGCCGATAACAGCTTTTAATTCTTCCGGGGTTTTGCCGATCATTTCGACCGTTTGAATGTCTTTTTCTTTTTTGAAAACATCCATGCCTAATTCAGAAAGTTTATCCGTGATAAGTACCTTGAACATGTCGAACTCCGCTTATAAATTTTCAGCTAAAAGAATCTCTTCCACCGCTTTAACTCCGGCTCCAAGAGCGACTTTCTTGCCGACTTTATGAAGAACCATTTCCAACCGGGCAATTTCCAAAATAATGTCTGAACCATCCGCGTATCCCAGATGGCCTAAGCGGAAAATTTTTCCTTTCGCTTTACCTTGCCCCCCGGCAATACTAATGCCGTAAGCGTCCCGGAAAGTTTTGTTAATCAATCCGCTATCAACCCCCTCAGGAGAAATAACGGAAGTCAAAGCGGGCGAAGGTGCCTTCGGGGCGTAAAGCTGAAGTCCTAAGGCTTCCACGCCAGCTCTCGTAGCCTTGGCCATCGCGGCGTGCCTTTTCCATACTTGCTCCATCCCTTCTTGATGAATCAACTCTAAGGCCCTCTTCAATTGAATGACGAGGGAAATCGCTGGAGTCCAAGGAGTGTCTGGCATTTTTTCCTCAACCAGCTTTTTCAAAGCCTTTTCGTAGCTGAAATAAAACCTGGGATTTTTAGCCGCTTTGTTTTTTTCGACCGCGGCTTGATTAATCGCCACAAAAGCCAACCCAGGAGGAATCATGAAACCTTTTTGCGAACCGGACAAAACCACGTCCACGCCCCAAGCATCAGTTTCAAAAGGAGCCGCGCCCAATCCAGAAATAGCGTCAACCACAATAAGGGCGCCCGCTTCATGAACCACCTTGGTCAGGGTTTGAATATCATTCAAGACACCCGTCGAGGTTTCATTAAGCGTTGTAAAAACCAATTTGATATCCGGGGAAGCCTTCAGCCTTTTTCGCACTTCCTCCGGGTCTACCGGATGTCCCCATTCGGACTCGTAGTGATCAACTTGCACCCCATAAACCGTCGCGATTTCCTTCCAGCGGTTGCCAAAATGCCCCGAGGAAGCAACTAGAACCTTTTCACCGGGCGAAGTCAGGTTGGCCACGGCGGATTCCATAACCCCAGTTCCAACCGAAGCGAAGGTCATAACCGGGTTTTTGGTTCTGAAAAACAGCTGTAACCCATCATTTGCGGCCTTGAAAATGGCCTGAAATTGAGGAGTACGATGATGAATGATAGGCAAGCTAGCTTCCACTAAAACTTCCGCCGGAATAGGGGTAGGGCCTGGGGCCATAACATATTTTTTAAGCATAAAACCTCTTTTGATGACCGGTGAAAGGGGGGAAAGGCGTAGAAACCGGGTATTTAAGCCAAAAACTAATGTTTTTGAATTGCTTGTGATTTTTTTCACAAAGTGGGGTTAGTATAACTTTGCTCGAAAGAGTGTCAAGAGACTTTGTGAAATGTTTCACAAAGTTAATTTGAGGGATGTTTCCTAAGAAATTCCAATAGAATTTGGCCCACCTCGTCCGGTTTTTCCTGCGGAACTAAGTGGCCTGCTCCCTTTACGACAGCGAAAGAAATATGGGGATTCGCTTTACGAAAAGCCTTTTCACTTTCAGAGGTGAAAGTATTCGAGGTTTCTCCCCGAATAACCAAGGTTGGCTGTTTTAAAAGTTTGGCGTATTTCCAAATATCCGTTGGAATGGTTTGATAAATACGGGCTTCCCACTCTGGCGGATAAATAAGCTTTTGACCGCCGGCACCATCAGGGGCCGTCATGCTATCCAGATAGGCTCGCAGAACCTCATCGGGCCAGTTTTTAAAAAGGGATTTTCCTTTAAATGATTGATAAGCCTCTTCCCTGCTTTCCCAACTTCTCCGGCGGCGAAGCGCTCCCTGCACTAGCCCTTCCCGAGCCTCAAGCCGAAACAGCTTCATCCATTTGATCTGCCATAAAAGCTTGGGTGACAACATCGTCGGGTCAATCAGAATGACATGACTGAAGAGATCAGGATTTTTAACCGCCGCATAGAGCGTCGTCACCCCGCCCAAACTATGACCGACACCGATCACTTTTTTAGCGGAAATTTCTTTTAAACCTTCCAAAAGATCTTCTGAAAAAATAGACCAATGCTTGAGCGTCTCAGGGGGACAATCACCCCAAAGAGGCCGGCTATAAAATGAAAAAATATGGTAATCCGAAAGCAATGGAGTCAAAGCCCGAACATAAGTGGGTGGAGGAAAGCCATTAGCGTGGCTTAAATGAAGAAGTGGTTTATCTTTAAGAGAATTGAACTCGTAGTATTTCAAGAGATCGATCGATTAAAAGTTAAGCGGTATTTTCGCCGCGGCCTTTTTGGTAAACCAAAATGGGCTCTTCTTTTTTAAGAAGCACGCCTTCCGTAATGACAACTTCTTTAATGTCTTTGCGGGATGGGATCTCATACATCAATTCCATCATCGCTTCTTCCAAAATGGCGCGTAAACCCCTGGCACCTGATTGGCGCTTGATCGCTTCACGGGCAACCGCTTGCAGAGCTTCGGGTGTAAACTTCAGCTTCACATTTTCCATCTCAAAATAGCGTTGATATTGTTTAGTTAAAGCGTTCTTCGGTTCCGTGAGAACCTTCACCAAAGAAGCCTCATCCAGCTCATGCAACGCCGCCACAACGGGCAAACGTCCAATAAATTCCGGGATCAACCCGAATTTAATCAAATCTTCCGGTTGAACTTGGTCAAACAACTCTCCCAACTTCTTTTCCTGCCGACTTAAAGCGGTTCCTTTAAAGCCAATACTGCGGCGCCCTAAGCGGTTTTCAACCAGCTTTTCCAACCCCACAAAAGCTCCGCCACAGATAAAAAGAATGTTGCTGGAATCAACTTTGATATATTCCTGATGCGGATGTTTACGTCCGCCTTGGGGCGGAACATTAACTTCAGTACCTTCAATAATTTTAAGTAACGCTTGCTGGACCCCTTCCCCGGAAACATCCCGGGTAATGCTGGGGTTTTCAGATTTGCGGCTAATCTTATCAATTTCATCAATATAGATAATTCCCCGTTCAGCCCGCTGTACATCAAACTCCGCGTTCTGAAGCAATTTAAGAATGATGTTTTCCACATCTTCACCCACATAACCGGCTTCGGTAAGAGTGGTAGCGTCCGCGACGGCGAAAGGAACATCTAGAATGCGGGCCAGCGTCTGAGCCAAAAGGGTTTTGCCCACGCCCGTAGGACCAATCAACATCACATTACTTTTTTGCAACTCAACATCTTGGGGGCCGGTTTTAGCGATTAACCGTTTGTAATGATTATGAACCGCCACCGACAGGATCTTCTTAGCTTTTTCCTGACCAATCACATACTCATCAAGAACATCTTTAATTTCGACGGGCTTAGGAACTGAAAGCTTCGTCTTCGGCTGAGTTCCTTTGACTTCCCCTTTATCTTCTTCTTTGAGGATGTCGTTACAAAGGGCGACGCATTCATTACAAATATAAACTGTTGGGCCGGCGACGAGTTTTTTCACTTCGTCTTGAGTTTTCCCGCAAAAGGAACACCTTAAAAATGATGTTTTTTCTTTGTCACCGGCCATGCCAGACTCCTAAGTTTTTACTTCTTCTTGCTTTCAGGTCTCTTAAGAAGAATATCATCAATTAAGCCATATTGCTTGGACTCTTCGGACGACATAAAGAAATCCCGCTCCACGTCGGCGTTAATCTTTTCTAAAGGCTGTCCCGTGTGGTTAGCCAATATTTGGTTCAATTTCTCACGAATTTTAAGGATTTCCTTGGCCTGAATCGCGATATCCGTCGCTTGGCCTTGGGCTCCTCCAGAAGGCTGGTGGATCATAATCCGGGCGTTTGGCAGGGCAAACCGCTTGCCCTTGGCTCCTGCCGCCAAAAGAACCGCTCCCATACTCGCCGCCTGGCCCACGCAAATGGTGGAAACCGGCGCCTTCATGAATTGGATCGTGTCATAGATGGCCAAGCCGGAGGTCACCACGCCACCAGGACTGTTGATGTAGAGATTGATGTCCTTATCCGGATCTTCCGATTCCAAAAACAAGAGCTGAGCTATGATGGTGTTAGCCACGTCATCATTAATCGGCGTTCCCAACATCACGATACGGTCTTTCAACAAACGGGAATAGATGTCATAAGACCTTTCCCCGCGATTTGTCTGCTCAACAACAATTGGAATCAATCCCATAAAATCCTCCGGACCAGCTTTAAATTATGCAGCCTCAATCTTGGCTTGTTCGATCAAAAAATCAAGGGTCTTCTCGTACTGAATCCACTCTTTTACTGATTCCATATTACCCTGCTGTTGCAGATACCGTTTCAACGAATCCGCCGGTTGATTGATATTAGCGGCGACTTTCTGAATATAAGCCTCAATATCTTTCTCTTCAGTCTTAATTCCCTCTCCCGAGGATATCTTTTCAACAATCAAAGCCAAATGAACGTTCTTTTGAGCGACCGGGCGCAAATTCTCAACGAATTGTTTTTTCTGATCGTCCGGCAGCTTATTCATGTCGACACCTTGATTCTTCAAGCGCTCGACGCCCTGCTGAACCAAACGCTGCTGTTCTAAATTAATCAAAGAAACCGGAATATCAAAAGTATGGTCCGCGATTAATTTTTCGCCGATTTGCTCAATCATCTTGGCGCGCTGCTCGGTTTCTTTATGCGACTTAATCTGAGTTTCCAGCTTTTCCCGCAATTCTTTAACCGTCTCAACTTGAGCCGCTTCTTTGGCAAACGCATTGTCAACCATCGGCAATTTCTTTTCTTTAATCTCGTGGAGCTTTACAGTGAATTCAGCTTCTTTACCACCGAATTCCTTTTTTCCGTAGTCTTGAGGAAAGGTGATTTTAAAGGTCTTCGAGTCACCTTTGTTTAAACCAATAAGGTTAGTCTCGAAGTCTTTTAAGAGGCTTTGCGATCCCAATAATACGGGATAGTGGCTTGCTTTACCGCCTTCAAAAACCTTACCATCCATTTTCCCTTCGAAATCAATAATAACCAAATCGTCATTCTTAGCAGAACGGTCTTCAACCGGAGTGAATTGCGCCCCTTGATCCCTCATCTGATCCAAGGCCTTATCCACATCTTCCTCTTTAACTTGGGTGTTTTCTTTTTTAATTTTGATACCCTTATAAGTCTTCAAGTCGAATACAGGCTTAATTTCCACCGTCGCCACAAATTTTAAAGGGGTTCCTTCTTCAAACTGCAAATGGGTAATTTGGGGTTGGGCCACCGGATCAATCTTCTGTTCAATCAAAGCTGTGCGGAAAAACTCTGGCAATTCGTGCTGAACGATCTCTTCCCGAACCGCTGACTTGTATTGTTTTTTAATGACATCCAAGCGGCACTTTACCCTTACGGAAACCAGGATATTTTGGCTTCTTTGGAAATTCGTTGGTAAATATCGTTCATTTTGTTTTGAACCGTTTCAACTGGCACTTCAACGGTCAGTTCCTTGGTGCATCCTGAGACATCATTTACACTGACTTTCACAATAAGCTCCTTATTTTTAACTATAGACCCCTAGCAAATAAACATTTGCAGAAAACGATGATTGGTGCGAGGGGGGGGAGTTGAACCCCCACGGGTTACCCCGCCAGAACCTAAATCTGGTGCGTCTGCCAGTTTCGCCACCCTCGCATTTAATTTTTATAAAGGAGGGTGGCACGTACCCAATTTCCTTTTATCACTCTATTCCCAACACTACTGTTCGGGTAGGCGCCTTTTCCCTGCAAAGAGGCCCCATCTTAACGACCACCTCTATCAACGTCAATTTGGGACGCCGATTTTAACGAAAAATAAGGCAAACGGAACATTTATTCAAACCCAAATGGAGAATTATTCCAAGTTCCATTAGATTGGTTCCTAATGAACCCTAACAAAAAGCCTTCCGAAATCACCCAGGTCGACATTGCCATTATTGGCGGCGGCATCAATGGGGCCGCCTTAGCCGCCCAAGCGGCCCAATCGGGATTATCCGTCGCCCTTTTCGAAAAGAATGACTTCGCCTCCGGCACTTCTAGTAAATCTACCAAACTGCTTCATGGTGGTATCCGTTATTTAGAACAAGCCCGCTTTCCGCTGGTTTTTGAAGGACTGCACGAACGCTATCGGCTTCTTCACATGGCGCCTCACTTAGCCCACCCAATACCCTTTTTACTCCCATCCTATAAGGGGGATCAACGCCCCGCCTGGATGCTGAAGATCGGCCTATGGCTTTATGATCTTTTAGCTGGAACGAAAAAAATTGGACGTCACCGCTGGTTCTCCCCCGCCGAAGCCTTGGCCAAGGCTCCCGCGCTAAAAAAAGAAGGTTTAACCGATCGGAACATACTTCCTCAGCCGCCTCGATCCCGTGACGACGCGCTGGATCATCTCCGGCTTCGTCGGCGCATTACTCGTGCTGTTGCTGTCGGGCTGGCGCTATCGCGGCAAGGAATACACCGCGCTGTCCGTCGCCATCGGCGGCCTCTCCGGCTTTTGCAGCGGGCTGGCGCAAACCGGCGGGCCGCCGATTGTCGGCTATTGGCTGGGCCGGCCGATTGCGCCCGTTATTGCGCGCGCCAATATCGTGCTGTTTTTTGTCGCATTGGATTCCTCGTCAATCGTGAGCTACGCCATCGCCGGCCTGATCACACAAGAATCGATCTGGTTCTCGCTCTTGGTCGGCCCGGTCTATGCCGTCGGCGTCTGGTTCGGTACGCGACTGTTCGGCCGCGCCAGCGAGGCGCTGTTTCGCGCGATCTGTTACGCTTTGATCGCCGCCGCCGTGATCTTCGGCCTGCCCGCGCTGGACGGTATTCTGCGCTGACATCCCTGCCGTGACTAAAGTCCGGCTATTGCCCGAATCGCGAATGACGTTAGGTTTCGGCCAACAATAATTCGGGAGAACGCCATGATCGATCGTCGCGACGCGCTGAAACTCGCCCTTGGCGGCACAGCCTTGGCGTTGGCCGCGCCGGCGCAGGCCCAGGCAAAGCCGCG
>CAWKIY010000142.1:0-24826 GCA_963849245.1 candidate division FCPU426 bacterium | reverse complement strand
TCCGCCGCCAAGATCAGTAAATAAATCCGTTGGGCCTTCTCCCAATCGCGGATATCTTCATAATGTTCGGCCAGCCGGTATTGGGCGGGAATATTATCCGGCGCCAGTTCAGCCGAATATTTGAATTGCTCAACCGCTCTCTTCTCGTCGCCCTGGGCCAAATACATCTCGCCCAGCTTTCCCCGAGCTGTCGCGTCCACGGGGTTTACGTCCAAAGCCTGATGGTAATAAGCCACCGCTTCCTCATTGCGGGATTGAGCCTGATAAGCGTCACCCAAACTTTCATAGATGGAAGTCCTATCCGGAAATGCCCTGACCGCTAGTTTTAATTGAACGACCGCCTGGGGATACTGCTTGAGACCCATATAAGCGATTCCAAGGTTGTAATGGGCGGAGCCAAAAGCCGGATCCACCACCAGGGCTTTCTTCGCGTAAGTAATGGCCTGAATATAAATATGTTTTTGCAAATAAACATAGGATTTATTGGAAAGAGCCTGAAGATAATTGGGCCGTATCTGAAGAGCCTTATCAAACTGGTCCATGGCGTCATTCATCAAGTTATTCTTAGCGTACAATTCCCCCAGATTATTATGGGCTTCCGCGTTATAGGGGTCTCTTTCAACCGCTTCCTGATAATACTTAATCGCCGACTGGCCGCGCCCCTCTTTCAAATAGAGGTTGCCCTTGTCCGTGTAATACTGGCTGTCAGGCGAGGAATCCGCTAACGCTTTTAAGTTTAAAAATAAGGGAAAAATAGCCAGAACAAAAAGAAAACATTTGAATGAAAAAGACATTCCGGCTCCTTCAAAATAAAGGCAAAAAGGCGTGAAACGATTTTACGGGAGGGGGTAAAACCCGTCAACGACCAAAAGCGGTTTGACGGTTCCAAAAGCCTTGAAGAGCCCTATTTTCGCTCAGCTTCTTTTTTAGCGGCGTTCAAAAGCGCGCGAACTTCCTTCATCGAGGGCGCCTCCGCGTAAAGCCGCAGTAAGGGTTCCGTCCCAGAAGGACGGATCATCAGCCATCCTTTTTCCAATTTGAGTTTGACTCCGTCCAAAGTTTGAACACCTGTCACGGAATGACCCGCTACCCGGGAGGGCGGTGTTTTTTTGAGACGGGACAAGATCGAGGCCTGACGGTCGAACGAAATGTTTTCTAGGTCAATCCGGTCAGAATAAAACGGGCCGAATTCTTTTTGTAAAAACCCAACCGCTTCAGACACCGACTTTTTCATCACGACCAGCGCTTCCAAAAGAAGCAGTCCGGAAAGAAGCCCGTCTCTTTCGGGCAAATGACCCTGAATAGCGATTCCCCCGCTTTCTTCCATGCCCAAAAGAACTTTCTCGCGAAGCATGACTTCCCCGATATATTTAAAACCAATCGGGGTCTCAAAAAGTTTTATTCCCCACCGCTTCGCCATGCGGTCGATCATTAAGGTACCGGAGACGGTTTTAACCACCGCTCCGCGCATTCCCCTGTTCACCCAAAGGTGATACAGCAGAATCGCGTGCAGCTTATGCACATCCACGAAATTGCCTTTTTCATCCATCATTCCGATCCGGTCCCCGTCGCCATCAGTGGCGAAACCCACATCCGCTTTCCACCCGCGGATAGCTTTAGCCAAAGGAGCGAGATTAGGACCGATAGGCTCCGGCTGGCGGCCGTCGAAGAAAACATCCCGGGTAGCGGCAACGGTTTGGGCGCGGGTTTTACCCCCCGAAATCAATTTCTCGAAATGGTTTTCCCCGACCCCATGCATCGAGTCAATCATGACTATCCATCCCGCTTTTTGAATCATTTTTATATCGACTTTGGTTTTCATCGTCTGAAGATAAGAAGGAAGCCAATCCGCGAGTTGAATTTTTTCGGAGGCTCTAAGTTTAGGCAGCTGGGCAGGAATATGTTTTTCCACTTCCCGGGTAAAAGAGGAAGGGGCCGAAACACCCGGCGGCAGTTTAATTTTGAATCCGTTATAAGCCCCCGAATTGTGGCTTGCCGTGATCATTACCCCGGCGTCGGCATTTTGGGCCTTAATCGCCAAAGAAAGGGCGGGCGTCGGCAAGAGACGGGAGGCTAATACGACCCGGTGTCCCAAGGCGGAAAGAACCTGAGCCGCGGCGAGAGCGAACTTATCTGAATAAAAACGCGTGTCATGGCCCACAAAAACCAAGCTGGATTTCTTTTTCTTTTTCAAGGTAAGGCCCAGGCCATAAGCTGTCCGGCGGACATTGGGAAAAGTGAAGGTCTCCGCTATTTTTGCCCGCCAACCGTCAGTACCAAACCTAATCGGGTCCACAAAAAACCTCCAAAATTCTGTCCAAGGCATAACTTTAAAAACAAACACCACCGGCCACAGATTATCACAAGCGAACGGGGGAATAGTTCCCGAGAATCCTTTTAATATCTTTCAGAATATTCCTAAAACATCTTTAACCAAACAACACCTTCTTCAATGACCGCTGGATAAGTGAGTAATTTGACATCCGGCTCATTCAAACACTCGCCGGTTTTAATATTCGACTTGTAGCCATGCGCTTTACAAACAATCAAATCACCGAAACAATTCCGGGGGTCCAGCACCACATCCGCGTGGGGACAATAAATACCCGTGGCATAAACCTGATCGCCCCGGCGGAAAAGAAGAACAGGGGTATTCTCCACTTCCACTTCAATGCCCTGACCATCAATTAAGTTTTGAAAAGGAACTGTCTTTTTATATCCGGGTTGATTCAACCGAAAGACCTCGAATTATCCATGTTTAAACTAAAGACGGCTGGAATCACCTAAAACACTTCCCGCCGCCAGCCGGGAATGATCTGGAATTCGGCAATCACGCCCCAGCACTACTTCTTCCAGCTTCACATGATCCCCGACAGAAACCCCGTTCCAAAGAACACTGCGGGAAACTGAACTATTCTTGCCGATCACGCATTTTTTGCCTAAGACCGCGTAAGGCAGAATACGGGCTCCCTCGCCGATTACACAACCATCCTCAATCACGGCGGGTCCCTTAATCAGGGCATTCTTGCCAATTTGGACTCCCTTGCCGATATATATCTTATTTTCCTTTTGATCGAGTTTAGCGAAAACAGGAAAAGAACCATTTAAAATATCCCAATGAGTGGTCAGGTATTTCCAGGGCGTCCCAATATCCTGCCAATAGCCTTCCCAGACATAACCACCGAAGGATTCTTTGTTCTTCAGCAGATGGGGAAAAAGAGCCCGCTCCGCTGAATAATTCAGGCCGGCGGGAATATAGTCAAACACTTCCGGTTCAAATATATAAACTCCCGCGTTTACCGTATCCGTTACTACCTCTTCCGGCGCGGGTTTCTCAAGAAACTTGGTAATCCGATTTTTGGAATCCAGAAGCACCAAGCCATAGGCGGTGGGGTCTTCCACCCGCACCAAGCCTAACGTGGCGATATTTTTATTTTTGTAGTGGGAGTCGATCATTTTCTGAAGCGGAATATCCGTCAGGATATCCCCATTCAAGACCACTAAAGGCGAGCCCTTGACGTATTTTTCCGAATTTTTAAGGGCTCCCGCGGTTCCAAGGGGCGCCTTTTCCAGGGCGTAGTGGATTTTGACCTTCCATTGGCGTCCATCACCGTAAACCTTTTTAATATCCTGGGGACGATAGCCGATGGAAAAAACTATTTCCTTAATGCCGACGCTTTTTAAATACTCAATTTGATAGGTCAGAAAAGGAACCCCGCAAACCGGAACAATATTTTTAGGCAAATGGGTGGTCAGAGGGCGCATCCGAGTTCCCTGCCCCCCGACGAGAATAATGGCTTTCATTAAAATCCCTTGAATGACAAATTATTTTTGATTTCGGTAGTAATCAACCGTCTCTTGAAGCCCCGCTTTCAAATCATAGCGAGGTTCCCATTTTAAAAGCTTTTTGGCTTTGGTGTTGTCCAAAACGCTTTTTTTCAAATCCCCCAGCCGGGCTACGATTTTCTTGGGCGGTTTGGTGTAACCCGTTAAGGAAGCCAGTGTCTCAAAAAGCTGGTTAACCGAAGTTTCCTGCCCTGTGCCGATATTAAAAGCCTCATTATGAGGATGGTCCAGAGCCAGCAAATTCGCCGCCGCCACGTCTTTCACATAAACATAGTCACGGATGTTATATCCATCCCCAAAAATCTGGAAATCCGCGTCATGGAGCATGCTATGGGTAAAAATGGCGACGACTCCCCCTTCACCCAAGGCGTCCTGACGGGGGCCGTACACATTTGCGTAGCGAAGAACGGTGTATTCCAAACCAAAATTCTGGGCAAAGACATCCAAATAGGTTTCCACCGTCATCTTGCTGGCGCCGTAAACCGAGAAAGGCCGGGGTTTCTGCTCTTCGGTAAAAGCTCCATGATCCGCCTCACCATACATGGCGCCGCCCGAAGAAGCATAAACCACTTTCCGGATATTCGCCCGGCGGCAGAGATCCAGCAGCAAAACGGACCCTAATACGTTCACCTTCACGTCGAAATAAGGATCTTCTAGGGAAGCCTTCACCTTAATTTGGGCGGCGTGATGATTCACCACCTCAATCTTCTCGTCTTGCATTACCTGTTGAAGTTTATCGTCCAGAATATCCATTTGATAAAACTTGGCTTTGGGATTGAGATTTTCTTTTTTACCCGTCGAAAGGTCGTCCACAATAATCACATCGTGCCCTGCATTGAGATAAGCATCCACCACATTACTGCCAATGAAGCCGGCCCCGCCAGTAACTAATAGTTTCATAATCCCCCCGCGTTTGCACTTCTAAACCCCGTTAAAGAGAGGCTTCGATCCCGCATTCATAAAAAGATTGATAAAAAAGAGGGATGAAGCCCGCCCCGCCGGTGACCAGAATTCTCATGAATTTCGTTCCTTAAATTTTAAAACTCTGATTTAGTACGCGTGCTCGTGTTCCAAAATATCTAACGCCGTACGGAGGATGATTTTAATATCCAGCATCAAACTCCAGTTTTCGATGTAATAAATGTCGTATTTGATCCTCTCTTGCAGAGAGGTATTGCCCCGGAAACCATTCACCTGGGCCCACCCCGTAATGCCCGATTTGACTTGGTGCCGTTCGAAATAGCGGGGAATTTCCTTTTCGAATTTTTCCACTAATCCCGGCACCTCCGGACGAGGCCCCACCAAACTCATACGGCCCGTCAAAACATTCAAAAGCTGGGGCAGCTCATCCAAACTTGTTTTGCGGATAAAAGCCCCAAAAGGAGTTACCCGGGGATCATTCTTCTTCGTGAAAGCGACTGTTTCCGTTCCCGCCGTCATCGACCTAAATTTCCGCATATGAAAAATTCGGCCGTCGCGGCCTACTCGCTTTTGATGAAAGAGAACGGGGCCCGGTGAGGACAATTTGACTCCGATCGCGAGCAAAATCCAGATGGGGCTTAATATAAGAATACCCAGCAGAGCCAAAACAAAATCGAAAATTCGTTTAATGACGCGGTTATACCATACGGATAAAGGCGCTTCCTTCATTTCAAAAATGGGAATATCCAAAAGCACATCATTTTCTAGTGGATTCGTGATCATCCCAAAAAGATCCGAGACGATTTTGTATTTCACCTTAGTATCTTGCAGGGAAACCAGCATCGGGATCAGTTTTGCGTGGGCCGTGGCCGGCAAAGCGAAAATAACCTCATGGGGATCATGTTTTTGAATGAGCTGTGAGAATCGGCCGAGGGTTCCCACAATTTTAAACCCCTCCACTTGGCCCGAAGACTTACTTTCCGAAATAACACCCGCTATCCGATAACCTAAACCGGGATTTTGTTTAAGTCTTTGAATCAAAACTTGAGCCGTTTCACCTGTTCCAACAACCAGAATGCGGGTGACCCCCACTCCCCGGCGCCGGAGAATGATCTGGGATCTTCTTAAAAAGATCCGCTCCAACCAAACACTCAGCAAGATGAACCCCGCCGAAAGGCCGATGATCAACCGAGAGAAGGTGAAAAAATGAGTGAGAAAGGTGGCCGCTGCGATGAGAATCGAAGCGATAAAAACCGCCTTCAACACTTTCGAAAATTCGTCCACACCCGAAATACCGCGCCGCTTGCGGTAAAGCCCGACATATTTAAAAATCACCAGATGAACAGCGACAACTAATAATAGAAAAGCCCGGTAATGGGAATAGCTCGTGATCGCGTCGACTTTCATCCAACCTGAGTTAAAACGGATCCAATTGGCCAAAAGAAAGGAACCGGCGACCAAAAGGCCGTCCAAACAGAAGCTTAGAGCGGAAAAGATGGAAGGAATTTTAAATCGCATAGGTCCCCAAATGGAATAAAATGCAGGCCTAGTCTAACCGTTTCGCCCATGGCGGGCAAATGGGAAGCGACCATTAGAGGGCGAGGTTTTCCTCTTGAACATTGATTCCATAAAGCCGGCGGAAGTAGACCTGCGCCTTAAATAAAAACCGGGCCGTTGAAAAAAGACCGGCTTTCTTGCGCAATTCCGCGGGATCAAAAGTCATTCTCTCGAAACGCTCTATGGCCGATTCCAGCGCTTCTTCCGTCTGTTCGTAAAAAAGCACTCCTGTATCTCCGTCCTTCAGCGTATCCTTCACTCCGCCCTCCCCAAAAGCGATAACGGGGCACCCAGAAGCCAACGCTTCAACTGGTACGATCCCAAAGTCTTCCTTCCCAGGGAAGAGAAGGGCCTTGGCATTGTCATAGAAACGAGGCATCTCTTCGTTGGAGGCCCAGCCTTTAAATGTAACCGTGGGACCCGCCAAAGCTTTCAGCCGCTTCTCTTCACTTCCCTTGCCAACAATCACCAGGGGCCAATTCCGTTTCGTGCAAACCTTAACCGCGAGATCCACTTTTTTATAGGGCACCAGGGCCGAAATAACCAAAAATGTGTCACCCTTGCCGTTCTTCAGTTTGAAATGATCCACCTCCACCGGCGGATGAAGAACTTCGGATTCCCGCCCATAGAGGCGTTGAATCCGCTCTTGGACTTCGGTTGAATTGGCGAGAAAGTGCGTGACACCCCGATTGGATTTCAAATCGCAATATTGCAGATAAGGCCTGAAAAGTTTCGCGAAAAAACGAACCGGCATGGCGGCGGAACGCCCAAAATAATCCTCAAACAAATCCCAGATATAGCGCATCGGTGTATGGCAATAACAAACATGAAGTACCTTTTTAGGATTCCGAACCCACTTGGCGCAAGCCGAACTGGAAGAAACAATTAAGTCATAACCAGAAAGGTCAAATTGCCCCATCAACTCCCAGTAAAGCGGAAGAAAATATTGATACTTTGTTTTTCCAAAAGGAAGTTTCTGCAGGAAGGAAGTCGTAATCTTTCGTTTTTGGAAAACCGGATCCATTTGATCGGGCCGGTACACCAGCGTAAACAGGTCCGCGCCGGGAAAAAGTTCCAATAGCGAGAGAAGGACCTTTTCACCGCCCCTCATCCCCGTCATCCAATCATGGACTATGGCGATTTTCAATTAAAGTCCCTCGACAGTTGAGCTGGCTGAAAACGCCGGCACGAAGTTAGGAGAATATGATTTAAAATTAAAAAGCGAAGAGACTCAGCAGGAACAAAACGATGCCGACAGCCAAAATAACCAACAAGCCGGCAAACAGAATACGGGGCCAATCCCAATTTAAGCTGTTATTTTTGGGGGCGAAGGCATTAACCATGATCCCATCATTCTCAGCCAAATGGGAGCAGGCTTCCGCCGCGAAGGCCTTGGCGGCCCAAGACCCGGACCAGCATTGACGGCAGACTTTCTTTTGGCAATGCGGACAGGGTGAAAAATCCTTGGGGTAAAGCGTTAAGGTGGTATTACAAATCTCACAGCGGTTAGCGACATCAATTAAAGTGGAGTCTTTTTTCATCAATTTGGACAAGTCAGCCGCCTTCCAGCTTTTTCAGTGATTTTTCGTGTTTAAGAGAACCTGAGTTTACATTGAACGAATTGAAATTTCAAACATCCACTCTAAATTCGATCACTTCCAAACCGACAAAGCGGCAATAGGCCAGGGAAACGAGGTTTAAAACGCGGGACATCCATTTCCCATCCCGGATTACCCGCCCACTCACTACTCTTAAGATTTCCCGATCCGAAACCTTTCTTTTTTTTTGAATATCCATCCGCTTCCCGTAGATCGTTCCAAAGTGAAATAAAATCCAGACTCCCGCCATTAAGGTCCCGAAAAAACGGTCAAAACCCGATCCCAAACCCTGCACTAAACGGCCAAAAGCCTCCAAGATCAGCCAAGGCAATACTTTTAAAAAATTGCCAGCGTCATAAAAGAAAAAAAGATTTAGCCATCGGTTTCGGATTTGGTAATAAACTACTTTCCAACCGGGCAAGAGGGATACCGTACCGCCTTCCTCATGAAACACTTTAGCGTCCAGAGATTTTTGAGTTTTCCGTCCCGCGAGGCGTAATTTCCAGCCCAGATACATATCTTCCTGAAAGATAAAATAATCCGGATCGAAAGGACCATCGGGCGCCAAGAAACGAGCGTAAACAAAAGCGGCTCCTTCTGGATAAAAAAGCTCTTGGGGATCTTCTAAAAAACCCTCTACTTTTTCACCCAGAATATTTAACACTTCACGATCCACTTCCCGATTCCCCTGTTTTCCTTGATTTGTTTTGAGCTGGGAAGAAACAGCGCCCACTTTCGGCCACTGCTCCTGAATTTGACGAACAAGTCTACCCAGCCATTCGGGAGTGACCACCGCGTCGTTGTTTAAAAGCGCCACCAAATCCCCCGTCGCGCATCGCGCTCCGAGATTAGAACCCATGGCGAAACCAAAGTTTTCTTGGCATTCCAAAATTTTCACTTGAGGATAATTTTCGCGGACAAAGGAAATACTGGCGTCAGCGGAACCGTTATCTACAAGGATAATTTCAGCCGGCGGATAAGTTTGGGTTTTCAGCGCGAAAAGACAGTGCCACAAAAAATCAACCCCATCACAATTGACAATCACCACCGAAACTTTAGGACGGCGAAGAGAGTCTTCGAAATCTTCTTCCATCTTGGCCAAAGCTGAAACCAGCAGGATCTCCTCTTCAACCATTCGGGGTAAAGGAATATCGGCTAAGACAGAAGCATTTTTTTTAATCGGTTTTTGTTTCAGTTTGGTTTTATTTTTACGGGAAGCAGGCCTAACGGATTTTCTGATTTTATTTGCCATGAGCTTGAACAGTCATTTTAAGAGCTGCCAACGTCTGCTTGGCTGTATTTTCAATTTGAAACAAGCTTACCCGTGTCTTACCCTTCGCCCGAAGCAATTCCACGAAAGCCGGCTCTTCCACAATCCGTTCCATGGCTTTCGTCCATTCAGCCACATTCGTCGCCTCAATCATCCAGGCTCCATCTCCCACGACCTCGGGAATGGCCGCGCTGTTGGAGCAAATCACCGGCGTACCACATCCCATCGCTTCTAAAAGCGGCACCCCAAACCCTTCTTTTAAAGAAGGAAAAACAAAAGCCGAAGAAGCGGTGTAAAGGGCCGGCAAATCCTCTTGAGGGACATAGTCCAACCAACGGACTTTTCCCGACAACTGGGGAGAAAGGATAAAACTCATAAAATCATCCCCAATCCATCCTTTGGGCCCCGCTAAGATCAGTTGATGATCCGTCTGTTTTTTTTGTTTAAAGACCAAAAAAGCATGAACCAGCCGAAGTAGATTTTTTCTTAACTCCAAGGCCCCGGTGAAAAGGAAGTAGGGATGATGCAAATCATACTTTAACTTGACGGCTTTGATTTTTTCCTCCGAGACAGACCTGCGAAAAAGGTCCGGTAGCCCATGAGGAATAACCCGGATTTTGGATTCGGGGATATGTTTAAAATGCTTGAGCATTTCTTGTCGGTTGTAATCCGAACAGGTCAGAATCAAATCAGCCTTTTCTTCCTGCTTTTCGAGATTGGGCCCAAGATGTTTGATCGTTTCCTGGGAAGACCATTCGGGATTGGTTAAATAAGTCAAATCATGGACGAAGAGGACTTTTTTTCCCTGCTTTTGGGGCAAAGGCAGGTAATTGGGGTAAAAATAAACATCCGCGGTACGGCCCACAAGACTGTCGGCGGCAGGAGTTCCCAAGGTGTTCCACGTCAATTTCAAAGCGGCCCAAGGATAGTGAGTCGTGTTGACGGAAACAAAGCGGTTTTCATTTACCCTCGCCCTTTCTTCGGGCGTGGCATTATTCATCCAAACATGAATTTTGTCTTCTTCCAACACATGGGAAAGAGCTTCCAAAAGATGGGTCAAATACCAACCCACCCCCGTGCGGACGCCCTGTAAACAAGTTCCGTCAATACCAATAATCACCTAGTTCAACTCCGAAATGAATTTTACAAGGCTTTCGAACATTTTGTAGTATACATAGCCTTTGCTAGTTTTGCAGGCATTAGTAAACTGTCTATTATCTTTAAAAAAGGCAAATCATGCCCATAGAGTTTCAAACCGAAACCTTTTTTCCCAACAAAAAAAACAATTTCACGGCTTTTCTTTTCGCCATTTTGTTCTTTCTTTCCTCTGCTGATATTTTTTTCGCCACCCGTATTCTGGGTTTCAACTTCCGTTGGGGCCAGTTCCTTCTGTTTCTTTTTGCTTTGCCAGCCCTTTACCAATTAAAAAGCGAATTTAAGAATCATTCGTCCGAGTCTCAAATCATGAAAAAACTTCTTCTCTACTGGGTTCCTTTTTTTGCGGTTTATGGGATTGCCGCTATTTTTTCACCCACTCCTCTTTTCACTGGGGTCAAATGGGGATGGTCAATGTTCAATATCGGCTTAGCCGCCATTGTTTGTCTCAATCGACGAGAAAATGATTCTCTTGAGATTGGTTTCCAATGGGGCATTCTCCTAATCGCGGGGTTCATCTGGCTTGAGTCCATCGCCATTTATGTTTTTGGCGACTTTACCGTGGTCAAGGATCTGGGGGTCGGCATTCCAGGGGCTGTCTCTTTCTTTTCTGTTCCTATTGGCTACGCTCAGATTTCTTGGCGTTACATGGGTTTCGACACTTACCGGCCCAATGCCTTTTATTACGAACCCTCATACGCCGGCTGCGCTTTAACCTTCGCTTTTTTTATTTTATTTTTCATGGACGCCCGGAGAACCAAGTTCAAATCGGGCTGGATCCCAGCCCTTGTGGTTAGCTCGGTTATTCTCTGCAGTTCCCGTAGCGGCATACTCTCGACTGCTCTTTTCTTCGCGGGCATCCTGATCACTCCGGCCTTCCAAAGGAAGGTTTCAACCCAATGGCGCTCTACGCTAAAAATACTCATCCTATCAATACTGCTCATTGGCTTATTCTGTGCTTTTCCCAATGGCCGTAAATACATGGAATTTCTGGCCGGTCCTTTGGGAACTGAAGCTACAACTCGGTTCCAAAATAAGGATTTCAGTGAGGGCGACCGCCTGGCTAACGCGGTAGAAAGTTTTAAGCTCTGGATGCAGCATCCTCTATTAGGAAATGGGGTAATAGCGCCTAAGAACAATCGAGGTTTAATTCCTTATTCAATGGTGACTTGGCTGGAAATTGGTTTGGAATCAGGAATTTTGGGCGTCGCGGCGTTTCTTTTTGCCATTCTGTCTAACATGAAACTCGCTTGGAAAAAATGCCGCAATACTTCCCTGAAGACCCTTATTCTCACCGCTTGGATCATTCATTTCACCGTACACCTGGTGTTCAGTCAGACTTTTCCCCGTTTAGATTATTGGCTTTTGTTTTTCTTATCGATCCGCCTACTCATGAAACCGGAAGAGGAAATTCAAAAAACGGCTAAAACCGGCGGCTAAGTTTGGGCCGCGAGATGATCAATAAGCCGATTAGTTTCAGCCGCGCACTTTTCCCATGAAAAAAGCCTAGCTCTCTTGAACCCTTTACTTTTGAGGTCACTTCGCAATTTTTTATCTCGGGCCAATTTCAACATTTTCTCAGCTATGTCTTCAACACGATTGGGATCGAAATAAAGAGCCGCGTTCCCGCAGACTTCCGGGATAGAGGCCGCGGAAGAAGCAGCTACCGGACAGCCGGAAGCCATCGCCTCAAGGACGGGCAGCCCAAACCCCTCATAAAGCGATGGGAAAATCAGACCGGCCGCATGAAAAAAGTATTTTTTTAAAGTTTGATCATCAATATAGCCCGTGAATAAAACGCGGTTTCCAAGCGCCGCCGCTTGTTCTGTCGCCGCTAAATCACCTGTAATAAAACCTTCTTTTTTCCCAACCAAAACCAAATCATAGCTAACTTGATCCATGATCCGTTCAAAAGCCGTCAACAATTTGGATAAATTTTTGTGGAGCTTAATGTTTCCTACATACAAAAAATAAGGCCGACGCGGATAGGGTGATTTTGTTTTCGGCCGGTTAAACCATGAAGAATCCACCCCCAAAGAAATGGCGTTAATTTTTTTTGGATCACAGCCGGTAAATCGAATAAGTTCCCTTTTCGTAAATTGGGATACCGTGGTGATCGCCGAAGCTTTTCGAATGGTTTGTCTGAACATCCATTGAGCGTATAAGCGTTTATGTAACCCACCGACAAATCGCGGCATCGCCAAATGAAAGAGGTCATGAACCGTCACCAGCATCTTTCCCTTATAAAAAACTGGAATATCGAAATGAGGAACCCAAAGCAAATCCGTACCTTTTGGAATCTTTTTGAGAAGTTCAATTTGTTGACTTAAAGAATAAATGGGAGATTGGACTTCGATCCATTGAACACGGTTATGCTGAGCCTGCTTCCCAATAAGCTGTTCGTTTTTTTTGCCCAATAAATAGAAATAATCCGATTTCCGGAGCCGAATAATACGAGGAATCAAGTTTTGGAGATAAACCCCTATACCCGACGAATGAAGCATCCGAAGATCAATTGTAATCCGCATTTTGAATCCAATGAATTATCGTTAAATTTTAAAAGGCCCAATGATTTTATATCACGCGCTTTAACATTTGATGTATTCTTCTAGGGGCCAGTTAAAGAATTCACAAACTCTTGTTGAAAATAAGAATAATTTAAACATCGAATGCCAAAATAATATGAAAATTTTTTTCGTATCCCACAGTTCCGTCGTTCCCACCTACCGGGAGAAGCTTCGGCTTCTTTGCCGAAAAAGGGATATTGATCTGACACTTCTATTACCACGTTCTTGGCCGGAGGCCGGCAAAAGGGTTCAAACCATTTCTCAAGACTCCTCCGCTGAAGGATTTTCCATTATTTCCGCCCCGATTCTGTTTGAAGGCCGAATCAAGCGGCATTTTTACCCCTCTTTTTTCGAGCACATTCAAAAAATAAAGCCGGACATCATCCACATAGAAGAAGAGCCTTACAGCCTAGTCGCTTGGCAGGCGGCCCAAGCCTCGCGAAAGTTAAAAATTCCTCTTATTTTTTTCACCTGGGAAAACCTTTTGGAAAACTTCGGATTTCCGCATCAATCAATTCGAAAATTCGTATTGAAAACCGCGGATTACGCTATTCCTGGGGATCAGGAAGCGGGTCAGCTATTGGAAAAAGCCGGAGTTATTCCGGCGCGGATTTCAATTATTCCCCAGTACGGTGTAAATCCACAGCTATTTCACAAGAAAAACGCATCCAAACTTAAAAAAGAATTAAATTTAGGCTCTTTTACAGTGGGTTACGTCGGAAGACTAGTACCAGAAAAAGGAATCCATCATCTATTAGAAGCTTTCTCGCTCCTAGCCATTCCAACTTCCTCCCTCTTAATTGTTGGCAACGGTCCCTTGCGAAAACAATTAGAAGAAAAAGCAATTCAATTGGGTATTGAAAATCAAATACGATGGATCCAAGCGGTGGACCAAACTCGTATTCCTGATTATCTCAACTGTATGGATACCCTAGTTCTCCCTTCCGTCACCACGGCAACGTGGAAGGAACAATTCGGAAGAGTTTTGATTGAGGCCCAAGCTTGTGAAGTAACAGTTATTGGCTCTAATTCCGGAGCCATTCCCGAAGTTATCAACAAAGCGGGTTTGATTTATCCTGAGAGCGATGCTGAAGAGTTGAGTAAAAATCTTAAAAAGCTGGCCAAATCGAAAGGTTTAAGGATAAGGCTAGGTAAAGAAGGACGAAAAAGAATCCTGAATCTCTATACCAATCAACACATCGCGGATCAAATTTACAATATTTATCGGCAGGTATTATCAAAAAAATTAGCGTAGATCATCAGAAAAACTTGCAACCCCCAATTGGATAAACCAAAACTGCGACGCTACCCCTAAATAACGCGAAATATCGCGCAAAGCCAGACTACTTTTATTGCAAAACTTTCTGGTAAGGAATCCATCTCATCAGCTCATCTTGCCTAATTTCGCCGTCAGGATGATAAACATACCCCTCAAAGGTGATTTCTTTCTCAATAGGGTCATTCTTATATCCTATGACGGCAATTCGTTCCGCTTGAGAGACTACTTTCCTATACTCTGCTATATCACCATCTCCCTCTCGATCAGCAATAATAATTTGCTGATTGGACAAAGCGTCGATAGTGTAATTCGGGCCAAAATAGCTCAATCCACGGTTAAGTCCTTGTTGATTCATGTCTTGAATAATCCATCGGATTTCCCGCAAACTATCGGGACGTTCTAAGAGGGCGTATTGGTCAAAAGCTGTATGTCCTAAAAAAAGAACACCTACAGCTATCCAGAACCATTGAAACCATAGCGAACTCTGTTTCCAAACATACAGGAAAAAAAGACTCGTTAACAAGGAAATAGGAATTGCTGAAATCATCAGGTAGCGACGAGTGTTCAAGAGATCGCCCCCCGACTCCTTACTAAGAATGACAGCTGTCAAATTGACAAACAACAAAGCGGTTAAAAGGAAAAGAGCAGGATTACGTTCTTTACCAGAAACCCAAAACCGATTAATACTGAAAATTAAAACAGCAATCATCAAAAGAGTAAAAATCATATCCAAAGGAGTGGCGGGATGGATCAATTTATATGGGATATCATGATAAAAATAAATGTCTTCGGGAATACGGGAAAAAGGATGTGAATCAAAATACGCCATGAAAGATTTCATGCTTTCCCAAAAATTATGAGCCATCCTCAATGGGGTTGCTACTCCCGAAAAACTCCGATAGGGATTGTGAAACCTATACCAAATTTCAGGTAAATAACCGGTCAAAAAACCAATTCCTCCGCTTCCTAACTGAAAAAGACTTATCGAGCGCCGAATACTCCACTTAGGCGTTTCGAAGAATAGAAGGGCTAAAAAAGCCGCTCCAATACCAGGAATACATTGTTTTGCGATATAAAGACTTGCGCCAATGGTGAACCCAAACCAGAAAAGCCCTGAAACGGAAGGACCTTTTTGAACAAGAAATAAGGCCTCTAAAAGCAGTAATAGCGTAATAAAGAAACTAGGCGGATACCCAATAAATGGAACCGTTATATAAATCAGCGTATAAGGAACACTGATAGCGGCGAAAATCCCACCAATAACTCCATAAAGTGGTGAGGTAGCGCGGATAAAAAGATAAACTCCAATCCCAACCCCTAAAGACCATTCAAACAAGGCCACCGAACTGGCTAAAGGTATAGAAGGGCCAAATAGCTTAAAAAGACCGGCTATTAAATAAGATTCAACGGCCGCGTGATAATTTTGACCCAAAAAGTAGAATGGACGTTCTCCCTGCAGGATTCGAATAGGCATAAGATAGGTAATTCCTGGATCCGCGCCGAAAAAAACATCATAACGGAAAAGCAGAGGCAAACGTAAGAGAAAGGTTAGTGCACCAAAAAAACAGGAGATAATCAAAGATGAAGACGGTCGGTTTATCCATTCTTTAAAACGCGCCATAGAAAGAATCCCTTAAATAGTTGACTTTCAAAACAACGTTAATTAATTACCAAATCATAAAATAATTCATTTTAATTAGTTGAAGAATCAGTTCTTTTTTCTAAAGCTTTTTTAATCGCTCTTACAATCGAATAGCCATAAGCTAAAAAAGCCCTAGGAATAAGCCAAGGACGAAGTAAATTTGATTTCCGAAGAACTGTTTGACGAAAATCCTTAAAAAAAATCAACAGCCAAAATTCTCGGGTTAAAAAAAGATGGCGGAACGAGAAATAATGACGGTTAAAGGACACCCACCATTCAGGATTCGTCTTCGACCCGCTATTGATTCGACAACCGCCGCTCGGTGCCGCCAAATGCGTCAATCCAGCTTTGGGATCAAATACAATAAGTCCGCCGCTTTTCCATATTCGAACTGCCATATCCGTATCTTCGCGAAATGCTGATCCAATATAATTCGCATCATAACCGCCTAATCGTTTCAAAACTTCGGTTCGAGCAGAATGGTTACAACCCATAAACGTCGCCACACCCTCCACTCGTTTTTTTCCAAAAACAGAAAAATACTTGTAATCCAGAGTCCGGGGCCATTTCCCCGAACTCGGCGGGTTAGGATATTGTGGTTTGTTTTTTTGGCTGACTCCACCGGCAACCGCTTGTATTTTTTCATTTTCATAATTTTTAAGATGTTTAAGGATAAAAGTTATGGGCAGTTCCACGTCATCATCTATAAAAACGATAACATCACATTTCGTTTCATGAATCGCCCTGTTTCTGGCCTCAGTCAAACTGGGAGGTTGTTGATTGATCCATCGAACTCGCCTCTTTTGATGTAAATTCTTCAAAAACCGATTGGTGGTCTCCTCGTGTGCCTCAGTCTGGTCAATCACTAATATTTCATCCGGGGCGGGCCGAAGAGCTAACGCCGACTTCAAAGTATTGACCAAAACCTCTTCACGGTTATAGGTTGGAATTACGAGGGCGGCTCTCATCTTTTTACCGATTTTTATTTTTTTCAAGAAAGATCCCGCCATTCGTTTTAAAAGCTCAACCCATTCCGACTTAATTCAATCTAATAAATAATTCATTCATCATAATTACATCATCAATTCTATTTTTTTCTTACTTTTGAAAATAGTCTCGGTCTTCTTTAAGCTTTACATTATCCGCCAGTAAAATTTTAAACCACTTATCTTCCGGGTAACTTTTCCAAAAATGATAACAACTTAGAAAAGGTTTTAAATTATCCGGAAAGATTGCCGGGTCGAGAATGATAACATCCGGTTTAGAAGCGGTCAAATCGCTGGACAAGCGGCTCGTCAAAGAAGAAGCAAGCGGACCCTCAACCGTCGGGGAAATAAAAACTATACCCGTAGGCGGACTCTTGCGGCTGTAAAAGTATAGACTCGTTTCATTTCCCAACGAGCAAAAGGACTGGCGCGGATTTAAAATTTGGGAAAGAATGTGCCCGAGCTGTTCGGCCTTAACAAATCGATCACTTTTATATTTTTGGATCGACCAGTTATCAGCGTCCAAAGAATAATAAGGGAGTTCATGGCAAGTCAGTAACCCAAGACAAACTATTCCCGGGCCAAAATAAAAGATCTTTTTGAAAGACTTAAGCCATTCTCCAATAAGAGCGGCTCCCCATCCCCCTCCCACGGAAACGACGGGTAACCACAGTTGATAATAGTGCGGAAAAAACTTTCCCGGCGCGGAAACGGAAATATAAGTTCCGACGATATAAGCTCCTAAAAAAATCCAGGACCTTGAAAATTGATGGTAGCTTAATAAAAACGCCCCTAAAACCACCAAAATAACTGGCGTCAGAAACCACATATAACTCGGAAAAAGATTTTTAAGCCACAGGCCGGAGTTTAAATTCGAGTGTAAGTGACCGCCGTAATATCGGTTATACACTACGATAGCATCGTAAAAATCCGTGGCTCGATGGGTTAGGTCGAAATAGAAAAAACAGCAAATCCACGTGATGAGGCATGGAAGGATCAATCGGAAAAAAATTTTAAGTGCATATAAACATCGTCTTTCTCCCTCAGGGAAAAAAATAGCAGCTATAGAAAAAAGAAACGCAAATACGGCGACTTGAGGTTTATAAAGACTTCCTATTGCCAGTAAAATTCCTGCAAAGTTAACCCGACTAGCCTTGGGCTCCGAGGAAACAAGCAACACAAATACCCATATCAAAAGAACATTAAGAAAAACTTCGACATTAGGTTGATTCGCTAACAGCATCATATCGGCAGAAATGATCGACCATATCGCGGCCGCCCATCCTCCTCCCGGCAATCCCAAGCCACCTGCGGAACCAGCTTGATAGACCCCCAAAAGAGTCAAAAGGGCGGCTAAAAGTCCTAAGAAATAAATTTCCCCCTGACCATACCCCACTAATTTATCAGCGAGGGCAAAGGTGACGTGAATAGCCGGAGGTTTGTGATCCCATAAATCGGAATAAAGTAACCGGCCCTGTCCCAGCTCATGCGCGATGACCGCGTAGGCGGCAATATCTCTCTCGATAGGTTCATTGTAAGTATGAAAACGAGTTAGAGTTATAACTACAACTAAAGCCAGAAGGATCAATAAGCTCCAAAAAAATTGACTGTTGAAAATCAATAATTTCTTCATGGTGTCTTTCATTTTCCCGCAATTATCGGTTTAACATTTTTTCGAAGCTTTCAAAACCTCATCAAACGCCATCAATTCCATGCGTTTATTTCCGATTTCTCGGATTGATTCGTATTTAATATTTATAATTACGAAATATTTCCCATTAAAATAGTGAGCGGATGACTGTCCCAATACCCATCTAAAGCGCCCAACAGATTAAATCCCACGGATAACAAGCACAGAATAAAAGCCAATATACGAATAGGTTTTCCCCATGAAGAAATTTGATTCGGAAGATAGAATATCGGAATCATTAGAAAAGGTAGCACCGGCGCCACTAACCTGGGCCCATAACACCATCCGCCCCACCAGCAGTTGAAAACAGCCATCATCAAGAAATAAATGACGAAACCAGACGCGAAAAGAGTCGCCTCATGAATATGGGCTCGAAAAAATTGTTTCCACGCAAAAAACGCTAGAAAGGCTACCGGAGCAAAAGCAAATATTCCGTGGTTCCAGGAGAACAAAAGTCCGAATACCCCATTTAACGGGTTCCCAAAGACAAAGGGTTGAGGAGGAGTAAAAGGCGAACCATACATTCTCAAATTTAAATACAAAATAAAAAGGGTCGAAAGAAAAGGACCTGGAATCATCCACAGGATTTTCCTTACTTGTCTTTCTTTCCAAAAAAATAAAACCAGCGGGAACAAAAGAATTAAAAAATTAGGCTTTAAAAGCGCTCCCAAACCCAGCAAAACCCCAATCCAAAAGCTGGATTTCTTTTCAACTGCTAATAAATAAGCGCTCAAAGCGAAAAAAATCAAAAAAGGCTCCATAAAAAGAGTTCGCCCATAAGCCCAAATAGGAGTTCCCAAAAAGGCCAGCAGAGTCCCTACGTTTATGGATAAAGGATTATTCGTATATCTTCTTAAAATCCGGCGGAATAAGAAAGCCGAGAAAATAATAGCGGCATTGGAACATCCAAGAGCCAAGGATTCCACGAGAGGCGTTCCCTTCGCCAACCATAAAAAAGGAGCCAACAAAAAAGCGATTCCAGCAGGATGGCTGGAATATTCCGGCAATTTCGAAACATCCAGATTCACGTTTGGTTTTCGAAGCGGAACAAAAAAGCCATTTGAATCTTTCGTCCATTTATTCGTATCTTCATAAACCTGGGACCAAATCACTTGATGGCCTCCAACATTCCATACCACATGGGGGTCAATAGCTTGACCTGCGTATTTTTTTCCAATCTGCCAAGAACCTTCGCGCGCGGCATCATAATTATTCCTGAGATCTAAATCCCCATCGATTAAAAGGCTGTTGATGATCGCCATATAATGAATTTCGTCGCCCCCTTTGACATAAGGCATTCCAATTCGAGGACCGTGAAAAAAAAGGGGCAAAAATAGAGCCAAAGTGAAAGGCAGCAAAAATACTTTTCTCGAGGATAACACCAGATAAATCCTGTTCATCATCTACACTTCCTCATGATTAATAATATTAAAATACTTTAAAACATCCGATTACGGGATGCTCTCAACCCTAATACGGAAAGCTCTTTTTAGCAATTTTAAACAAAATTACCTATATAATTTCAATCACGTCACTAAAAGATAAATTCTATGTAGCACTGAACCAGAAAGACCTAATTGAAAAAATTAATCGCAGATGTGAGAACTGAACCTTTGCTCTTTATATGGTTTTTAATTATGGTATCGGTTTACTCAATACTATCGATTTTCAAACATTGGCATTTCTCTACTGGATTTGATCTCGGCTTAAACGATCAAGTTGTTTGGCATTATAGCCGCTTCGAGGCACCTATCGTCACAACTTGCCCCTTTCTTTCGAATTTTCTGGGAGCTCACTTTGATCCATTGGTAGCTTGTTTGGCACCCTTGTATTGGATCTTGCCAAAAGTTGAAGTTCTATTAGCGGCTCAATCCTTTTTGTTGGTTCTCCCCATTTTCCCTATTTTCGCTTTCGTTAATAAAAGGCTGGGTAGATTAGCCGGTTATCTTTTCGCAATTTCATACTCGATTTTTTGGGGCATACAAACTGCAGCAACCTTTGAATTCCATGAAGTTAGTCTCGCCGTACCATTAGCCTCTTTCGCCGTCTATTTTATGGATGAAGAAAAATGGATGCCATTTCTGCTGAGTTCATCTTTGCTTATGTTCGTAAAAGAAGATATGTGTTTGCTAGCAATGTTCCTAGGATTTGCCGCCATTTTAAAAAAACAATTTAAAATTGGGGTATTTTTAGCCGCAGCGTCTTTCTCCATGTTCATCATTGAATTAAAAGTAATCATTCCTTATTTTGCCGATACTGGTAAATATCCCTATTGGAGCTCTTTGTATTCCGAATTGGGTTCAGGACCATTGGAAGGTTTAAAAATTTGTATGACTCATCCAATAAGAATCTTTTTATTACTATTCTCCGATCCCAGAAAGATTAAAACCCTCATATGTATTTTCGGACCTTTTCTGATGGCCCCCTTTTTTTCAACTTATGGAATTCTCTTGATTCCTCTGATTTGCGAAAGAATGCTTTCAAGCAATATTGCCAATTGGGTCGTGAACAACGAATCTCATTACACGGCCGTGATTTCCCCCATAGTTATTTTGGCGGCCGCGGATGGTTTTTTTAACGTTTTCAAGAAAACCAAAGACTCAAAAAAGAAATCGAGATATTTTCAAATCAGCGGAATCATAGTCCTGATTTTGAATTTTTCCCTTTCTGGATTATCCAGGTTTCCATTAAGGTGGCTTATTACACCTGCTTTTTACAAACTGACTGACAATCAATTAGAAGGTCCAAAGATTTTGTCCATGATTCCAAAAGATGCGGGAGTCATGTGTCAAGATGTCCTTGTCCCTCATTTAACTCATAGGAAAATCGTGCGAGAAATACTTGGAGATGATATGAGCGGAAATGATGTGGATTACGTTATTGCCTGTAGTTCTTTCTCCCCATTTCCGTCGGCCACTTTCCAAGATATTCAAGCGCGTTTGAACATTATGGAAGAAAAAGGTTATCAGAAAATTTACGATAAAAACGGCTGGATTATTTTGAAAAAAGAATCGTAGAAAATTCATCTCATTTGTTCATGACCGAAGCAACTTTAAACTACTTTGTACGACTTTACTTACTTTGAGTTGACGCATACATTCATTTCCCAATGGACATTCCAGCCTCTCGCAGGGAGAACACTTCGTTTTTTCTTGAAGCACCAAAACTTTTTCTCCACGAGGTGCCCACTGCGCGACCAAATTAGCCCCTGAGAAGATCGAAAGCACCGGAGTGCCGACGGCCGCCGCGATATGCGCCGGACCCGAATCCACCCCAATAAAAAGCTGACACTGCTTTAAAAAAGCCGCCAACACGGGGAGTTCCATGATTCCCGCCGCGACTATCACCCTTCTAGAACACCCTTTGATAATTTCCATCATGTCCTCTTTTTCAGAGGCTGCTCCTACCATTACAACAGAATAGCCCGCCGGGAGCCGCTGGATTAACTCTCGCCAATATGCAGCGGGCCAGCGTTTGGAAGAAGCTCCACAAGTAGCGTGAATTGCGATCATTGGCCCATTCAAATCCAAGGATTGGGCCGTCTGTACTCCTTTTTGAATTTCCTCCTCAGAAGGATAAATGCGGGGATAAAATGATGCCGAACTTGGCTTAATTCCAATTTGTTCAAGAAGATCTAAGTTTCTCAACGTTTCATGGAGTTCGGCTTTCCATTGGCCTTTGAAGGTCAGCAAAAACCCGCCACCGGTTCGGTTATATCCGATTCGATTCGGAATACCGGCCATACGCATTGCTGCTAGATGACGAAAATCTCCCCGAAAATCGATCACAAGATCGTATTCTTCTTTTTTAAAAATTGCGGCCAACTTGCGGATTGCCTGAAAGGAGCTTGATCCGTAGCCCAATCTGTCAAACCAAGGAGCCTTGAAAACTTTAATTCCAACGGGCAAATTGGAAAGATGGATCAAGTCCACAGACCACGGCCCCACAAAAATATCAATCTGGATGCCAGGCAAAGCCTTTACAATCGATTCCATCGCCGGCAACGTCAAAAGAACATCACCTAGATGATCCAAACGGATCAAAGCCAGTCGTTTGACAGCACCCCAGGAAATTTCCTGAAATGGCGGCGCTAAAAATTGATCGCCCAATTTATCCATGAGTTTAGTTAATGTAGTTTTCAACGAAGATTTAAAAGCATAAGGGCGATCTGAATTGACTTTCAGTTTTTCAGGTTTTAACCAAAATTTCTTGGTTTGAAATTCTACTCGGTTCATGTTGATTTTCTCCTCAAAGTAGAGCGAATTGTACTCCACTCCTCAGGCTCTAATCCTCTGAACAGCCAAATACCAAACCCATAAATAAAGGGTCCCAAAACAAGCCAATAAAGCCTCGGATCCAACCAAATACCTGCTCCCATGAGCGCGGAAGCCCCTAAACAGGCCAAAAAGGGCTTCATCAAGGACATCCATTTGAGTTCTATTAGATAAGGAGCCGCCAACCCAAATCCTAGTATCAAACCAAAAGCTTCACATAATACGGTAGCCCAGGCTGATCCAACTCCGCCTAAACGGGGAATTAAAATGAAATTTAACCAAGCGTTTAAAATAAAAAGAATGGCGAATTGAAGGTTTAAACGGACAGTATTGTAAATCGCCAAAGCGATAACATAGATATGACACAAAAAATAAGAACAAACCGAAAGCATCAAAACCATAAACATGGGAACGGAAGGAAGATATTTATTTCCCGAAATTAAAAGAATTATCGGTTTAGCCAATAATATTCCACCCACGGTTGCGGGTATACCGACGAGAAAAAGAAACTTAGTCGATCTTGCCGCCATACGGCCAAAAGCTTGCACGTCATCTCGCACCGAGGACAAAACAGGAAAAATAGCAGTTCCGAAGATTTGCGAAAAAGCGAGAATGACGAAAATAACCTTCGCGGCCAAATCGTAATACCCCACCGCCTCATTTCCCGAAAAGCTCTTCAAAATAATGGAGTCCACCCGATAATAAAGCATCTGCAAAGAGCCAAAAGTCGCCAGGGGAATCGATTGGCGCAGGATTGAAATTACTTCCGCAATTTTCAGCTGAGAGAAATCAGGCTGCCACCCCAAACGATGGCCTTTCCACGCGAGAACCAAAAGCGCGACTGCACTAGCCAGAGTCCAGATAGCGCAGGCTCCAACCACTCCCCCTCCCAGCTCAATCACAACTACAATTCCTAATAAGCGAACCGCTGCGGACAAAACATTACTAAGTGAATAAAAACCCATCATTTCATGGGACTGAAAAAGATAAACATATCCGCCAGCGATTGAGTCTAAAAGAATTCTAAGGCCCATAACCGCGATGCCAATCTTCAAAATAGGCTCGTAATCCAGGATGAATGAGATGACAATTAACCCAACCCAAAAAACCAATGAAAAAATAGCTCGAATGGCGATGGCATAACGCAAATAATAGGCGGCTTTTTCTCGATCATGAGCCACTTCTCTTACAACTAGAAGATTCAAACCCAACTCGCTAAAAACAGCCAAAATAGCAACCCAATTCACCGCTAAGGCGTACTGGCCATAAGTACCAACTTCTGCCCAACGACGGGTTAAAAAAGCTAGCAACGCCCAGGAAAACAATCGGCCAGCTGCCTCCGCACCATACAAAATCAAAGTATTTTGAGTAACCCGTCGGGAACGATTTTCCATTTTGTTTATCAAAACTCCCTTTTAATCCAAAAACCATTTTAATTTCGTAAGAATAAGAAGTTACACTTTCAGGCACAGAACCATCAGCTTATACATTAGACATTACCAAAAAGGAAAATACAGGTTTTTTCCTTCGAACCCGTGAGTCTCTTTAACATTTCAGTATTGGAGTAGCAGAAATTAAACTTGCTTTTTTGAAAAATATTAATTTTGACTAAAATTAATATTCATTAACGCCGGCCGTAAAAAAGTAGTTGTGAGCAGCATAATCAGGTTTCAGAGCTTCTAAATTATGTTCTTTATAATACTTAAGCCAAATGGCCCCGCCGCTATAGCAATCTAGTTCATCCGCACAAATGCCGTCACATTGACGAAAAGTAACCAGACAAAAAAATATAAGTAAACAAGAAAATCAAAAACGGTCTTCGGCCTTTTAAAATAAAAGCACCAAACATTTTCTTCTCCAATATTAATAAGTTTTATTGAATATTTTGCTCAAGTTTAAAAATTTAAACTAATTTGAAATTTCGATAATTAAGAAAGGTTTTCTCACAAAAGTCGAGCAGAGGAATAAAGCCCTTTGAAGTCGTTCCAACGGATAATTAAGAGTTCCCAAAAGGTACGTGCGGAGTCACGCACGGCGTTTA
>CAWKIY010000141.1:0-13955 GCA_963849245.1 candidate division FCPU426 bacterium | reverse complement strand
CAGTCCGGTCTGGAAGGCCAGGATCGATAGCGTGGCCGATTTGCAGAGTCTGATCACTGCACGAGACTGGCGCGGCGAGGTGGATGTGGTCGTGGTGTTTGCGCAATCAGCGGCGCCAGATCGTCACTTTGCGTCTGGCCGAACCGCAATAGTCGGTGCGGGTGGGGTAGATGCCGGCACACTGGCAAGCCGACCAAGACGCCGTGCTAGTTTCCGCGCTGGTAACCCAATCTCCCTCGGCTCATTTTCCCGCGGTCAGATCGTCGTTCAATAGCGCTAGATGCGGAAAGCATCGATCGGCTTGAGCCTGCGGCTCCCTTGCCGAGTTTGATCGCACGCCTGCTTCCTGCTTCTGCGGCTTTAGGCCGATGCTGCCGGCGCGACAGAGCGCGCGTCGGGCGGTGATAATTCGACTTGATACTTATATGAAATTGTGTTTCACTCGTGAACAAATAGAGAGCGTGCCCAATGCGGCAAGCCGATGATTCAAACGACTGGAGGGAGAGGCTTATGCGTAAAACTACGTTGTCTTCGTCGATCTGCGCCGTGCTGGCGATGTCGGTGCTTGTTCCTGCCATTGCGGGGGCTGCCGCCGATACCGATCCAGCGTCCGTTCAAGGTGTCCCCGACGCCCAGACAAAAACCGCCAGCGATGGCGTTGCGGATTCAACGACCCAACTGGGCGAAATTCAGGTGTCCGGCTATGCCGGCAGCCTGGCGAAATCGATTCGGATAAACGCAACGCCGAAGTCATCAGCGACACGATTTCCGCCGAGGACATCGGCAAATTTCCTGAAGAGAACATTGCCGAATCGCTACAGCGCATTACCGGTGTGCAGATCACCCGCAGTGACGGCGAAGGTCAGTACGTGAGCCTGCGCGGGCTTTGATCCGAAGTTCACCGCGGTGACCCTGAATGGCATTGCGATGCCTTCGTCAGCGGGTACACGCGCATTCGATATGACCATATTGTCGGCGGATTTCATCAATGCGCTGGAAGTATACAAATCGCCGACGGCGGACATGTCCGAGGGCGGTCTTGCCGGCACGGTCAACATTCACCATTAGCCCCATCGAATATGGCAAGGAGCGCTTTTCGGTGGTCGCAGAAGGCAACTATGACAGTCAAGCGAAAGGGACCACTTCCAGCCCCATTTGGCAGCGGTGTATACCAATACCTGGATGGACAACACGTTGGGTCTGGTCGTCGGTGTCGACTACAGCCAGCGCAACTTGGACGTCCAGTCTTACAACGCCTTCGGCATGCAGCCATTCAATCCGGGGCAGGGTGGGGCGCTGGATTTCAACAACGGCAAGTCCTACTACCTGCAGAACGCAACCTATCTCGACGAGAGCATTGGGACGCGGTCGCGTGAAAGTTTTATGTCCACGCTGGAATACAAACCCAGCGAGATATTCGAGGGGCGCTTGGACATGCTTTACTCCAAGTTCCACAACGACACCTATTTGCCTGCCGATGCGCAGCGCCAGGTCGATGCTTTAGGACCGGCCAATCCTAGCGGCAACTACGTCGACCCGAGCAACAACTACGTCCTTCAATACAGCGCCCAGGGCGTCGATCTTCGCAACAACGCAAGAACGGACGACGAAGTCGACACGCTGAAAATGATCGGTGTCGGCGGCCGGCTCTCTTTGGGCGGCTGGGTGGCCGATGGCGATGTTTCCTATGCACGCAGTCTGAAGCTGGCCTCGGACTTCTCGCTTGAGGTCCTGGCGCGACCCAGCGGCTACTACAACATGCAGACGGATCTTTCCGGCATACCCACGCTAGGTTTCAATGCCAATGGTCCGAATCCGTACAACCCGAACAGTTTCTACGCTATCGGATTCAACGGCGACATCAACACGCCGACCAGCGACCAAATCAGCGGCTCCCACCGGCCGCCCTCCTCACCCGCCGCCACGCGAACTTCTACCCACAGGTCGTCGTCCAGCCACCACGCAGCGCGCGAAACGTATCGTCGCGCAGCGGCCGCTCGTACCGAAGGCCGCCCGCCGCTCCGAGCAGCCCATCGCCGGCGACGAGCGCGTTCTCGTTCGCCTGGAGGGTCGCCCCGCTCGCGGCGCGAAGGTCCCCCACGTCGACAGGACGGCTCCGCGCGAACGCGTACACCACGTCATGGCGCAGCGTGATGACCATCGCCAGAGCCGCAACAATGCCCAGCGAAAGCACGCCCATCGTGAACGTACGCTGGCGTCGGGGCGGGTCGGGTAGGTCGAGACAATCCCGCGGAAGCTTTCGCCTTTAAGCGGAGTTTCTTCACGAGGAAATCATCCAATCCCTGCCGTTGAAGTAAGAGGGGAACTTCGTAAATGGAGGCCGCGTCCAAAGCCTCAAAAACCCCTTCCGGGCCCACGTTACAAAAGAGAGAAATCTTAGATTTAATATCTTCCGAAAGAGATTTTTCAGACCGGCACAAGATCACATCCGGCTGGATACCAATGCCCCGGAGCTCCGCCACCGTTTTTTGGGTAGGTTTGGTCTTAAGTTCGCCTGAAGCTTCAATATAAGGAACCAAAGTAACGTGCACGTTTATCGCGTTATCGCCCCCAAGATCAAACCGGAATTGGCGGATGGCTTCCAAAAAAGGAAGACTTTCAATGTCTCCAATCGTTCCACCAACCTCCACAATACAGACATCCACTTTTTGGCCCTGGGTGATTTTCAAAATACATTCTTTGATTTCGTTGGTGATGTGCGGAACCACTTGGACGGTCTTGCCGAGATAGTCACCCCGACGTTCTTTGGAAATAACCGCGTTGTAGATTTTCCCGCTGGTTACGTTGTTGTTGCGGGTCAGCTTGAGGGAAAGAAAGCGCTCATAATGCCCTAAGTCCAGGTCGGTTTCGGCGCCATCGTCCAGCACAAATACTTCCCCATGCTGATAAGGACTCATGGTTCCCGGGTCCACGTTCAGGTAAGGGTCAAACTTGGCGATAGTGACTTTGAGGCCCCGGCTCTCTAAAAGCCGTCCCATTGAGGCCGAAGCGATGCCTTTGCCCAGGGATGAAACCACGCCACCCGTCACGAAAATATATTTGGTCATTCAATTTCTCCAAAAATCCGCTTTATTTTTTTAAAAACTTTTCGACTTTTTTCACATCCGCCGGAACATCCACGGAAATCGATTCCACTTGCCGAACCGCCGCCCGGATAAACACGCCGTTCTCCAAGGCTCTCAATTGTTCTAACTTCTCGGTTAATTCCAGGGGCGTGGGTTTGAGCGTCGCCATCAGCTGCAGCCATCCGGGACGGTATCCGTAAAGGCCCATGTGTTTGTAGGCTTTGGGCATCCCGCCGTCGCGCGGATAAGGAATCGGCGAACGGGAAAAATATAACACATTATCCTTGGGGCCTAAAACCGCCTTCACCACATTGGGGTCCTGCCATTCCTTTTTATCCCGCAAGGGAATCACCACCGTGGACATCAAAACTCGGCGGTCTTTTTGAAGCACTTCCACCGCCGCGTCAATGGCCCGCGGGGCCATCACTGGCTCATCTCCCTGAATATTCACAATGATATCCAGCTTTTGATCCCGGGTAGCGTAAGCGATGCGATCCGTGCCGGATTTCAGGGAAGAGGGGGTCATGACTGCCCTAGCCCCGAATTTTTCAACCACTTCGGCAATTCGCCGATCATCTGTCGCTACCCAGACTTCATTTAAGCTCTTGGCCTTTTGAGCCTGCCGGATCACCCGGACAATCATCGGAACACCCGCGATTAAAGTTAAGGGTTTCCCTGGAAAGCGCTGGGCCCCATAGCGGGAAGGGATCACTCCAACGACTTTAAGCTTTGCCATAACGCTCTATGACCATTTGGATGAGGTTCGTCGTTGAACGGCCCTCTACGACCGGAAGGTTCATGACTTTTCCACCCCAGGACTTCACCAGGTCCCCGCCAATAATTTTATCGACCGCCCAATCCCCGCCCTTGACTAGGACGTCCGGCTTGAGGATTTGGATGACGTTGTAGGGATTTTCTTCCTCAAAAAAGGTCACGTAGTCCACGCAGGAAAGCGCCAAAAGCATTTCCGCTCTTTCTTCCAACGGCAGCAGGGGTTTCAAAGGGCCTTTAATACGGCGCACCGAAGCGTCGCTGTTGAGGCCCACCACAAGCAAGTCGCCTTGTTTGCGGGCGTCTTGGAGATAAGTGACGTGGCCTAAATGCAAAAGATCGAAAACACCGTTGGTGAAGACGACTTTTTTGCCTTGGTTTTGAAGGTTTTTAAGGACAGGAGCTAGCTTGGTAGGTTCCAAAAAATGTTCCAATTCATCTCAACTTCCCTTGGGATGCGTAATTATAGGGAAAGCCGGAGGGTCTGGCAAGTTGGGAGAATTTTATTCATCATTCCGTAGAACCATAAAGAACGCGCGCAGAAGACCCCGAAGTCAAAGCTTTTGTCTTTGTTTTCGGTGTCGATTCGCGTCTCATTTTTCAAAAAGATTGGAATCAAAAGATCCGCGGGAGGAGATCATTCAGTCTCCTTAACCACTCACGATCTTAAGTTTAGTTCAAAGGAAACGTCTCGCGTGTTAATATTAAAATGCGCATTAAGTAAAAAATTCTAATAGGTGGTCAATGACGTTTTCTGGCCGAAATGTCCGCTATCATCCCTGGATCGCTTTTTTCTTTATCTTCTTTTCCAACACTTTAATTTCCTATTACGGTCTTGGTCTCCAAATAAATCTCTGGCTGTTACTATTGGGCATCGCCTTCCCTTTCGGATTAAGTTTATTCCTCGTCGTTCAAGATAAAGCTCCGGGCTATTCAACAAAACCATTTTGGCAGACTGAATTCCTTCCTTTCCTCCCTTTATGGATTTGGATCACGGCGGCGTTTCTTTTATTTTTTTTAGACTTTTATAAATTCAACCAAATACCCTCCTGGCCTTTAATGGATGATGGACAATGCGCCTTTTACGCCAAGGAACTTTGTCAAAAATGGGACAGCCGCCTTTTATTCGGAAACGGACAGATTGAGCCTTTATTGCTATGGTGCATGGCCGCCTTTTTCAAGGTTTTCGGAATCTCACTCACGGTGATGCGGCTTTTTCCCGTTCTGGTCGCTCTCTTAACCGTGGGGCTGGGTTATTACGCGGCCAAAAAATATTTTTCCCAATCCCTGACCTTCCTTTTTTCGATTTTACTTGGTTTCAATTTCTGGGCCCTGGTTTGTTCACGGCAATGCCATCAGGCGAATTTGGTTCCTATTTGGCAATTCTGCGTCCTTCTCCTACTGAGCTGCTATCTTCGACGGATATCCGCCGTCAGCTGGAAATGGGAAATCGCCTTAGGAATAGCTCTTGGCGCGGGTTTTTATATCTACGCCGCTTGTCCCATGATGATATTGGCCGTTCTCATCGCCGTTGGATTCCAAACCAATTTTAAAAAAATTGAAAAAGCTAAGAGTCTTTTTAAGATTTTGGCTATAACCGCGCTCATTACGGCACCCATGGCGACCTCACGGCTTTCCAGCGGCGGAATGTCTTATATCCTTGATCTATTATCCATCCGGATGGTTTCGCGTTATTTGGCCGCTCTTTTTTTTAACGGTTTCGGGAGCGTCCCTTATGGTCCCGCCTGGGGCGGCATTCTTAATAGTCTTTTGAGCGCTTGCTTCGCAGTCGGCATCATCGAATCCATGAAATGGCGAAGAGAACCGATGATTCAATGGTTGGCCCTGGCTGGTTTTCTTTTTTTCCTTCCCGGGAGTTTGACAAGCCACCTGGAATTGCATCGGACAGTGCTTTTGTTTCCGCTGCTAACCTTAGTCGCCTGCTTCGGAATCCAATCTCTTCTCTCCAGTCTGGGAAAAAAGGACTCTCTGAGAATAACGGTCATGGCGGCATTCCTGGGGATATCAATTCTTTTGGATCTTTACCACTATTTTGGGCCTTATCAGGATTGGAAAACTTTCGCGGCCAACCGAAACCACTGGATATCCATCCAAATGAACCGCGCCTATCAAATTTTGGAAACGAAGTTCCAGGAAGGAGACCGATTTTGGGTTTTTGATCATTTGAACAACAATAACAAGGACCATACCTTCGAGGTCGCGGTTTACCCCTTGGATGCCTCCCGAACCCCCGTCATGGCGGTCCAGTCGGTCGAACAGGTAGCGCTCATAACCAATTACAACTACAAACCATTCCTCGAAAAAAGATTCCCAGACGCCCACTGGATTTGGCTTTGTCCCGACCTTCCCGAAGATGACGGGGGGCTAATGTTAGGTTGGATTCCCTTCAACGCCTCAACCCAGTTCATACTCCGGAAATGGTTGGCCGCAGACCGTCAATTTCAGAAAATCATGGATGAGAGTTCCTATTTCCCGCCTCACGTGTCGTTTGAAAAAGTCCTGAAAGACTTGCTGGAGCAGGAAAAGGATTGGACCGCAGATCCCTTTTTAAGGTCTCAATGGGGCGAGCGTGTTGCCCTTTATACTCTTTTGGAGCCAGGCCCGGATCCGGCCGTAGCGGTAACGGCCCTGCGAAAAGCGGTGACCGGTTACCCCGCGGCCAATCTTTACAACACTTTGGGAATTCTTTACGTTCAAATGGGAAACGGCCCCGAGGCTGAAAAGGCTTTTCTTGCCGCCGAAAAGGCGCCGATCGATCAGACTTCCGCCGCGCAAAACTTGAGTTTACTCCAGGCAATCACGAAAAAAACTAACTAGTTTTACGGATGGTCTTCGATCGGACAAAAATCCTCCGACCAGCTTTAAATACAAAAAGCGGTGCTTTAGAGAGGCCGTAATACGAGTTTTACAATTTCAGGCCGGCAGAAAGTCCGAATCGGAGGATAACCTCCGATGCCCCTATGGACAAAGAGAATAGAGTTCTTTTCCCTGAAAAAACCGCTGGCGTATTTACGTCCATGTCGGGACGGAACGATCAAAGGGCCGAGGAGAGGAAAACAAATTTGGCCGCCATGGCAATGCCCCGATATTTGCAGATGAACCCCTGCTTTTTTCCCCAAGGCGAAGTGATCAGGCTGATGGGCCAGAAAAAGTTTGGCCTCTCCCTTGGCCCCCAAAATAGCTTCCTCGTTTTTTTCTCCCGTCCAAAGATCATCCGCGCCCAAAATGGCCAAGGTTTTTCCTCTGCGTTTGTGGTAAACCACCTCATTTCGCAAAACCCGAAGGCCGTCTTTCTTTAAAGCCGTCTCTACCGCGAAACCCGCCGCCCAATGGTCATGATTTCCCAACAGGGCATAAACACCCAGGGGCGCCTTGAATCCCTTGAAAAGGCTTTGAAGCTCCGGAAGGTCTTTTTGAAAGGAAATGAAATCTCCCGTAAAGGCAAAAAGATCAGGTTTAAGTTTTTTGGCTTCCGCTAAGAGGATCTTAAGATAATCGCCTGTAATGTATTTTCCGATGTGAATATCTGACATCTGAACAAGCGAAAGACCCGAAAAGACTTTGGGCCATCCCGGAATTTTCAATTCATATTCCACCACTTCGGGCTGATAAAACTGATTCTCAAAACCAAAAAATTTCAAAAAGGCGAAGGGAACGGTAAACCGATTGGGAATTTCTATCCGCCAGCGGCGTAGCAGGCGAACCTCGACCGTTTTTTTTACCCAAAGACTCCAATAAATGAGGTCTATCCAAAGCGCCAAAACCCAAAGGGTTGTCGCCGCCAGAAAAATCCGCCAGCCCCAAACCAAAGAAGTGAAGGAACCGAACATAAAATCCCATTGCCCGGCCAGAAAAAAAGCGGTGATAGTTTGTATCAAAACAAAGAAAAGGGTCCAGGCAGGAACCCATCGGGTTTCATCAACTGTGGTCGGCGGATGAAAGGTAATTCGGTTGGTTAAGAAGACGAAAATTTGAAATTGGAAGAAAAGATAAATCCAGAAAAGAGGTTGAGTCATCATGGCCGACTAGCGTTTCTTAATACCGGATTAATGATTCATCTCTTCCAGTAAGCGCTGGCTTAATTCTTCCACTGAGACGGTGGCCACTCCGAGTTTCTCAACCTCGATACCGGCCGCGTAATTGGCCAAAGCGGCGGCCTGCAGAAGGGTGGCGCCGGCGGTTAAAGCCAGTGTGAGCGTCGCGATAACCGTATCGCCCGCTCCGGAGACGTCATAGACTTCCCGGGCCACTGTCGGGATCGTACGGGGCGGCTTGCCCACCTCAAAAATGGTCATGCCGTGCTCGCTGCGGGTTAAAACAACGGATTGGCACTGAAGCCTCTTCATCGCTTTAAAACCGATACTCTCGAAAGTTTCACCCACGGCCTCAGGCCCCAAAGCCTCTGTCAGTTCTTTCATATTGGGCTTTACCACGGTCACGCCTTTAAACTCGAAAAAATTATGGAACTTGGGATCCACCGTAATAATTTTCTTTTTGGCCTTGGCGAAAGCCACAATTTTCCGGATAACCTTGGCCGTCAACAACCCCTTGTTGTAATCCTCAAAAATGACTCCATCCGCGTCTTTAATCGCTTTCAGGGCTTTTTGAATAACCAGCTCTTGCTGTTTCTCGGAAAGAGCGGATTTCACTTCCCTGTCAATCCGAACCACCTGCTGGGTATTGGCAATGACGCGGGTTTTTTCCGTGGTCGGACGATCCGAGAGAGCGAGCATCCCGGAAGTATCCACTTTCTTGTTTTTGAGTTCGCGGACTAATTCTTTTCCCGCCGTGTCTTTTCCCGTTGTCCCAATAATGCTGGCCAGGCCGCCCAGTGCCGTAATGTTGGCCGCCACGTTGGCCGCGCCTCCCGGCATTTTCATGTCCTTCTCACTGATTTCCACGACCGGAATGGGGGCCTCCGGCGAGATGCGGGCCACCGAGCCCTTAATGTAAACGTCCAGCATCACGTCGCCGATGACGACAATCTTCTTCTTTTGCAACGCTCCCACCAAAGCCAGGAGTTCCGATTTATCTACGGAAGAAAGAATAGGATGATTTTTTACGGTTGGTTTGTCTTTTTTCATTTTGAGCTCAGGGGAACATCGCGGATTCGATCAGCTCGCAGAAAATATGGCCCATCAGCATATGACATTCCTGAATCCGGTCGGTCGCGGAGGCGGGGACGATAATAGCCACGTCCACTTCCTTGGCGATCTTGCCGCCGTCCCGGCCTAAAAGACCGATGGTATGAACTTTGTTCTTCTTCGCTGCGATAATACCCTTGAAAACATTTTCCGAGTTTCCGGAAGTGGAAAGACCCACCGCCACATCACCCTCCACGCAGAGCCCCTCGATTTGATGGGAATAAATTTGGTCATAGCCATAGTCGTTTCCCAAAGCCGTCAGAGTCGAGGTATTGGTGTGCAGCGCCAAGGACATCAACGCCCGGCGGCGTTTCAAGTAGTCGCCGACTAATTCGGCCGCGATATGCTGGGCATCTGCCGCGCTTCCGCCGTTGCCAAAAAAGACCGCTTTGCGGCCCTGCAGGTAAGCCTTCACCAGAATGTCGCTGGCCTTTTCAATTTGGGGGAGGCACTTATTGAGTAGGTTTTGTTTCACCTGGATGCTTTCCTCAATACGGCCTCGAATTTTGTCGATCATAAAACCTCTTCATTAAATTGGATTGCCAAAGGAACGGTATTTTAACCCCGAGTTTTTAATTTATCCACGAAAACAGGGACAGAAGCCATCCTTGCCCGGAATTTCACAAGAAACCTCAAGGCCAAAAAGGCCATCCTTTGGCTTGAATGGGGCTTCCAGGCCCATAATAATAAACCCCGTGCCAAACCCTCAAAAAGCCAAACCCCATCCCCAAAAACTTCCGCTTTCAAAAAATTTTTCGCTTGGGAAACATTCTTGGACACCTTGGTTTTTCACCGGGCTCACCCTGGCCTTTTTATTCCGCCTAGCTTTCGGTCTTTGCTCTGAGATTTGGTTTATTGACCAGCAGCAGATTTACTTGATCGGATTAAAATATTACTGCACCGGACTTTGGCCTTATTTCGGCCCCGATGTATCAAGCCATATTCAATTACCCGGGGCTCTGCAAGGCCTGGTCGTAGGTCTTCCTCTTTACCTATACCCTATCCCTGAATCTCCCTACATTCTTTTAAACCTTCTTTCCTTCAGTGGTCTCTGTCTTTTCGCTTGGTACTGCTGCCAAAGGCTTCCGAATTTCCCCCGCTGGATCATTTGGGCCTGGCTTTTAACCGCTCCTTGGGTTTTAGCTTGGTCCACCAACATCGACAACGATTCTTATGTTCTTTTTGGAAGTTGTCTCTTCTTCGTAGGATTCTTGGAAGCCCTGCCGCCTTTGAGCTTAAGCCTCATTCCACTACCCTTTGCCGGTGCCATGATGGGTTTCGGCCTTTTTTGGAACGCCCAATTTCATATGTCCTACGTAATTTTGTTCCCCTTCGCTTTAGCCGCCCTCGCCTGGAGAAGCCGGACTCTCCAAAAAGGAACTTTGAAATGGTCCCAATTCGCCGCCGCTTTTCTTTTAGGCGGACTCCTTCCCGAACTCTTCGTCATTCCCACTTATATAAAATACGGCCTGGCCCAGGGATCCGGCGGCACCACGAACGCCATCGCCTTCAATCCCGAAAACTTTTCCGCGGTCTTAACCGTTCTTTTCCGTTTTCTCTCCCTGGCTTGCTGTGAGATACCCCGCTTCATTGGAGCCCACACCGCGGACCGGTTGGATTTTTTAAGAGAAAATAGGGTGCTCGCGCCTTTTGCCATAATCGCCGGAGTTTTAGGTTTGGTTCAAACTGCCGTGCTTTTCTTTTCCGGCTTCCGGCAAAAAAACTTCCAGAAGGATTGGCACAGGGTGAGGTTCTTGGCGCTCTGCACGTTTCTTTTAATTTATTTTAGTTTTCTTTTCGCCATCAAAACCCCGGCGGCCCACACTTACTTTTTGACCCTGCCAATCGCCATGCTTTACGGTTTTTACTGCTTCACTCCCTGGACTTCCCGTCCATGGTTTTTGAATACCGCTAAAGTTTTATTGATTTGCAACATTCTTTTTCAGGCGGGGTTGGCCCTGCACAACCTTCCGGTGAAATCGCTTTATAAGAACCGAGATTTATTAACGGAAGCGATCCAGGCAAAGAACTACCACTTGCTGGCCGAAAGACGTCCCGATACCCTTTATTGAGCATTCGGCTGAGCGGGATGGAAGTTCTTGCGCAGCTCTTTAAAGAGGCCGATGAAGGTTAAGTGATTCAATGGAAATTCTAAAAACACATGGGACAAGCTCAAAAAGAAAAGCCATCGGAATCCCAAAGAATAGTTATAAGCGTAAATAACAAGGGAAAGCCCCCAAACAACCCAGACCGCGGTAAACCGGCGGCGGGAAATTTCATGCCAGCGGATGATTGAAGTTTTAGAAAACCAATTTAAATAATGATAGGTATAAGCGAAAGCGATAAAGGACATCAGCGCTAAAGCCAGCGGGTTGTGGTAAAGAAAATTGTTGGTCATGTTCACGTAATCCGAGATTGAGGAAAAAGGTTTAGCGAAATCGTGCAGGTGAAAATCCTTTAAAAAATAAAAATTGACTCCGATAAAGGGACTCGTCGCTGAACCGTCATCTTTTAAAAAACCGTAGTTAGCTTTCACGTAATCCGCGATGTGATAATCCGCGTGCGTTGGATGAACAAAGATAAAACTCCCGGCTAAAACCAAAAAAACCAAAAGGGATACTCCGCCCGAAAAACTTTTACTCCGAAGCGCCCCGACCAGAATAAACAATCCGGTAAAAACAAACACATGGACTAATGTCGGCAGAAATACCGCGAAAACACTGGCGTAAAAATGAAACTGCGCTAAAAAAAATGCCGCCCCAGCCGCCACCGTCAGCGCAACCAGCCGTTCAAAAAGCCGGTTTAAGACCACAAACACCAGAGCCGCCACAAAAGCCATATAAGTAACGAACTCAACCACACTTTGCGGCGCGTCTTGAATAAAGAACAGATTTAAGACCGTAACCGCCATGCCAGCGGCGACCAAAAAGAGAAAGTCATATTTTCCTTTAGTGTAGTAGCCGCGGTCATGAAGCCATGAGATTTCGGTGAGGTAATGCAAGGGGCCTAAAACCGTGTAAACAAAAAGAAACAACTCAAAGGGATAAACAAAAGCCAGCCCTGCCGACAAAACCATCAAACCCGCGTTGAGGTAATTCACTTGGTCCGCGTTGAGCTTAAGAGTCATGGAATACCTCCAACCCTTTCGGGCAGGGCCGCTTGTAAAAGGGAGATTTCAATACTACCGATAACAATACCGCTTCGAATAAGAACCGGGATATGCCGGACATCCGCCGTCACCCATAAGTCGATATCTTCCTCGTTTCGAAAGACTGTCTCATATTTAACGAAAGGCTTCACGAAAAAACAGTCAAAAACACCGGTGGGCAGGGTAACCCTTTCCCTCCGGATGACTTGGATGATGAGTTTATAATTCTTTCCCCCGGACGATGTTGGAATGGCATACTTTTTCCCAACTTCCAACGGCAAAAGCCGGAAGTAGTAAAAGCAGGAAATCAAATCCTGGGAGAAGGGCGGGATATTGACATTCTCGGGTTTTTCATCGTTATGCCGATGCGTCAGTTCATGATTGATCTGATCATAAGCCTCCTGATTGCGGGCTTTATACGATCCTTCGGAAACATTGTTCTCGAATTTCCAGGTGAGAAAATCAACTGTGTCAAAATAGCTGGTCTGAACATCCTTAACGGGATAAACCGCGCTGAAAGGAAAGGCCGCCTTCGCCCGGGCGGTCAAAGGATAGCAGGGTCGTCCGTTCACCATCACGCAATCCCCCACCTCCAGACTGGCCTGCCCCGCTACAACCGAAAGCGCCTTCACCTCATAAACCAACCTCTCGCCTGGGGCAAAAGCCCGGTTTACCTTAGGCCGGGGGATAATCGCGATATCTTTCTCTTCCATCCCTTTATCCGATTCTGAAAAAGCGGAGCCGGCTTTGATCTCCGATTCAGGAGTTTTCGTTTTTAATAACTCTCTTTTTTTATTAAGCTCACCTGGATCAGGAAAATAAACGGGGTTCACAATACGAAGAACATGCCCCGGCACAAGGGAAGAACGCGGGCTGACATGATTATCGCGGGCCAATCGATTTTGGGCGTCCGGTTTTCCATAAAATATTTTGGCCAAAAAAGCCAGAGTATCTCCCGGTTGAATTTTATAATGAATGATATCTGTTCGGCTCATTTTCTTAGAAAGAGAGGCCGCCTGAGGAATTTCACCTCCTTTTACTTCCGCAAAGCCCGTTTTACCTTTTGCCACGAACAATAAAGAACAGCCTTGCAGGGCGCCCGAAAGCAGAAAAAAACCGCCTAGAACCCAACCCGCGAAAGGCCGGGCAAACCTCATCGAGAATCCTTGGAGTGGATATATTTTTCCATTGCTTGAAAAACCTCATCAACCCCGATGGCGTCCATCGGATCATGCTTTTGGCAAAATCCCTTTTGGCAATCGGTACATTGCGGATTTGAGGGCATTAAAACCGTCGCCTCATTTCCCCAAGGGCCCCAACGCACCGGAGTTGTTTCGGGAATAGGGCAAAAGAGGGCTACCGTAGGAGTTCCCACCGCCGCGGCGAGATGGAGGGTTCCCGTCGAGCCCGATAGAAAACAGTCAGCACCCGCGTAAATGGCCGCTAATTGTTTTAAAGTACATTCGCCAATGAGAAGAACAGGTTTTTGTTCTAAGGAGTGGGCGGAAAGAAAAGCGGTAACTTGGCTGATTAGAGGTGTCTCATCCGGTCCCGCGGTAAGAATGACCCGCAAGTTCTTTTGCTGGCAAAATTTCGCCACAATTTCGCTATAGCGTTGAGGACTCCAATTCAGCGCCGATCCTTTGTGGCCGGGGTGAACCGCCACATAGCGGGTTCCAGGCGAAACACCTTTTTCATTCAAAAGGTCTTTGGCAAAATCTCGATCCGTTGGGCTTAAGGGAAACTCAATTTTATCCGCGAATCGCGTGACGCCGAGGGGTTTGA
>CAWKIY010000140.1:0-12223 GCA_963849245.1 candidate division FCPU426 bacterium | reverse complement strand
AGCCGCTCTCTGCCCTACAATACGACCACTGCCTCGCCCACACTGGGCACGATGCCCCTGGTGATCTTCCACACGGGCAACAACTTCGCCGGCAGTCAAAAATACATCGTCCACAACACCATCACAGACTTCTATCAGATGGACGTCCTCGATGCGGAGATCTCCTATTCGGCCACGGCATCCTCTGCTTTACCTACGCCTATTCCTGGGTGAGCGCACCAAGCGGCGCCTTGAACTACGCGGCAGGAGGCGGCTGCCAGAACACGGCGCCCACTTACGCCTTCACGTCCACAGCTTCGGTGATCGAGACTGATTTGACTTTCACCTCTGACGGCATCGTCGTGTGCATCTCCTACGCTCTCAACAACTCCCTCGGAGTCAGCCTTGTCTGCGCCAACTCGAGCAAGGTCACCAACGTCCTTCTATCGACTTACAACCTCCCCGGGCCCACTCAGCCCGTCTGGATCGAGACGGCTTTCCTTCAAGATGATAGAAAGTACGACCGGCTTCTGTTCATTCTCATACCCCCACCAGCTTGCTGGTTTTGGCGTTGGATTCGACCGGCTTTGCCTGCCTCTTCCTCACGATCAACATCTACTCGACTTCCATGCTCAATTACAACAAGGCTTGCCAACGCTTTCTTCACCAACGCCGCCCTATTCATCTCTCCTCAAGGGGAGCCCTGCGCCATGCTCTCTTCCCTCTCCTCTTTTGGGGCATCTGCTTCCCTACAACTTCCACTTCCTTCGTCTTCCAATCGAATTCAAGTGGCCCAATGTATCAGTTTCTCGAAGTGACTCGGAATCCACGCTATCAGCCTCACCACTTCGCAACTGTCTCCTGTTGTCGAGTGCGCTGCATCTTCTTCCCTTTCTCGGCTTCTACCTTCCAGCCTGTCCACCGTCTGCAAACACTGCAAACTTGGTGTGCTACAACGGCACCTGGATCTTCAACTCCTCAGCCCCAATCACAACGCGTACGGCTTCTAATGCGCTGCCCTCTTTCCTCCTTCTAGCTGTGGGACCCGCCAGTAGTCTCCTTCCCCACCTCGATCGTCCTCAACGCGCCAGTTCTTGCTACTTCATCGCTCCTTCTCGTCGGCGGCGATTTAACAGTCAGCTCGGCGCTCACGGCTATCGGAGCTCGTGTCGGAGGTCGGCCTGCTTGGAGTATTTCTTCTCACTCCCTCCAGGCAACTTATCGCTCATAGGCGGCGCCTATCTTACTTTCTTCCTCAACAACACGAGCACTGCGCCACTGGTGGTCTCGGGGCTCTGCACATTATCAGGCGTCTACAACATCTCGCTGAGCTATCTACCAGCAGGCAATTACACAATTTCCTTGGCTTCCTGCTCACAAGGCTTCCAAGGGAGCTTCACAAAGATCGTTGTCGCCCCGCGACCTGTCAATCAGCAGCATATACGCCGCCGTCCACGGGACCGTCGCTGTTGATGATGATGATGCAGATCGCCGACCTACCTTGCGTCCCTCTCCAGGTCTCGCCTTCATCAAACTCCGCACCGGCCGTCGCCGATCTCTCCAGTCTTGTGATTGTCTTTGCGCTATTGACACGCATCTCCTGAACCTTTTCGTATCAATATCTAAGGGGTGTTCTGGAATCATTCAGTGAATCTCTGTAGTCCGGAATCCTTCGCCGGGATTAGGGCATTGCGCTGGTCTGTGAGAACTTTCGTCTATGTCGTTTCTAATTAACTGTCTCTATCTTCTAAATCTACCAAGATTTCAGCAGAAGTGTTGTCAATGACGGCTCCCGAGTCAAGGATACGCTGGGCCGCTGGCTCGATCACTCCGTTCAATTTCACAAAGGCGCACATGGCCTTGTCGTTCGATATTGGGCATGTGCTTGCGTTACAGCTTTTTTTATTTGCGGATTACTTTATAAACGGGCAGTTTAACTCGACTAGTTTTGGCGGCTAGTTACGGTTCTTGGGCCGAGTTCGGGAGGCGGGCGGGTTTGGCCGGCGTTGTTGCGCGGCTTGTCTCTGTGTCTGACCCTCGGCCTGGGCATTTGGCCGCGTCGGGTTGTTAGTCCGCTGGGGCTCTTGGGCGCCCCCTGGACTCGAGTTTTCCCTTCTTTCTTGAACGGCTTGATGAAGCATCTTTAAACGGTTTTTACCTTTCGCCCCATTCAATTGCTGAAGCATGTTTTGTCTCTCGATGGGAGGCAGACGGTCAATTGCCCGAAGGCGGGCCCAGCGCTCGGCGATTTTTTTCCGAAGCTTGCCGGCTTTAGCCTGCCAGGATTGGTAGCGGGCTTTTTCCTCATCGGTGCAGGCGCGTTTAGGAAGAAAGGTTCCTTGGCCTAAAGAAAAATCCGAATGCTGATCGGCCTCGACGGTTTGGGTATTGCTATCCTTTTGAACTTCCACTGCTCCATGAAAAGTCGTGGTTTGAACATCGCCCTCATCTTTAGCCACTTCAAAGGCGGTTCCGCGTACTCCGCACACCACGCCGCCTGATTCAATATCAAAGGTTGATTTGCTATCCGAAAGTTTTTCCACCTCGGAGAGTATTTTTCCTGTGATCAGGCTTAGTTGGCTGGTGAATCCATCCGTGGGATTACGGATGAGCTGGTTTACCTTTACGTCGCTGTTCTCCGACAAATGAAACATTGTGTTTTCGTTCAAACTTAGGGAAACCTCGGATCCCGCTTGGGTGATGATCTCGTCCCCGGCTTGTACGGTTTGTTCCTCTTCGGCCGGCTCCGCCTGGGTGTCGCCGGAGGTCAGCACCATCACGGTCCCTGAGAGGTCTTCCAGCACATATTCCAGGGGAGCGTCAGCGATGACAGAAGGTATGGCTTCGGCTTCTGGATTTTTTTTAGAACAGGAAACCACCAGGAAGAAACTGAGGAAAAGAGAGAGGATGAAAATGTTTTTTTTCATGGTCCTATTTTAGACCCGGGTTGAATGGTCAACAACTTAAAATCAAAAAACCAATGGAATCAGGCGTTTTGCCCCATTTCCTCCCGGAAAGGAAAACGGTTTTTGGTTACTCTTTTGTAACAGCTCAATTTTCTATCTCTTGAAATTGTCCTGCCTAGCGCCCAAACTTAGGCGGTCTTAACCAACCAAGATAAACAGAGGGGGATTTATGTCGAAGAAAACTTACGCGGTCATGGGCGCGACCGGCCATATCGGCCAGGTCTTGACGGAAAAACTTTTGGAAAAGGGCCACACAGTCAAAGCCTTGGGCCGGGACGAGAAGAAATTATCGGGTCTTAAAGCCAAGGGGGCTCAAACGTTCTCGCCCGCCTTTGACGACGCCAAGGCCCTTGCGGAAGCCTTTAAGGGTTCGGACGGAGTTTTCGTGATGATCCCGCCTTCTTACGCCGCGGAGGATTTCGCCGCTTACCAGGACCATACTGGAGAGGCCATTGCCAAGGCCATCCAGGATTCGGGCGTGAAGCATGTGGTGTCCCTCAGCTCCATTGGGGCGGAACAACCCAGCGGCACTGGTCCTATCGCGGGGCTTTATCGGCAGGAACAGCGGTTGAATAAGCTTTCGGGCGTTCACATCCTGCATATCCGTCCAAGTTCTTTTATGGAGAATCAATATTGGTCCATTCCGGTCATTAAAACCGCTGGGGTTAATGGATCACCCGCTCCGGGCAATTTCCCAATCCCCACGGTGGCGACCCAGGATATCGCGGTGAAGGTCGCTGAACTGCTGGATCAGCTTCAATTCACAGGCCGCGAGGCTTTTGATTTTACGGGTCCTCAGGAATATACCCTGACGCAGGTCACGACGGCCTTGGGGAAAGCCATTGGCAAGCCGGATTTAGCTTATGTCCAGTTTTCCTATGACGATGTTAAGAAAGGCATGGTCGGCAGCGGAATGAAGCCGGGAATGGCGGACCTTATGATTGAGATGCACAAGGCCGGAAATGAGGGAAAACTTCACCCGACTCAGAATTTGACGGGCGAACACCGGGGTAAGACCACAATTGAGGAATTCGCGAAGGGTTTCGCGGGGGCTTATTCCCACAGCTGATTTTGCGGCTGTGTGATCGAAGAAAACAATAGAATGAAATTGTTCGTGACAGTGAATTGGCTTTGAGTTTTATTTGAAGAACTTTTTCTCTTTTGATGAATCTATCGGCATGAAAAAGCCGCCCCCGACTCGGAGGGCGGCTTTTGGTTTAAGGGGTATAGATATGAATGGGCGAACTTTTTGGCCGTCCTGCGGGGTTTGCTATCGACCTTTGTTTGAAAGGGACTGTATTTCTTAATGAAGAGGCCGCTGGTAAACTGCTCCCTCGTTTCCAGTCCCAATTGTCTGATGGCTGACTGGGATAAAGGTATTGTGGCTCCAGAAAAGGCCATGCCGGTTTAGCTTTTTGTGCGCTTAAAACTTTATTAAAAGAGGCGGCTCTTGAAAAAGTATTTATGGATTCTATTGATTTTGATCTTAGGCGGCGCCCAGGCCGCACGGGCTTCGGATGTGACTTCCACGCCGACGCTTACTCCGACTGTGACCCTCACGCCCGGGGTTCCCAAACCCCTGGTTTTTCAGTCCAAGGACCGGCTTTGGGACTCCACTCATTTTAGTCTTCCGCATCCCCCCCGCAAATCCGCGGACGGCGCCGCCTTGGACCTGGCCAATGAAGAGGAAAACGCTCCCCAGGGTCCGGCCCTCCTGAATTTGACCGGTTCTGTTGTCTTCGCGCAAATTCCGGAGGTCAACAAAGCCGATAATCATTCGGGTCAATATGTCTGGCATGTTTTACAGGACTTTAGCTATTGCCATCACCCCGATGGCAACCGGAATTGGTATGGTTGGAATACGGACGGAACTTTTCATTGGGTTCTTTGGTGGTCGGGACGTTTTTGGTGGTACGACAGTTACGCGGAACGCTGGCTTTATTTTGATCAGGGTTATTGGTGGTGGCAGAGCCTGAAGAATCCCAACGAGATTCAAGTGTATATGCAGGACGGCCATTACCACGCTTGCGACGCCAATGGAGTGCTGGGCGACGACCTCATGAAAACCGGGCAGGAGGAAACGGTTACCGAACCTGTCGTTAGAACCACACCGCTTCCAACTCCGCCAATGAACCCCACTGGCAGCAGCGGAGGCATGATGGGCGGGGGAATGGGCGGTCTTTAACAATTCGCGCGGTTTGTAAAAAAAGGGTCCGGCCGCTCTTTGTTTTAAAACAGAGAGAGGCCCGATCCTTTTTTGTGGGCGGGACAATATTTTTATCCGGGGCTGAGCCTGGCGGTGTTTATAGGAGTCGGGGCTATTTTTCAAAACCCTGAAAACTATTTTTGGAATAAAAAGGACCGAGCTGACTCAGAGTAAGTGCAGGAAGAAAGATCCGCGGTTTTGAGCCATGCGGGAGCAGCCTGCAATTGAATGCCTCTCAAAAGTAAAGCCGTTTTGAGGCGGCGCTCTGGGCAGGCAGTTTCGTCCGGGAAGGGGATGGGAAAGGCCGGCGATGGACAGTATGATGCGCGATAGATACAAGGAAAATTCCGTTGAAGGAGTTGTTTGTGACGGTGACGATTTCGTTTCCCGAAGGGCCCCGGGCCGCTTATCCCTTAAATCATCTGGTTTCCCTCGGTAAAGACCCGATCGGTTTTATTTCCCGGCTTTCCCAGTCCTATGGGGAAATGATTTATTTTCCTATGGCGGGCAAACACACCTATGTTTTAAACCATCCGGATTTGATTAAGGAAGTCTTGAGCGGTCCGAATTACCAGAACTTTACTAAGGGAAGCGGTCTTATGCGCCTTAAGCAAATTCTGGGTGAGGGCCTGGTCACCAGTGAGGATCCTTTCCATCAGCGCCAAAGGCGTCTGGCCCAACCAGCTTTTCACCGCCAACGGATCGCGGCTTATGGGGATATTATGGCCGATCACGCCTCCCGGGCCCGGGATCGCTGGAACGACGGACAGGTGTTGGACCTGGAACTTGAGATTTCTAAAATTACCATGTCCATCGTCAGCAAAACCCTTTTAAACGCCGATGTCGAGGGGGAAGCGAACGAAATTTCGGATGCGGTCGACGCCATGCGGAAACGCTTTACAATCGCGGTTTTCCCCTTTATGAGTTTTCTGGACCGTCTGCCGCTACCGCATAATTTCAGGTTTGAAAAAGCCAAGAAACGCCTGGACGATACCATCTACCGGTTGATTCGGGAACGCCGTGAATCCGGCGCTGATGTCGGCGATTTGCTATCCATGCTGTTGTTGTCCCAGGATACAGAAGGGGATGGAACGGGCATGACCGACCTGCAGGTGCGGGATGAGGCTATGACGATTTTCCTGGCCGGTTATGAAACCATTACGAATACGCTGACTTGGACCTGGTATTTGCTTTCGGAGCATCCGGAAGTGGAGCGTCAACTTCATGAGGAGTTGGACCGGGTTCTTCAAGGCCGTGTTCCTTCCATGGACGATATCCCAAAGCTTTCGTATACGAATAAAGTCCTCATGGAGGCAATGCGCCTTTATCCCGCGGCTTGGATGATTGCCCGGGAGTCGGTGGAGGATTGTGAAATCGGGAAATACTCCATTCCCGGCGGGTCGGTTTTATTCATGAGTCCCTATACGATTCAGCGCTTGCCTCAATATTTTCCAGAGCCGGAGAAGTTTATTCCAGAACGCTGGGTTCCAGGGTTCAAGGAATCCCTTCCTAAATTCGCTTATTTTCCTTTTGGCGGGGGACCGCGCCAGTGTATCGGGGAACCCTACGCCCTCATGGAAGGACTCCTCTTAATTGCTACAATCTCGCAGAAATGGAAACTCAAGCGGGTTTCAAATGAACCGGTGAAGATTCAGGCTAATGTCACCATTCGTCCCAAGCAAGGGATGTTTATGACTTTGGAAAAAAGGAAATAAAACGGCCTGACGAGCTGGGGAACGAGTGTTCAAAGCTATTTTTCGAATTCCTAGAGGACTTTCGGATTCAAAAAGGGTAATAAAAAAGCCGTTCCCCCCGAAAGGGAACGGCTTTTGATTTCGTTCGCGATTAACGCGAATGAACAAATTCCTCAGCAGCCCTCAGCTCATCCAGCGCTCCGTTGATCGCTTGAATGGCGGATTCGGCGTGTCCGCCGAAATTAACGTGGCCGCGGGCGATCCAAATCCGGTGCTTGGCGTCGCGCAATTGCTTAGCGGCCTTCCAAATCTCGGAATGATGATGACCTTGGTCGTTGAAATGATAATGAGCCTCGTCATCGGCACCCAAATTCAGATTCAGGCCGACCGAATCGGCTTTCGCCACAACCGGCACCAGCATCATCGCGGCTAAACCTACAGCTACTGAAAGCTTCTTCAAATTCAATAACATGAATTTCTCCTTTTGTTTTTAATCTTTTTCATCAACCACTCTAACGGTCTCGAACGGCTTACTTTTTTGGGCCTGCCACAAACCAAACGAGAAGTCCCAAAACCGGCAGGAGGATGACCAAGAGACACCATAAAACCTTGGGTCCGCCCGCCGCGCCGCTCTTCACGATTGTGATAATGGCCCAGATATCCGCGCAAAAAATCAGTAACCCCGCTAATCCTGTGATCATTTTGTTTACCCCTCGCTTTTAATAACGGCTGAAATCATCGGCGAACGAATAACATTTAACGAAATCTATTTTCACCACCCTGTCACGAAGCGACAGGGTGGTGAAAAGGTTTTTTGCTATCGGCCCTTAATGTACTTCGACATGGGGGACGTGAATCTCGACATCGTTGTTTCGGTCATGAAAATACTTCGCCGCGGCGATGACGCAAATCGTCAACAAGACTCCGACGATGATGTAGTACGAGTTTGTCTCCCCTTTTTCAGAATTCTTTTTGCGGAAAATGCTCATTTTTTCCTTCTTTCCTTAATGGCTTAGTGATTGTCGCCAACCTTGAGAATGACCGCGTCATGGTGTTCGACGTGGTGATAATGATGACGGTGGTGATAATGATGCGCGGGAACGATGACGACCCGGGCTTTCACATGGTCATCATGATGATCCTCGTCCGCCATCGCGGCACCCACGCTTCCTAAAAACAGAACTCCCAGCAAAACCGCTAATAACTTTTTCATAAAATTCTCCCTTTTTTTGATGGTGCCAGCCGTTTTGAACGGCTGGCGAGACTGTTGTGAGGTTCAAAAGAAGGAGTTACTTCAGTTAATTCATCTCTGAAGTTTGGGAATTGTAAGGATTTCCCTGGGCGTCAAACATGTCGTAAGACCCGTCGTTGAGTCTCAGCACGATTTCAGTGGGCCGGCCGTTGTTCTCGCCGGAATACTGAACGCTTTCAACCCCTGAAGCCAGATAGATGGGGTCAAAGGACGGCGGGTTGGCGGTGTCATACAAGAAAGCGTCCCCGTCGTCTTTCGCGATTTTGACCGTCCTCGTGCCGTCCGGGCTGTTGTAAGCGATGTCATTGGCCTGTTCCGAACCTGTTACGACAATCTGGTCGTCCGCCGAGTTGGCGGGGACATAGCCGCTGTTGTCGTAGACGTAAAGATCGCCCACGTGATAAGGATCCTGCCACCACCAATAGTTGTTGTTGTAAAAGCACCAGCGGTTAAAGCCGGTGTCATACCACCACCAACGGCCCTCATAATTACGGGTCCAGAAATACTGATTGTTGTTGTACCAGCCGTACCAGTGATAGCCCGAATTATCGACATAGTGGGCGTAGTTAAAACCAGCGCCTGTATGCCAATAAGTGCGGCCCCGCTCGTTTTCGCCAGCTCTTTCGCGTTCAAGCTGCTGGCTAAACTCGGGCCGGTTGACGAGTGTCATTTGGGCGCGGACCCCGCTGTTGTTAAAAGCGCGGGCGGAAACCAGTGATCCCTTAATGGCCTCGCCTTTGGGGCCTGTGCGGGGATAGCCGATAATCGAATGGGCGCGGTCCGTTGAGACGATTTCGGAGCGGTCCGTAATGTGGCTGGGCTCGGACTTCACGCCGATTTTCGCCAGTCTCTGCCGAACCACACCCTGCGCATAGGCTTGATGATGAACCACATTCGCGGCCCTTATTCCAGCCGCGCGGGGCGTGTTCAACCGCTTCGTGGCTTGAATCCTTTGTGCCGGCGCTTTCGTGTGGGTTTGAGTCGAGTGGTTCCATTGAATGCTGCCGTAAGAAGGCTGACGGGTGGCGTTGACGTGAGTTGTGCCGTTAGCGTGATTCATATGAATCACCATGGGCTGCCGCGCGGGAGCCGAACGGTTCGCGTGGAACGCCCGCTGGCGGACGGGGGCGGAGGAGTCATTCGATCCGCCGCCGCGTTCTCCGCCGCGTTCTGTCCCCGCGTAAGCCGAGGCTCCCAGATAAAAAGCCAGCATTAAAATTAAAGCAGTGATTCGTGTCATGTTATTCCTTTTCATCGTTTTGTTTATTTAACCGGCGCTTTTTCAGTGACCGTGACCAGGCAGGAAACGGATTTAAAATAGGGTTTTTTCTTCAGAACGGCGTCGGCGATCCGAAATTCCAGAACCCGGATTTCCACGTCGAAATCCGCGTAATGAATCAACCTCAGGGCGCCGCGATCATCGGGCGTTCCCAGGCCCGGCTTCAGGGGGCGGGCGGAAAAATTATCGTCGCTGCGAAAATCCATTGCGGACAGTTCGCGTAAAGTGGGGACATCCCTGGATTCGTTGGTGGTCACGGGAATGAGATTGGACTCATCCTTCGAGAAAGAGAACAGATAGCCCGCGGCGCCGTTTTCACCCGACTCGCTGATCACCTGCAGGTATAAACCGTCCCAGACTTTGGAGTAAAAGCGGGTTTCGTTTCCCGCGGCCACGGCCGGCAGGCTGTTGTCCTTGTCGCCTCGAAACGCCGCGAAGATCGAAACCTGTCTCATGTGATCCGGCAGGTTCAAGCCCAGCTTGCCCATGATGCGGGCGTCGTCGTCAGCGCGGACTACTCCCGCGATTCCCATGAAGAGAACCGAAACCATCACCCAACTTAAAATTCTTTGTTTCATTTACGTCTCCTTTTAATTAATGGCCTTCCGGCCCTGAAAAGATCCCCCGTCTCTCCCTGACACTCTTTGAACAAAAGTCTATTCCTGGACTGGATAACCCTCCCCGGGGTTTACCAATCGGTTCGGATGGAACCCGTCTTTCATTCTCAAGCAGGATGGTTAAAGCAAGAAATGAGCCTGGGAGAACCCTTGTAATTTCCCGGCCTGTTCGGTTGGAACGATCAGAGTGAGAGGATGTTTCGAAAGGGAAATATCATTTTGATCGGAAAGATTTTGGGAGCCTGGTTAATTGTTTTTTGGGGATTTGAATTGCGGGATTTTTCGGTGCCGTTCTTTCAAGGGGGTGGCATCTTCCTTGCTCTATTAGGTCTTCTCCAGTATCCAAAAATAAAAGGAGTGCTTATGTCCAAAGGTATTTTCGTCAACAATTTGCAGGAAATCCGTAAAAGAGCCCGCGAACACATGCAGGATGGGGCCGTCACGGAAGGATACCGGGCCGACCGGGAAGTCATCATTAAGATTTTGAACGAGGCTCTGGCTACTGAAGTCGTTTGTATCCTGCGTTACAAAAGGCATTTTTATATGGCCCAGGGCATTGACGCCACGAACGCTTCGCAGGAGTTCGCCCAGCACGCGGCGGAAGAACAGGGACACGCGGACCAGATAGCCTTGCGCATTACCCAATTGGGCGGCGAACCCAATTTTAATCCGGCGGGTCTGGCGGACCGCAGCCATTCCGAATATGTGGAAGGAAATGGCTTGAGCGAAATGATCCAAGAAGACCTGGTCGCGGAACGGATCGCCATTGACTCCTATTCGGAGATGATCCGCTATATCGGGGATGACGACATCACAACCCGAAGGATGCTTGAAAGTATTTTGGGAGTCGAAGAGGAACACGCCAATGACATGGCGACTTTGCTGGAAAGAATGAATCCTGTTCCGTCTAAGAAGGCTGCCGCCTCCAATTGAGGCTTGCGGGCCGCGGAAGCGGAGTGGTTGAAGGGTTTACGTGGAAAGAAAGGGTGGCGGATTATGTCGGAAGAACGCGACAAGGAAATTCCGGAAGAAAGCTTTGTGACGAATGAGCACGTGGAATTGGCGGCTTATTACAAATGGGAGAACCGGGGATGCCCTCTCGATGATTCGTTAACGGACTGGGTAGACGCCCACAAGGAATTGAAACAGGCTGCCCGTTGATCGCCTATGCGATTAACACACCTAAGGCTTGCCATTCGCCTTGTAGGCTTATGGCAGGGGTAGTAATTCTTTTTTTGGGGAATTAGCACAATCAAGGCTTTCGAGCCGCATTAACGAAGGAGAAGGCGATGAAGTATTTTATGTCGTTGGTGATGTCAATTATCGGGATAACGGTCGTGCTGGCTCTGGTGTTTTTATACGGAAATCCCAAAATGGCCAAGGCGGACGACCCGTCGCCCAAGGCTAAGACGGAATGGTACGAGAAGGCGGCGGAAACGGATGGCCCGGCGGAAGGGATAACCGGGAAGAAAGGATTCCTCCTGACCCTTCAAGCGGGAAGCGCGGCCTATCTCGACGGGAACTCGACCTTGCACCATTACCAGATGAACGCCCATGCTTTGAAAGGGTCGGCGGTGCTTAAGGGGTCCTCAAAAGACCTGCTCAAAGATCTCCAAAAGGGGAAGGTGGGTTTAATGACCTTCATCGTCCCGCTCGATGGCTTCAAGTCGAAAGACTCGGGGCTGGATAAAAACGCCTACAAAGCCCTGAAGTCCAAAGAAAACCCCGAGATCAAATTTGTTTTGACCAGTGAGACTTTGGCGCCGGGTAAAAAAGACGAGACTTATGTCATGACAGCCAAGGGTACGCTGGAGGCCGCGGGGGAAACGGTTCCCATTATTCTGACCGCGGATACGACGGTTGCGGGCGGCCAAGTGAGGCTCCAAGGAATCCAAAAATTAAAATTCACGGATTTTAAAATGAAGCCCCCCTCCGCTTCCATCCTGATTGTCACCATTACCTGCTCTGATGAGTTTGAGGTTCACTATGACGTGCTTTTTTCCGCGAAGACGCCGGCGGGTAAAGATAAAAAGGTTTAATCTTTTGAAGCGAACCCTTTCTAACCATTCGAGTCTCCATCATGACCTCTTTATTTAAGCGGATAGGCAAAGGGAAAGACTTTGGTATGGGGAAAAAAACCTTTTTCCCCCAATTCCTAACAGCTTCACCGGACCTAGTCCTCCAGGCAGTTCGAAATTATTTCAAGATCGGCGGAAATCAAAGGGCGGCT
>CAWKIY010000139.1:0-20633 GCA_963849245.1 candidate division FCPU426 bacterium | reverse complement strand
AACCGTACCCGCTAATCCCAGCGAACCGCCTCCGGAATAGCTATAAACGCCTTCCTGAAACGTTAAACCTCCCAAGGCATTGGTAATGGAAGCGGCTGGACCCCGTCCATTGGCACTAGTAATCGCCGTCCCCAAGTCAGCCTCAGGCTGCTGGGCACCGGTAGCGGGGGCGAAAAATATCAACCCTCCGCATTGCATCGAAAGTTGAACCTGATCCGTCACCGAAGTCCCTGAATAAACGCCCAGATTCCCACAAACCGTGGTCGCCCCGCTGTTGGTAATACTGGAAGCGGCCAAAACCCCGAAAGTCGAGGCTGAGCCAAGATTAACTGTCGCTTGGGCCGTTTGAGCTGTTGGGGTTGCCGTGGGCGATCCAGGCGTAGTGGTCACTGTAGGCGTCGTTGTGATTGTAGGCGTCGCCGTGGGTGATCCGGGTGTAATCGTGGCTGTAGGGGTTTTAGTCATGGTAGGACTCAAGGTCGGACTCGGAGACTTCCCCGGGCTCGATGGATTGGAGTTGTTATTTCCACATCCGACCACAAAAGCAGCCGAAAGCAATACTGCAAAAACTAAACTAGCTAAAAACTTTTTCACATGTTTCTCCTTTTGAATCTTTTTTGAAATACCACATCAGCTCATGGAATTCAGAACAGGAGTTAAAGCAAGGAACGTGCCTCAAAATGCCGAAGACCTAAACAACCGCAATGCTTTCAGCACAAGATAAAAAAAGATTAAAATGTATTAAAAAATTCCGCTTCATACTAAATCTTGGCTTTCGCTGCCAAAGCGATGAGGATAATTTCCCGACTTTCGACACCAATCACTTAGTTAAGTCTTTCCCGGGCATGGAAAAACGTTTTTTAAGAGTTCGATTGAAGAACATCAAAATGAGGCGTGGTCACCCTCATTTTGATTCCTTTTCGGCAGAATAAATCACCGCGAAGATTTCGGATGTCGCCTCCAAAACACGACCTCTCGTGGTTAAGCCGAACTCTTTTTCCTGCCCCTGAAAAGTCAAAACTATTTCGATCAAAACGAGGGGTTTATTCTCACTTTGATCACATAGAAGGAATAGTCCCCAAAAAGCCTCATAAAAGTTGGTAAAACATGGCTTATTTCTTGCTTTCAATTATGAATTCAAAAGCTTGTTCAAGCCTGCGTTTGGATAAATCGGCGTTCGGGAGTTGAAAATGATCATTGTGAGAAAGTCTGAAGAACGCCGCCACATTGAGAACAAAAACCAGGAAACTTGGATGACCTTCGACTGGGACAATCTGTCTGACCCTCTTCAAAACGGTTTCGGCGTGTTAAAAATACTCAATGAGGAAATCCTCTCGCCGGGCAGCGGGTTCATCCTTCACACCCACAAAGATCTGGTTGTCGTTACTTACGTTCGAGAGGGTGTCATTATTTATAAAGGTCCTTTGGAAAACCCCGGCCTAGTGGAAGGGCAGGAATTTCATCAGGCCAGCGTCAATTCCGGCAAAAAACAAGCGGCCTTCAACGTTTCGGTCCACGAAACCGCCCATATTTTCCAAAGCGGGTTTACCCCAACGGAAGTGATTTTGAAACCCGACGGAACTAAAAAATTATTTACTCTCGCCGAGCGCAAAGGAATATTGAGGCTCATCGCCTCTCCCGACGGGAAGGAAGAATCCCTCAAAATACAACAGGACGTCGACATTTACTCCACCATGATCCATAAAGGAAACCACATGATCCACGAGTTGAAACCCGGCCGAACCGCCTGGCTTCACGTGGTCAAAGGCCGAATTACCGCGAATGAGCATTTTCTTCAAACCGGGGACGGGGCGGGTTTTTCCGATGAAATGGCCGTATCCTTTACAGCGCAGGAGTTGACAGAGATTCTGCTTTTCGATCTCTGCGGAGAACTTACCGGAGAAATCAATAAAGAACCCTCCGCCAGGGTAGTCACCGCGGGCCCGGTTTAACCGTGTTTTCAGACGGGTATATCGCGATTCTAATTTTCAGGAATATCCAACTTATAAAGTTTGAGCTTCCGATAAAGCGTCGCCACGCCCATCCCCATCAAAGCGGCCGCCTGAGTACGGTTCCCGCCGGTTTTTTCGAGGGCTCCCAAAATACAGTCCTTCTCCACATCCTTTAAAAACCGGGGCACACCCTTGTCCGAAACCAGTGGGAGAATCAAGCGCACTTCCGGGGGCAGGTCTTCCACATCAACCCTGTTCGTCTTGGCCACCGCGACCGCCCGTTCCATGGCGTTGGCAAGCTCACGGACGTTGCCCGGCCAGGAATAGCCCGCCAGCAGATCCGCCGCCGCGGGGGTAAGCCCATCGACCAGCCGTTTCATTTGCAGCGCGGCTTCCGCCTGAAGAAGACGGGCCAATGGAAGGATGTCCTCTTTGCGTTTGCGCAGGGGCGGCACGGCCAACTCCACCACGTTCAGTCGATAAAAGAGATCTTCTCGGAATCTTTTTTCCACCACTTCGGTTTTCAAGTTCTTGTTCGTGGCGCTTACAATACGAACGTTGATCGGGCGGTTTTTATTTTCGCCCACGCGCCGGACTTCCCGTTCCTGCAGGGCCCGAAGCAATTTGACCTGCACCGCCAGGGTAATCTCCCCCACCTCATCCAAGAAAAGCGTCCCGCCATTGGCCGCCTCAAAAAGTCCCGGCCGGTCCGTCGTCGCCCCGGTAAAAGCTCCCCGGGCATGGCCGAACAACTCGCTTTCCAACAAGGTCTCCGTAATCGCGCCGCAATTAACCGCGATAAAAGGGCCCCGCGCGTGGGGGGAATGATCGTGCACAAACCGCGCGATCCTTTCCTTCCCTGTACCGCTCTCGCCCGTAATAAGAATTGTGGAATCGATCGCCGCGATAGTCTTGGCCAGCTCCATCAACTTGCGCATTTCCGGGCTCCGGGCCATCAATTCCAGCGGATCTTCCTCAATCTTCGCGATGACCGCGAGTTTCCGGGTCCTTTCCTGTAATTCACTCTCGGTCCGCTTCAGCGTGGTCGTGACATCCCGCAAGGCCTCATCAATTCCCACCCGCTTGAAAACCGCCAGGGCGCCGCCAACCTCGTCGCCCCACTCTTCCTCGGACTTGATCGTCACATGACAGGCGGTGTCGCCTTTACCGATGCACTTATCTTCCAGAGCGTACATTTCTTTATCTAATACAAAACTCAGGTAGCCGCTGATGAGTCCGCAAAGATTCCAGCAGACGGGCTGATCTGACCGGCCTTTTAAAAGAATATGCTGTTCAGCCTCATAGGAAACCTGCCAGGTTCCGCCTTCCGGGCCAAAAGCATCCGGGCTGTCCGGATTCAGCATAAAAAGTCCTTGGAGCGCTAAAATCCGGGTTCCCGCGTTTTGCCAATCTTCTTCACTGTCCCATTTGAATTTGGCTTTCAAGGACGCCGCCAGGCGCCTTCCGTGAATATAGCCAAAACGGCTGAGAATTCCGTGGGCTGTTCTCTCGCCAAAACTCTCAATGAGTTCTTTCCGAAGAAGTCCCTGGGCTACCGCGTCGATGATCAAAGCCCTCTGACCGGCGAAATGCACCATTCCTCCGCCGGGATCCAATTCTAAAAGTTCTTTGAGGTCGAGATCTTCCACGCGCATGAGCGTCTCCTTAGTGAATATCAATAGTGAAATGAATTATTGAAGTGAGAGTGATTTGAAAAGGTCAAGTTGGTTGAACCAAGTGGAACTGGAAAGCTTGGCACGAATTCCCTTAGGACATTCACCGGGACCGGAGTTCAGCGGCAAGAAACCGCTTTTCTTTACAGTTATGATTGTACTCGCAACACGAGCGAAAACAGCGTGGCCTATTTCATTTATTTTCGACTTGGACCAAAAGCTATCAAATTGATAAACTCCGAAACTGAGTCCCTGAACCGATTTAAGCCCGCTCCCCAGATTGAGAAGCGCGGACTGTCACCGAGTAATTCTTGCCTTCCCAGCGCCGGGCTTCCTCCCAGCAGAAAGTGAACTCAATAACTGATCCTTCAGGACAGAGTTCCGTGGAAAGATCGACGAACCATAAATTAAGAAAGCTGACCAGATAAGCCTTCGCGGTATGGGTGCTTTTCCAGTTATCCGGGGACCAAACCACCGTCGCGTCGCCTGAAAGAATAAGTCGAAGGGTTCGTCCCCGCGGCATCCGGCGGATCGGATAGCGCATGTTCCACATCTCGAAATGACTTTGCGCCGGATGTTCCACGTAGCGCTGATAGGCCGGTTCCACCCGGTCGAAGCAAACTCCGTCGTGGGCGCTGCGCACCAGGGAAATATATTCGGCGTGCGACCAGCACAAAGGCATGGCCGCGCCCGTAGGTTTTCCCCGCCACAATTCCTTTTCCGGCAGGTCCTCCGCGTCCCACAACTGCTCGCTGAGCATGCCGCCCTCATTGGCGAACTTTTCCATCGCGGTGATGTAAGTCCGGGGATCCCGCCCCGCCGCCAATTCGTAGTGGCCCCTTTCCCCCGTTAAAATCGGCCAGCAGCGGCCTACTCCGGTTCCATCAAAAGCGCCGCCGTCCTCTTTTTGCCCGTAACCGTCATGATTGTAGCGGCGCCAACCGGGGCCTTGCGGCAGTTCGTGTTTAAGAACTTGATCCAAAACTTTGACCGAATCCTGGACGAGAGGATCGTCCGCCGCGCGGATGCCCAGCCGGACTAATTGAAGAAAATCCCCCCCGACAACATTCCGGGCGGGATGAAGTCCACCCGCATTCGCCACGGACAATAGGCCCCTATTGGGATCAGCTTGCGGATCAGGCGCCTGGGGATCCGTAGGGTTAATCCGGATATAGTGGCGCTTCAATCCCTCCACCAGTTCTCCAGCGCTGGTCGCGGTCCATTCCTCCACATGCGAAGCGAGCCAATCGGCGTAACATAGAATAAATTCTCCCGCCTCTTTCTCTCCGCGCTTTCCGCAGAACTCCGCGGCGCAAACCAGGCCGGCGATCACCGTCGCCAGCGTGGAGGGGGAATAACCGGCGTTTTCTTCCCAGCGTTCTTGGGCGGTGACCGGACCCTGCTGAATGAGATAAGCCGCGGCCCGCGCGATCATGACGCCGGGATCGAACTGGCCGAACGAAACGCCTTCGCGGCGCAAACGCCAAGCCAGCAGAATCGGCGCCGCGACCTCATCAATTTGTAAACCCAACCAATAGGCCGTGCCGTTAATCCAGCTGTTTTGGGGAAAGCAGCCATCCTCCCTCTGGATCGCGGCCAGCCAGATCAAGGCACGCAGAGGGGTTCCGGTCTGACCGGAAGCGAGTAAAGCGGTCGCGCTTTGAACCAGGTCGCGGGTCCAAACCAGGTGATAACCTCCCCAATCCCGGTCATCCTTCGTGTCGCCCCAGGGAATGCTCATGGACGCGACGATTGCCCCCTCAAAATTTTTATCCTCATGGGAAAGCAGCACACACCGGCTCAATCGGTAAAGGTGTCCGCCGTCGGAGGTCTTTGGGGAAAAATCAAACTTCGGGTTCACCACCGTGCGCTGCCACTGGCGCACGTAATTTTCAACCCGCGCGTCAAAGGGCTCCGCCAGGGACTGGAGTAAATTCGCCCCCGTACTTTGGAAGCTTCGGCCAAAAGCGATCCCAATAATGAACTCCTCTTTTCCCTGAAGGTCCACCTCACCCGTTAGGGCGATGTTGCCTTTTTCAGCCGAGGAAAACTCCCAGTCCATTTGAAAATTATCGGTTAAATCCCGCCAGCCGTCGCTGGCTCCCACGTATCCCGCCGAACGGCGGGAAAAGCCAGGGTGACAGCCCATCACCAAGTGGGTATCGCCGTGTTCAGCCCGTAAAAGCTTGAGACCGCTGATCTCCGAACATCCGCCGGAATTGTCACTGCCCTGGCGGGCCAGGTGCGGTGCCAGAAGCGCGTAAATTTTGAGCTTTCCTTTCAGAGACGCATCGAACACTTCCAGCTTCGTACGGACCAGCACCACCGACCGGTGGGGATCGGTGAGAACCTCTTTGATCAGACGGTAGCGTCCCTTGGGTTCGGAATTAATCAGGCGGTAATAAAGACAGTCCTTTTCCGGATACTCAATCCGATGGTCGAGGTCGCGTTTTTCCTCGTGACAAAAGGTTTTTCCGTCCGTAATCAGAAATTGAAAATCACGGGTATTGGGCTGGTCTACGGTAGGGTAATAAATTTCGTTAATGATTCCGTGGCTGATCGTAAACCAGGTTTTGCAGTTGGTGTGATAAGAAGTACCCAATCCCGCTTTAGCGCTGGAAGTCCAGCGGGGCTCGATGCCAGGCGCCCCAAAGGCCGGGTTATTTTCATTTAAATTCATATTTTTTCCTTTAATTGACACCTTACAAACCCAATTTAACAACCAAGCGCGCAGAGGAAGGCGTAAACTTTAAAGGTATCCGACTTTACTTCGTGAACTTTGTGTACTTCGTGGTTCAAATTATTTCAGATCTAGCGTCAATGAATAAATCGGTGATGATTAAAATCGTCATAGGGTTTTTCCCAAAGACGGTAGCCGCCTTTAAAAGCGTTGGCATTTTCCCCAATGCGTGTACCCGGCGGCAGTTTTTTAATCAGCCTTGCGTTGCCGCCGCCGATGACGACGTCATCCGCCTGAACGGCGGACTTCAGAATCTCAACAACCTTCTCCACCTGGTGGCGCCATTTCTTTTTGCCCATCCGTTCTAAACCCGCCAGCCCCACATAATCCTCGAAGGTCCTGCCTTTTTTATACGGTAGATGAGCCAGTTCCATGGGTTCCAATACTTGATCCACGATCATCGCCGAACCCAGGCCCGTCCCCAAACCTAGGAAGAGCATTCGGCCGCCTTCATAATCGCCTAGCGCCTGCATGGCCGCGTCATTGATAATTTTTACCGGTTTGCCGAAAGCCTTTTTGTAATCAAACTGAATCCAGCCGGGAGCCAGGTGAAAAGGCTCCCGGAGTGGCCTGCCATGAACCACCGGGCCCGGATAGCCGATGGAAACAAGGTCATATTTCCATCCAGTCGTGGCGGCCTTGACCCCCGCGACCATTTTGGCGGGAGTCATCTTCGGGCCCGAGGGAAATTCCACCTTCTCCGGATGGTCCGTAGCCGCGAATTTCACATGAGTACCGCCAATATCGAGGACTAGTATTTTCATTTCATGGGCCTCCATGTGTGTCCATCCCGGGCCAATAATTCGTCCGCCGCCTTCGGGCCCCAGGTACCCGCGGCGTAATTGGGAAAATCTTTAGGAGTGGATTTGGCCCATTCGGTTAGAACAGGTGTTAAAGCCAGCCAGGCCGCTTCCACCTGGTCATCCCGCATGAATAAGGTTTGATCCCGATTTATCACATCCCACAATAAAGTTTCGTAGGCATCCGGCGATGGCGTCGAGAAGCTGTCCTGGTAAGCGAACTTCATCTCCACGGGCCTCAGCAGCATCTGGGGCCCCGGATACTTCGCCTGAAAACTCATCACAATGCCTTCATGGGGTTGAATGGACAAGGTCAATCGGGAAGGATGCCAATCGCGGTCAACGGATTCAATTTGAAATGCCTGATGGGGCACTTTTCGGAAATGAACCACCACTTCCGAAACCTGCCAGGGCATACATTTACCTGTGCGCAGATAAAAAGGCACATTTTGCCAGCGCCAGTTGTCCACGAAAAGCTTAAGCGCGGCGAAGGTTTCGGTTTTTGAATGGGGGGCGACTTTATCCTCACGTCGGTAGCCGCGGACTTTTTTACCCAGCAAGGTACCGGGGCCATATTGGCCCCGCACCGCGAATTTCGAAATCTCGCCGGGCGGAATGGGCCTCAAGGCATGAAGCACATCAACTTTTTTATTACGGATCTCATCGGCGTCGAAGGAAACCATCGGCTCCATCGCCACCAAGCAGAGTAATTGCAAAAGATGGTTTTGCACCATGTCCCGCAAGGCGCCGGCGCCGTCGTAATAACCGCCTCGATGCCCAACACCCACTTCCTCTGCCACCGTGATGGTAACGTAATCCACGTAATTCCGGTTCCAAACCGGCTCAAAAAGAGGATTCGCGAAACGGAACGCCAAAATATTTTGAACCGTTTCCTTGCCCAAATAATGGTCAATTCTAAAAATTTGAGATTCGTGAAAGCTTTGAGTGAGAGCTTTATTGAGCTCCTGAGCGGATTTCAAGTCATGACCGATGGGTTTTTCAACGACCAGTCGGTCGCGTTGAAGGTCTCGATTCAACCCAGCTCCGGCAAGCATTTGAGGGATCACTCCAAAGAGAAACGGTGGAATGGCCATGTGAAAAACACGATTCGCTTTCGATTTCCATTTGACGTCCAATTTCCCGCAGCTTTGGGCTAATTTCTCATAGGTAGCTGGGTCTTTAAAATCCCCCTCTTGATAAGTGAGATGAGCCACAAAACTTTTCCAATCGGAGTTTTTAGCTTTGCCCTTGGGCGAGAATTGGTTCACGCCGTCAAGAAAATGTTTTCGCAGCGCGGCTTCTTTAAACGGAACCCGGTCGACCACAATGATCTCGAATTTTTCGGGCATCCGCCTGTCCCGGTGCAGATCAAACAGCGACGGAATGAGCTTACGCCAGGAAAGGTCGCCCGCTCCTCCAAAAATAACGAAGAGCGCTGGTTCCGGTTTACGCTTTTGAATCATGCCTGCTCCTTTTCCCATTGCGTGTGAAAGGTCCCCCGGGCGTCAATACGCTCATAGGTATGAGCGCCGAAATAATCCCTCTGGGCCTGAATCAGGTTGGTCGGCAGCCAGGCGCTGCGATAGGCGTCCAGATACCCTAATGAAACCATCAAACCCGGAGCCGGTACGCCCGACTCGGCGGCCAAGCGGACTACCTGACGCAGATCCTCCTGATGCTCCATGAGTTTGCGCGACAACGAAGGATCCAGCAGTAAATTAGACAGATCCCTCCGGGCCCTAAAGGCCTCCCGGAATTCTTCCAACAAAGACGCGCGGATAATACATCCGCCCCTCCAAATCCGGGACACCGCTTCCAAGTCCAATTGATAGCCGTATTTCTGGGACGCGGCGGCCAAAAGGGCCATGCCTTGAGCATAAGTCAGAATAAGCGCCGAATAAAGAGCCCGGCCTAATTGTTGAACCAAGGCGGCACGGTCGCCTTTCAGGCGCCCCGGAAGCCGTTGATAGATGGACTCCGCCTGATCTCTTTCTTTGACCAAAACAGACATATCCCGCATGGACACCGCCAAATCAATCGTCGGTGTCGGCACCTTGAGTTCCATCGCGCTTTGGGAGGTCCATAGACCCGTTCCGTTTTGTTTCGCCACATCGAGTATTTCATCAATCAGCCGTTTGCCCGTGGCCGGGTCTTGCTTTGAAAAAATCTTGCCCGTAATTTCCACCAGATAGCCGTTCAATTCGCCCTGATTCCAACCCGTGAATGCGTCGTGGATTTCATCGTCATTAAACCCCGCGCCGCGTTTCATCAGGTCATAGATTTCGGATATCAATTGCATGAGACCGTATTCGATGCCGTTGTGGACCATCTTCACAAAATGGCCCGAGGATCCGGGGCCGAGCCAGGTGACGCAGGGTTCACCCTGAACTTTCGCGGAGGCCGCTTCCAGAATCGGACGAACCCGCTCGTAAGCTTCTTTGGAACCGCCAGGCATAATACTGGGTCCGCGGCGAGCGCCTTCTTCCCCCCCGGAAACACCTACCCCCATAAATTCAATTCCTTTTTCGGCCAAGGTCTTTGTCCGCAAGTCCGTGTCGGTAAAGTGGGAATTACCGGCGTCAATGAGAAGATCACCTTTATCCAAACACGGCAATAAATCCTTGATAACCGCATCCACTGGAGCGCCAGCCGGCACCAGCATCAGGATTGCCCGGGGCACCCTGAGTGATCCGATGAATTCCTTAATATCCAAGGTGCCCAGAACCGCGTGCTGGGCCGATTCCTTCCTCAACGCTTCGACCTGGTCCCGGTTCTTGTCGTAGCCCGCTACCGAAAAACCGTGATCCGCCATGTTCAACGCGAAATTGCGCCCCATAGTCCCCAGGCCGATCATTCCAATTTCATATTGTTTCGCTGTCGGGTTTGTCATTTTTTCTCCTCGTCCAATATTAAAAAATATTCATTTGTCTTTGGACGCCTGTCTACCGGAAGAAGCCCGCGGATACTCAATCTCTTATCAACGGAAGATATCCAGGCTAAAAACCTTTTACCGCTACAAAGCCTTCTTAAACAAGGGTCTTCCAACGCGAAACACCTGCAAACATTCTATAAAAGACGCCACAAAAAAAGAGATCAGGCTTCTGGCCACTTTAAAAATGGACTCCAGTTGCCTAACCTCTTTTATTAACCTTTTCCGCGCCACATTCCAAGACTCAACTCACGGCCGATAAAACATCAATGATCGTAATCATTACGGTCATCATGCCAAGCATGCTGGGAACGCCAATTGTCATCGTGGTCATGATCGTAATGCCACCGGGCGTTGTGGGTTTCGACCTCAACCCCCACTCCCGCGCCGTTCACGTGGGCGTAACAGCCGGCGTTCAAGGTCGCTAAACCCGCTGCCAAAACCAAATAAAAACCTAAAATCATTTTTTTCATCTAAACCCTCCTTAAATTTCAAGAGGACAGCTATGCCCTTTTGATCGCTTCTTAAATTTTCTAGTTAACCGCTTGCCCGTGGGCTTCCACGAACCACAGATACTTGTCCGCCGCTCGGGAAATTTCTGTGAGAATATCCGCCGTATCGGCGTCTTTCATTTCATTCATTTGATCAACAGACTGGCGCACCGACTCCCCATAAGAAGCCAAAGCGTGAGAAAGAGCCGCCACGTGTTCCTTGCCGCTGGAAAGGGTAATGGGATAGGCGGGCAGACTGGATCTTTTGTCCACCGGACCCAAGGTTCCCACCGCGGTGCCGCCCAATTGGACAATTCTCTCCGCGATCAGATCCCCATATCTTTCCGCGTCCTCCGCGACCTTATCGAAAAGCTCGTGCAGAGCGATAAAACTAGGTCCCTTCACGTTCCAGTGGGCCTGCTTGGCCTGCAGGGTCAGGTCAATCGAATCGACCAAACGATCCTGCAAAAGGTTGGTGATTTGAATCCTGACTTTCTCCGGCAAATTATTCTTAGTCGGATACATTTTTATTCCCATCGCTTCTTTTTCAGCCAAAACACTTTGAGTCGGCACCATAGAACTCTCCTTTATTTTTAAGCATCAATCCTCATCCACCAGTACAAATTGGGATTTCGGGGCTCCACAGGAAGGGCAAGGGCTTAACACCCATTTATTTCGTGGTTTCAATTCCCCGCACCGTAGACATTTCCATAATATTTCCGTCTGGTCGGCAACGGCGTTGTAGTTATAGCTGCCTGTTTCTTGGAAGGTCACTACACTATTACTTGTCAAAATTAACCGGCATGGACACTTGACAGCTGCGTCGCCGCCTCAAACCGCCGTTGAACTTCGATCCAATCGATGACTTTCGTAAAGGCCTCGATATAAGCCTTCCGGTCCGCGCTGTAATCCGCCATATAAGCGTGCTCAAACACGTCATTCACCAGCAGAGAAACGGAATAGAAAAGATGGCCCGTGGCATGTTCATCAATCCAAACGTTAAAAAGCCTGTTCCCTTCCGGGTCCCAGGCCAAAACCGCCCAGCCGATACCCCGCATACCGGAAACCGCCTTAAAATCCTTTTCCCAGGCTTCCAGTGAACCGAAGTCCTTAATGATTTTTTTCGCTAAATCGGAGTTGAAATCCAGGCTGTCGGATTCTTTTCTCATGTTGCCGAAGTAAGCCTCGTGCAGCCGCATGCCGTTGAATTCCCAGGCAAACCTTCTTTTGGTTTCGTCATAAGCCTGGGTCTCTTTATCCGCCCGGCTCAAAAAGTCGATCATTTTATTGATGTGGGCCACATAGCCCTCGTAAAGTTTGAAGTGGGTCTTCAACAGTTTGTCGCTGAATCCCTGAATTCCCAGTAGCCGGTCGTAATTTTTCGCGATATAAGTCATCTTATTTTCCTTTCAATTCCCTAAAACTTTCTTGCCACAAGCCCTTGGATGGACTTGTGGCAAAAATTCAAACTTTTAAAACCATTAGATAAACGAAAGCCCTGCCATGAACGTAAAGGTTCCGTTTTGAATTTGTTGGTTCGAGTTAATATTCGACAGCCCGATTTCGTAACGGCCGCTGAAAAGGAGGGGCCCCACAAACACCTGCGCCCCGCCGACTAAACCCACATCAGTGTTATTAACATTTTGAACTCCCGAGCTGGCAACATTCCCGTCAAAGGAAGGACCCAGCAGAATGCCGAGAGGACCGATTAGGGTGATATCGAGAAGAATTGGAACTTCCACGTAATCCAATTGATACGGATTGCCGTTGAACTTTCCTCCCTTTTGCTCATAAAGAATCTCCGGTTGAAGGGCTAAAGTCGGCCCAAAAGGAAGATTCACAAAAGCTCCCACAACCCATCCCAAGCGCGATCCAAAAACATCGTTCACGTTCGGCCCATTCAAATTGGCCAAATCAAAACCGCCTTCTACTCCGATGCGCGGCGCAAATCCCGGAGCCGCCTCATCCGCTATCGCGGCGGAACTTCCCATCGTCATCAGCAACAAACAACCTATTATCAGTTTAATTTTTTTCATTTTTCCCTGTTTCTTGAACCTTTTATTTTGATATTTTTGCCCAAAAGCTAGCTTCTTTTTCGGGATGAGACAAAATTGACAATAAACAGAATCAGCGCGATGACTAAGAGTACGTGGAGAATTCCCCCCGCCGTATAAGAAGTCACCATTCCCAGCATCCACAAAACTAACAGTACAACCGCGATCGTGACCAGCATGGGCTACCTTCTTTCTTTGAAACCTTCAAAACAGGCATCAGATATAACGAACCACAAAGAGAACAAGCGCGATCACCAGCAGCACATGGACCGCTCCGCCCATTGTGTAAGAGGTCACCAGTCCCAGCGCCCACAAGATCAGTAAAACCACCGCAATTGTTACGAGCATGACTTACCTGCTTTCTTTTGAGTCTCAGAGATAAAAATGGGCGCCCAATTCGCCGTAGACCTGGAAAAAGGTCGTGCCATCGCTGTAAAACCAAAGGGTCGGCACCGCCTGCAGATAAATATCAATTGGAACGTGCCGCTTGTCAAAAATGTAGGAAATACCGATCGGAATCCGGCCCGCGATTTGAACGGTGCTTTCCAACGCCAAATCCCCGCCGAAGCCGATATAAAGCGGCATCTCGCCGTTTCCGTCATTCAAGCGGACAATATCAAAGTTGTGCCATAAATAGTCCAACTGGAGAATGGCCGTTCCATCCGTGTCAAATTTCACCGCGGGCGCGAAAGCGTTCACCGAATCCACCCAAAGCTTGCCTGCCACACCCCAATCACCCGGCTGGCCGAATTCCAGCCCTAAACCAAAATTACCACCATCGTTTGTTGGGTGAAAATCCGAATCCGCCCAAACGCCTGTGGTCGGCAGCAATACCGCCGTCATCACCAAACCCGCCAGCAACCCTTTTCTTAAATCTGAAAACATAGTCTTCCTCTTTTCTTGGATAAACTTTTGAATGAACAAATTAGTTTGAAATCGGGAACGCGGACGCCGCGCCCTTTGATTCGCTTCCCTCGGTGGGAAAACCCGCTCGTGACCAATCCTCAATGCCGCCCGCGTAGTCATTCGCCTTGAAACCTTTTTTCTGCAAAGCCTTAGCCGCGTCCGGACCCGCGTGACAGGTCAAACCCGCGCAATAAGTGATAAAAAACTTATCCTTGCCGTATTTCTTCTCGACAGCTTGGACGAAAGTGTCAGAGTTCAGTCCCAAAGGGAAGCTTTCCGACCCCGTGATATGCAGTTTCGCGAAATCGCTCTCCGGCAGAACATCCAACACCATCACATTCGCGTCTTTCATCTTTTCCTTCACAGCTTCTTTCGTCATTGACATGTTTTTCACCTCTTTTGATTTACAGCAACATGACTTAGAGCAAGTTCCATACCGGGGGAGTCTTAATAACGTCCGCAAATCGTCTCCCTCCGGAATGGATAAAAAGGGGGTTTACTGCCAATTATTCGCATCAGGGATTCACGGGATAAGAAGCCCATCAAAATGATCGAAACACTCCGATCATTTTGATTCTGTTAAGCGGGAACAAATCTGCTGGCAGTTAGGAAGCTTTATCCGAGATTTTCAGAAAGCGGACCAAGATCCGGAGGAAAACCAGCAAGAAGACCGACGCTAGGATTGAGATTCCCAAGGCTTCCGCAAAACCCTGCGTCAAAAGATTAAAATAATAAGAGAAAGAAGCTCCCATAAAAGCCCCCAGAAAACCCGCCGCCATGTCCCAAATCAGGCCCAATCCCGATCCTTGACCCGCCATCGTGGTAATCAAACCTGTCATTCCGCCGACGGCAAAGAGCCAAATGAAATCATATAAATAAGCGGGGTCATACATACGGACTCAAGATGTTTTCTGATTTTTTCTTGCGGCTTTTTAGGCAGGCTTGTCCAATCTCTATTTTCAAATCAGGACCACCAGTGAACGTTCCAACCGCTTCGCTTGATCAACTTGTAAAGCAGAACCGCCGACAGAACAACAATCACAACGCTGATGGCCGGTATTATCCATACCCCTTTGCCCATCCATTCCCCTATCCACAAGCCGATATTATGTGTCATAAAGATTCCTTTCCCGATTCCGCCTAAAAACCAGTAAACCGCAGGTTAATTCAACGACAACTGCGCCGCCCGAATCGAATCATCAAGGGCCTTCCACAAGGTCTCTAGGTTCTTTTTCCGTTGTATCCGGAACGCCTCGCGGGCTTTTCTTAAATTATCCATCATCCCCAGAAGTTCTTGACGCTTGTCCCTGATTTCTTGAATTCGATCCCAATAGCCCGTTTTAAAATCTTCCCGGGATGAAAGCGGACCTATTTCACCGTTTAATATTTTCAATCTGGCTTTTTTCTTATCCATTTGACGATCTTCCCTTCTTTCGTTTATTTTGGATTTTTGGGACGGCTTCCGCGGTAAGGCATAATGGCTTTAGAGGCGCCTTTAGGCCCCCGAATTTCACGGCGTCACGCCGCGCCCCGGGGATGGAACTCCTCAACATGCCTCGGAACTTTTCTTTCACGGACACGGCCCTCTGTCGTTTTAGGACGGGAGCGCTGACGTTCCAACGATTTGGAACGTTTTTTCAGCTCATTCCCAGCCGAGTCCGGAATCAGGGATGCGCTCGGTGAACCCCCGAGTGACGGGACAAACTTCATTTTAATTCGATCCATGGATTCCATATTGTCTCCTTCGTTCTCTAACGGCCATCGTGATAATCATCCCCGTTATGGTCTTCGTCATTTGGATGGTCGTCGGGTCGGTCCGCCCGGTCCTTGACACCGGCGCCCGCGGCCCCCGCCAGTTCACGATGATAAGAGGCGCAGCTGGCGCCAATGGCAATCAGAAGGGTCACCATCAACAAATAACCGCCCCTAGTCAAATTCCTCACGCGAACGCCTCCTTAAAATCCCAGACCAGCCTTGAAAGCAGGCCGATTCCAGTGCGGTTCAAGACCTATTAAAAGCAAGGAAGATGCCATCCTGCTGAAATCTTTCAGCCACAAAACCTTGAATTCCGGGCCGATTAAAAACCCCATCTTGCTTTTAGGAATTTTTTCGATCAAAACGATGAATCCATTCTCCTTTTGATTCTTTTCAGCTTTCCAAATCGCCCAATACGGAGCAACTCCTTCGAATAAAGCCCTTCATCATCGGCCTGTTTCTTGCTTTGATCTTGGAAAGGTTTGATCGCAACAACCTTTGGGTTTAAATCACGAAAAAGGAAAACGACATGATCAACGACGAAAACACGAAAACAGTTCCCCTCTCAATTCACGAAGAGACTGCCAAACAAATTGAGGAAGCCGCTTATTACAGCTGGCTTAACCGCGGCCGCTACGCCCAGCCCGGGGACGAGTTGAGCGATTGGATTGAGGGCGAAAAAGAGGTGAGGGACGGAAGCAAAGGTTTTCAGTCCGTTCTTTCCATGGAATCCTTATCTGAAAAACTGGCCGTAAAAAAAGCGAAGCGTTGATGATTCGTTAAATTTCAGTCATCGACAGTCGCGGAGACCACTGTTTCACAGCTTTCTCGCGAAGGTATTCTTCGCAGTCAAAACCAGAACAATTCGGAACACTCATAAAACATCGACCGCAAAAAACGAATTAATTCAGAAAGGAATCCTGGTATCTGATGCGTTATTTTTGATTTTAAATGCCTGCATTCAATCCCTCTTCAAAAACCAGAAGAGGCTCTATTTTCAAGCCAAAAGATCCTTCAACTTTTAAAAGCGGTCCTTACTTTAGAAGCTTAGCCGATTGCCGCCGGAACAAGCGGGCACCGAAACTGTGTCCGCGGCTAAAACAAAGACAGTTGAAACCACAATCAGTCCCATTACGGCAATTAAAGTTATCGTTTTTTTCATCATTTTCCCCTCGAATAGATGAACGGCTTAGTTATTCGGCAGTGTACTTGCGCGACCCCGAGGAGTAAGAAAGCGTCATTTCCGCCTCCACCTCTCCCGTATTTTTAATCTGGTGGGGGACCCTCAATGGAATTGTCAGGGCATCGCCCGGCAGAAGCGCCACCTCCGAGCCTCCGAACTCAACATCCACACTTCCCCTCAAAAGAAAGATGACCTCATCAGCGTTTGGATGGCTATGGGAAGAATCAGAGAATCCAGGATAAAGGATCAAACGACCCACCGTAACAGAGCTTCCTGTGAGTCCTTGATTCGCCATCCAGGCCAGGGACCCCCACACGTCCACCGTCTTATTTTTTTCCGCTTCACGGGCATTGATGAGCTTGGTCATTTCAAAACCGCCTTTTTCAAGGCCTCCGTACCTTCGGTAGGAAAACCCGCCTCCGCCCACTCCTTCATTCCGCCGAGATATATCTCAGTTCGGAAACCCTTCTTCCTTAGAATCTCGAATGCGTCCACTGCCGTCCGGCTGCTAATGTCCGAGCCGTAAATAATAAGAAATCTTTCTTTTCCAAATCTCCTTTCCACCGTCTGAGCAAAAGCGTTTTGGTCCGGCGTCATTGGGACGCTGCGGGAACCCCGGATATGAAGCTTATGAAAAGCCTCTTCCGGAAGAATGTTCAAAACCACGCCATGAGAATCTTTTATCTCGTCTAATACGACTTCTTTTGTGAGTGCCATCTATTTTCTTTCCTTTTTATGTCTTGGGATGAATCATCCCCATACTTGGCCGCAACGCCTATCAAGAGCAAGTTTCATACCCTTCGCGATTCGTGGTAAAAGTGTCCAGAACCATCTTCCGCTTCCAGGAAACAACGGCTCCTTAACCATAAGGAAATTTTTATTTTGAATTCCACATGAGAATCCAATCAAAACGATAGCCGGAACTTCTCAATTCGATTCCTTTCGCAAGCCTGAATAATTCCACCGTTCAAAACAGGCCGAAAGGCCCTTCTAGGTACGGCTCGTTTCTTGCTTTTAATAATGCCTTACACCAGAAACACACCAAAAGGAATCGCCATGACAACTGCTACTCAAGAGAATAAAAAAACTGCCACGATGAAAGCTCTGGTCTATCACGGAGCCGGAAAAAAGAATTGGGAAGACAAACCAAAAGCCTCTGTCCAACTGCCGACGGATGCGATCGTTCGAATCACGACCTCCACCATCTGCGGAACAGATCTGCATATTATGAAAGGCGATCTCCCTCTGGTCACCGACGGAAGGATTCTCGGCCATGAAGGGGTCGGCATTGTCGAGGAAGTGGGAACCGGCGTTTCCAATTTCAAAAAAGGTGATAAGGTGATCATCTCCTGCGTCACTTCCTGCGGAAAATGCGATAACTGCAAAAAGGGCATGTATTCCCATTGCCGCGACGGCGGATGGATTTTGGGCTACCTGATTGACGGGACCCAGGCCCAATATGTCCGTATTCCCCACGCCGATAACAGCCTTTACCCGGCTCCCCAAGACGTTTCAGAAGAAGCGCTGGTCATGCTTTCGGATATCTTCCCCACCGGTTTTGAATGCGGCGTTTTAAACGGCCAGGTCAAACCCGGCGACACGGTGGCCATTGTGGGCTCCGGCCCTATCGGGCTGTCCGCGCTGATGACGGCGCAGTTCTATTCACCCGCCGAAATCATCATGATTGACATGGATGAAAACCGCCTGCAAGTCGCGAAAACATTCGGGGCGACACAAATCGTCAATAGCACCGACGGCAAGGCGGTGGAAAAGGTTCTGGCCATGACTTCCCGCGGCGAGGGAGTAGACGTGGCTATCGAAGCCGTCGGCATTCCCGCCACTTTCGCCACCTGCCAGGCTATCATTGCCCCCGGCGGACGGATCGCGAATATCGGTGTCCACGGCAAGTCCGTGGAACTCCACATGGAAAAACTCTGGGACCGCAACATCAGTATCACCACCCGGTTGGTGGATACCGTAACGACGCCCATGCTTTTGAAGACATTGCTCTCGGGAAAACTGGACGCCAAAAAGATGGGAACCCATTCCTTCGCCTTGTCCGATGTCATGAAGGCCTACGAAACATTCGGCAATGCCGCTAAAGAAAAAGCTTTGAAGGTGGTTTTAAAAGCTTAAGTCCTGCGTCAAGTTACCTCACTCGTTCACAAAAGGAAAATGAAATGGCAAAAGAACCCGGTCTTCCTCTGTTAAAAACTCTGGGACAAATGGGGTCCGTCCTTATCAAGGGGGCGAAGCCCTGGGTCCATCAATTACAGCTGGCGTTGGATGGGCAGTTAGATCATTACGCCCGGCACATTGAGCAAAGACTGATCATTCTGGGAATACTCGGCTTCACCTTTTTCCTCAGCGTTCTTTTGCTGGGATCAGGGCTTCTTCTCATGGTCATCGATTACGGCGGTGTGCCCCGTGGAGTCGCCTGCCTTTGCGGCGGAATCCTGGGGCTGGTGGTACTTTTAATTTTGATGCAATTCACGAAACAAAACAGGGGGACGACATGAAAAGCAGGAACGAGATAGTGAATAAAAATTTATCGGATGGAAAAAACGTGAAAAAGCTAAAGGATCAGATCCAAAAACATTTAACCGAAGGAAAGAGCAAGCTGATCTGGCTGGAAAACTTGTTCACAGGCGAAAAGAACCAAGAAAAAATCAAAACAGGTTTCGACCAATCGAAAGAAAAATTCATCACCCTCAAGAAAAGATTCGTGGAATTCGAGGAAAAAGCGGTCCATTACACGGAAAAGAACCCCAAAAAAGCCTTGGCCATCGCCGGCGCCGCCGGTCTTTTGGTCGGCACCCTTTGGAACTCTTTCCAAAAGAAAACCGTTACCATTCCAAAGAAAGCCTTGCCTTTCGTGTCGAAAAGACCAAAGCAAAAAAAGTAAACAACTTCACCACGAAGTACACAAAGTACACGAAGTTAAATCAATCATCTGAGATAAATTCATTCGCATCACTTCGTGGTGATCAATATTTTAAAACTTCTAAACGCTTCGAGCTGGACGCCGGGTTCGGGAAACACCCCGGAAAATCACCAGCAAAATCACCGCTCCAATAATGGCCGTAACGAGCACGCCCCAGAATCCATAAATGGCGATATTGAACTGATAGGCCAAAAAGCCCCCTAAAAACGCGCCCAAAACCCCAATGACGATATCGGTGATAATGCCCATCCCGCCGCCGTCGACCAGAACACTAGCGATCCATCCCGCTAGTCCGCCCACAATTAAAAACCATATCAGATCATGAAACTGCATCGTGTCATGCATAAAGTCCCCCTTATTTTTAGAATCTCGTCCAATCGAACGGCCAATTACTTGACCCAAATGATAAGAGCAAGGACCGTGCCCTCTTTTTTCACAAAAACCGGGAGAATTTTCCAAAAACCAATCAAAATGATTTCGCCCCCCTCATTTTGATTCCCCTCAACCGTCGTTACTTCGCCGGTATGTTATTTTCTTCTTTGAGTTGATCGACAGCGATTTCAACGGCGATTGCCGCCGATTGTTTGGCGGGAACACCCTCCGACCTCCGCTCATACTCTTCTTTGGCGCGCTTATCTTCCCGGCGCACTTCTTCAGCGGCTTTTTCCGGTTCCCCTGGCAGCGGCACGCGCAGTTCCGCGATGAGCATCATGGCCGTGGCCGCGAACGGAATCGCGAACAACGCGCCGACGATTCCAATCAGTGTCCAGCCGACCAAAAGCGAGAAAATAACCAGAGCGGAAGGAAGACGCAGCGCCAGCCCGTAAACCCGGGGCACCAGCACCCGGGCCTCGAATTCCACATAAAAAAGCATTAGCGCCAAAACCACCAGCGTCACGACCGGACCGTGAGGAAGAGCGGCGATCAAGGCCGGGACCATCGCGATAAAGACCCCAACATACGAGAGGACATCCGCTAAACCAGCGAAGACCGCCAGCGACATGGCGTTTTCAATGCCGCAGAAGGTCAGAAGAATAAAAATAAAAACGGTGATCGCCGTGCTGGTGATGAGCTGTCCGCGGATATAGGCGCCCACGATGGTTTCCAGGTTCATCAAAACCCGGGAAAGACGCACATGATGGGACCGAGGCACCACCGCGAAAAGCGCCCCCCTCAGGCGATCGCGGTCGATAATCGTATAAAGGG